>CAZBIN010000015.1:0-18036 GCA_964491995.1 uncultured Orrella sp.
ACCAACTGAGCTACACCGGCGAATCGTTACGTTGTCCGCCCCTGGCCACTGCCAAGCGGCACTGAGGCAAGACCTATAAAGCAATTTGCTTTTGGCAAAATCATAACGGAACGAGATTGTACCAGTTTGCCTCAGCCTGGACGAATCTGCTGTCAATGGCTGCCATGCGTGTAAGGGTTCAGGTAATTTTGGCAGGTATCACTAAGCGGCAATCGCAGTTCGCCGGGTCTGACTCACATACGGCAGATCGGGTTCATTGATCGTGGTAGCGCTAGCTCTGGTGGTGGATACCCATTGAGCGCCAGTATTTGCCGAATTGCCGTGCGTTTGCCCGAGTAGTTCCCGCAAGGCATCACTCGAGGGCCGGGTGAACAGTTCATTGGCCATGCCAGACTCAACCACAGCCCCGCGATCCATGACGATCAGCCGGTCGCAGAACTGGGCCATGAGGTGAAGATCATGACCGATGAATACGAGTGCCATGGATCTACGTCTTTGCAGCTGAACCAGCAAGTTGATCACCTGCTTCTGCAAGTGGGCGTCCAGCGCAGAAACAGGCTCATCACATACCAGAACCTTTGGATTCATCGCCAGGGCACGTGCAATGACGACACGTTGACGCTGTCCACCTGAAAGACTCAGAGGAAGCTTCTCGAGTGTATCCAGACTCAGTCCAACCTCAGCCAGCAAATCTGCTGCTCGCTGTTCCAGCGACTTGTCGAACTCGGCGAAGCCTGCCAGCTTCAAAGCGTCGAACAGGGTCTGACGTACACTGTGGATCGGATTCAGACTGCCCGTCGTGTCCTGGAATATATACTGACACTGTCTGGCGAATGCAAGATTGGTCCTGTTTGTCTGCCAGCGCAGATTTGATGCGAGTTCGCATACTTCAATCATGCCGCTGGTTTGCTCAAGCGCTCCCACCAGTACCTTGGCCAGCGTGCTTTTGCCCGATCCGGATGCGCCAACGATCCCGAGGCATTCGCCGGAATTCACCTCGATCGAGATATTCTTGAGAGCATCTTCAAGTGCTTTGGGGTACCGGAAGGATACCTGCCTTGCATTCAGCACAATGCTCTCAGAGCCTTGTTGATCAGGATTCATTTCATCACGCTGCACCGTCTGCATGGATGCGAGTACCAGCGACTGCGTATAGGGATGTTCGGGGTTCAGCATGACCTGCTTCGCGGTCCCGGCCTCCACGCATTGTCCTTCGTGAAACACGGCGATTGTGTCAGCCGCTGACCTGACAATTGACAGGTCATGGGTCACCATCAGCACCGCCATGGCGCGACTTTTGCGTAATTGCTGCAAGAGCTCAATCACCTGGGCCTGGGTGCAGGCATCCAGAGCTGTCGTGGGCTCATCAGCAATCAATAGCCTCGGGTTGGTTGCAAGCCCTATGGCAATCATGATGCGTTGCTGCTGGCCACCACTCAACTCGAAGGGGTACGCCTGCAGGATGCGCTCCGTAGGCTCTAGTCCAACCTCAAGCATCAGGGCGCGGACTCTGTCGAGCTTTGGCCGGTCAACTCGCGTTGATCCATCAATCGCCTCACTGATCTGGGCACTCACCTTCATAAGTGGATTCAGCGAAGACATCGGATCCTGAAAGATGGCGGCAATGCCATTGCGCCGCAACGGTCGCCATTGGCCACTGGATAGTCGTAGCAGATCCTGACCATCAAATGTGACACTGCCCTGGGCAGACAGTTCGGGCGGTAGCAGACCGCAGCAGGCCATCGAGGTCACGGATTTTCCGCTGCCAGACTCTCCGACAACGGCGAGAAACTCACCTGGCGCCACATCGAAACTGATCTCGCGGACCAGATGCCTGGGACCGGCGAAGATGGTCAGGTCCCGCGCTGAAAGCAATTTACTCATTATGCACTCCTGAGTCTGGGGTCAATTGCCAGGCTTGCCAGTCTGGCCAGTGCGTTCACAAAAACGACAGCTGCCGCCATCCAGATAAGTCCGGCCTGCACCAATGGATAGTCGCGGCCCTGAATGGCCGTGAAGGTCAGTCCACCTACTCCATTGAGCCCAAAAATCACTTCCATCGTGAGCGCGCCACCAATTAGTGTTCCGAAGATCACACTTATCAGGCTGATGACCACCGCTGCAGAATTGGGCAGCAAGTGCCGCCATGAGATTTGCCAGCCGCTGAGCCCTTTGGACTGCGCCGTGCGCACAAAACCCCGACGTGTGATGTCCATGAGCTCTTCGTAGAGGGGCTTGGCAACCTGGCCCGCGACATCCAGACCGATGATCAGCACCGGCAGCAGTAGCTGACCGCGAATGGGCAGCCATTGGAGCCAGATCGAGAATGTCAGCACACCGATGATGCCGATGCAGAAAGTTGGCATCGCGATGGACCAGATGTTCAGAACCTCGACTACACGCTTGAAAGGACCTCGTGGGTAGGCGCATGCAAGAAGCGCAATTGATCCACCCATAAGGAGTCCAGCCAGCAAGGCGGCACTGGCCAGGATGACTGTGTGGGGTAGCGCATCGAGCAGCATGTTGGTCACTGGCGTTTGAAAGCGCAATGATTGCCCCAGATCACCTTGTATGGCCAGGGAAAGCCACCCGATGAACTGTTCCGGTACGCTGGCATTCAGACCGAGTTCTTCTCTCATTCGGACTTGATCGCTTGCGGTCAGATCGCCAGTAGCAGCGTACAGGTCAGTGATATCGCCGGGGACCGCCCGGACCAGGTAAAAGACCACAAACGCGATAGCCAGAATGCTCAGCATCATTCGGATCCACATCCCGATGCCGTGGGACAGTACTGCTGTTTTCATGTGCAAACACCCTGAAAATGACCCTCTCGCTGGGCATCGCGCAGGCGATGTCCGATCACGGACAAAGTCAGAGTCGTGCCAGCGAGCAGCAACACCGGCGTTGCGAGGCTCCAGGGTGCCTGCTCAGCATACTCTGAGGCGGCCGAGATGATTCTTCCCCATGTCGGGATATCAGGCGCTACGCCAACACCCAGAAAACTCAGGACAGACTCCGTCGTGATCGCACGAGGCATCACGATGGCGGTTTGTGTGATGAGTGCGCCTCTCATGTTGGGCAACATATGTCGCCAGGCGACCCACGTTGACGTTCCACCCATCAGTCGGGCAGCCACGGCGTATCCGGCCACACGCTCGCGGTCATACGTTGCACTTGTGATATACGCAAAAAGTGGCGCAAAAGTCAGCCCGATGGCGAACACCACGGTGGCGGTGCCGGCGCCCAGTGCTGTCATGATGACCAATCCAACCAGAATGGCTGGCAAGGTCCTCAAAAGATCAAATACCGTAAACACGGTCTGACGCCACCAGCCTCCTGCTCTGCACGCAATCAGGGCAATTCCGGCTCCGCCAGCCAGCGCCACCAGCGTGGCACTGGCGGCAACACCCAGTGTTAGCCAGGCGCCCGCCATCAGGCGGGCCAGGAGGTCTCTGCCGAACTGGTCTGTTCCGAGCCAGTGGTCTGCCCCGGGACCCTGATTGCGCACCAGGAAGTTCTGGTCGTATGGATCCTGAGTCAGACCAAGCCAGGAAAGGGTGCCGGCAATCACCACGATTGCCAGCACGGCCCATGGCCAGGCTTTCAGGGTTATCTGGCGAGCCATGTGCGAGCGACTCCGCCATCAACCCTGTTCTGACTCCAGGTGTAACCTGTCTGGTATCCGCGAACTGCCGGTGCGACAGCAATCGTGTCAGCGGCATGACCGATGCCAACGGTGTATTGCTTGTCAATCATGTGACGCCAGGCGTCCAGGTAGTTGGCGCGCGCCGCATCGGAGTTTGGTGAACTTACGGCGGCGGCAATCATCGCATCAAGCTTCTCGTCCTGGATTCCGCCCCAAAGCATCGGGCTGGGGCCGTTGCTAAGAAAGCGGGCATAGCGAAGGTAGACATCTGCACGCGGACCAGAGTTGAAAGGCGCCAGATCCCACTGGTATTGTCCGAGCAGCTTCTGGGCGCCAATGTCATCGAGCGCCTGGTGATCAATCTTGAAGCCCAGCGCCCGCACCATCTGAGCGGCGACCTGAGAGTAGTCTCTCTGCCATGAGACGATCTTCAGCGTATGGTCCGATGGTTTGACGCCAGCTTGTGCAAGCAATGCCCTGGCTCGTTCCAGATTGGGTGCAGCAAGCTTGTCGCCCTGCTCAATAGACTGGTCCCAGTAATATGTTCCGGGCCGCATCGGCTGGTTGCTGGGCATGCCTGCCTGGCCCGCCACAAAGTTCATATAGGCTTTCTTGTCAATGGCGCTGGCGATCGCCTCGCGCACCAGCGGGTTGGCCATCAATTCGGATGGATTGCGGTTATTGAATGACAGGAAGTACCACGCGGTGTCTTTGAGTGTCTGTACATCGAATCCTGCCTTTTTAAGCCCCTCGATCTTATCGTTGCCGACGTAGCCGATGTGCACGTCGCCAGCACGCAGGCCAAGGCTGTTGTCACGACTGCCCCTGAGGTCGAAGACAACCTCGTCCAGATACGGCAGTCCTTTCTGCCAGTACTGATCGAACCGGGGCGCTGAAAGCTGGACATCGGGTTGCCAGCGACCAAACTTGAACGGGCCTGTGCCGATAGGTTGAGTGATGTGATCATCCCAGCCGGCAGACTCCGGTGCGACGATCCAGAGTTCCGAGATCAGGTTCAGGAATGGGGCGTATGGCTTCTCGAGTTCGACGACCACCGTCTTGGAATCGGGCGTTTGTACTGAGCGCACGAGTTTCATTGCCCCGCTGAGCCAGCCCCCAGTCACCTTCTGTGACACCCGGTCGAAGTTGGCCTTCACATCGGCAGAGTTCAATGGTCGTCCGTTATGAAACTGGACGTCGTCACGCAGGTGAAACACGTAACGTTTGCCATCTTCCGACACCTCGTATCTTTCAGCGAGAAACGGCTGTACGCGTCCGTCGTCAGCAATGCTGGTCAGCGTCTCAACATAGATCTGCTGCACGGCAATCGAGCCTGCGTGCCGGTGTGGGTCTGATGAGTCCAGGCCAAGCAGTGCGATCTGCAGCACGCCACCGCGCTGAGCGGCGGGATCTGCGGCAGAAGTTGCCGGGCTGGCCATTGCTGTGGTGGCGAGCATTGCACAGGCGAGAACGAACGGGGCAAACTTGAATTTTTTCATGGTGATCCTCAGGATTCGATGGACAGAGAAGTTGCTTCTGACGGGAGTAACTGTTGCAAAGGCTTGCCCTGCATACCGTGCGCAGCCAGACCAAGGTGTTGCAAGATGGTTGGGGCGTAATCGACGAGTGAGACGGGTTCGGTGATCTCCGTCGCCCGGGAGAACGAGGCCCCTTGCACGATCAGGAACGGGTGGCTTTCGTAAGGGTGGCGACCGCCATGCTGGCCTTGGCCGATCATGTTCTTTGGCGTATCGGGATCAAATGCGTACCAGGAGGTGCCCGCAATGCCCATCTCATTGCATGAGTCATCGCCTGCCAGCGAAATGGCGACTCTGCAGGCGGTCTCATCGGGCAATCCCCATAGCGCCAGCTGCTGGCCGGTGACATGTTCACCCACCCAGACCTGATTGGGTAGCCATGCCATCAGTGCCTCTCGATGCTCGTAATGATCTTCAAACCCGAGAATTGCAGACGTGCCGTTCGGTGCAACGACAATCTCCTGACTCGTCGCACTCTGTTTGAGTCCGGCTTTGACAAGCTCTTGTGCAATGTCGACCTGCTCGGTGATCGTCTGCATGCCGTGATCGGATCCGACGATCAGCAGCACATCCTCACCGCGGTTGCGAAGTTCTTTGACGGCACTCAGAACGCGGTCAACGCATGCATCAGCGTGCGCAATGGCCGCCATGTGATGCGAGTTGCCCAGGCTTTGAGCATGTCCGCTGGTGTCAGGCTCGGATAGCCACAGAACCCCCAGACCGAGACTCTGGTCTGAAAGCAGGCGATCACAAAAGCGACTGGTCATCTGCTCGTCGCCTGAGATGCCCGGCTTGACTGGCAGTCCATCATCGCCAGTCAGAGGCGTGCCACCGGGGGCGTAGGAGCCGGCCGGATGGTAAACATAACCAAAATTTTCTGGATCAAAAAAGTATGCTGCGCCGGGCGACACGTTCGAGTAGATGGCCGTTGTGAATTGACCATGCAGCCTCTGGGCGAGTGTCGGTACACGCAGGTATTGTCCTGTGGCCGCAAACAACGCATGACGAAATTCCGGCTTGCCGACAGATCGCGTGATCAATCCTTCAGGCTCCGACAGGATCATGGTGTTGCCTAGCAGACCATGTTGTTGTGGATAGCAACCTGTGGCGATACTTGCCGAACTCACTCTGGTGGTTGAGGGAAATACCGCTTTAGCGTTTATGAAGCGGGTGCCTGTCATTTGCAGGTGATGAAGTACCGGGGTCCGTTCCCCGACAAAGTCATTTCGAAGACTGTCGCAAATGACCACAACGCAGCGTTTTTTCAACATGGATTGCACCTTAGTCCTGAAATGTGACAGTTTTGCCATCGCGCACGACTGCGTCGGTGTGATTCAGGATTGCGTAGAAGATGTCGTAGTTATGCAGTCGAGTCGATCGACTCCAGGCCAGCCCCTCGGCGTCAAGCGGGTGGGAGATCAGGAAGGGCACTCGCTGCTCCGAGTACCCGCCGTGTGAGCGCAGCGGTCGATCCTGAACGGCGGTCAGCTCGTGGTCCTCTCGGGCCGAACCCAACACCCAGTCTTCTTTTGAGATGACAACCAGATCGGCTTCCAGGTCGTGCGGCAGGTCGAGTCTGCTGGAGGCTTCCTGACGGGAAAGCACTTCATGAACACCCGGCGCCTCGCGCAGGAGCGAGGTCGCTGCATCCTGCTGGTCAAGGTTCCGAAGATAAACGCGGACAAAGGAGCCGAGTGCTCCATGGTGTCGAACAAACGGGTCAGTGATAGGGCAGATGACCTGGGCACTTCCCGGTCCGAAGGCTTGCGTCAGATGGTCTTGTACGAACAGAATCTGCGCCCGACCCAGAAAGTCGGTCTTGTGCGACATTCCGTGATCAGCGACACAGCCGACGATTGCGCCAAGTGCCGTCAGCTTGCCAATGCGCTGATCAATTGCGAGAAGAAACGCGTCAGATGCGGGTTCGCCCGGCGCATGCTTGTGTTGGACAAAATCCGACAGCGACAGATAAATGACCTGGCTGATATCTCTTCGGAGTAACTCTATGCCAGCATCGAGTACATAAAGCGAAAGATCGGGCGAGTACATGTCAGGTTGAGGGCGTCCGACCAGATCTTTCGCAGTCTCAAAGCCATATTCCAGCATTGAAGTCTGTCCAGCCTTCTCGCTGGAGAAGCAGGGACCCGTAAGGCCATGACCGATGATTTTTGTCAGCTTGTCCTTGGCAGTGATGGCTGCGGTTCGAATGCCAGCCTGACTGAGCATTGCCAGCAGTGTGGTCCCTCGCAACATGCGGGCATCATTGACCATGACCCGTTCACCGGTGAGGCGGTCAAGATAATAGTTGCCAGCAATACCGTGTACCGCCGGCGGCACTCCCGTCACGATCGATGCATTGTTCGGATTGGTGAAGGAAGGCATGACACAGTCAGCAATGGATGCGAATCCGGACTCCATCATCATGCTCAGGTTCGGACACAGATTGCGTGACACTGCATTCTGGATGTACTCGGGATCGCATCCATCGATACAGATCACAACCACCGGTTTGTTCGGCAGACGATAACGGCGCCCATGCAATTCAACTGATCCCACGAGTAGCTCCTGACTAATTTCACAGTCGCTATGCTATCGTAAGTAAAATTCTCAGATATCGATAAATAATATTAAATGCGTGAGTAAAACTCACGCTCTTGAAATGAATTCGTCACCTCCACTGAACGCACTCAAGGTTTTTCTGGTTGCCTGTCGACACCGCAGTTTCACCTCGGCGGCCCAGGAGCTTTCACTCACGCATGGCGCTGTCAGTCGGCAGATGCGTTTGCTGGAAGACTGGCTCGGTCAGCCATTGTTCGAACGCGAAGGTCTTCGGCGTGCACCGACAGCCCACGCACTGGCCTTTGCAGAGGAAATCTCGCGCGCATTCAGCCAGATCCAGCAGGCGAGTTTGCACTACGGGCGTGGTCTGACAACGCGACTTTTACGTGTGAGCGTCCCTGCCACGTTTGCCATGAAGTGGCTGATTCCGCTTCTGCCGAAATTCCGAGAGAAATACCCTGACGCAAGAGTCCAGATTCAGTCGGTGACAACCCAGCAACTGTCGCTTGAAGGTGCATTTGATCTGGCGATCCGGCGTGATCCGCCGGCCAGCAACGCGTTCACCGGTATTGCGCTTTTCAGGGAATGGCACACCTTGATCGTTGCTCCCGGGGTTCTGGTGAACAAGCCATTAGCGAACCCTGAACAGGTACTGGAGCACACTTGGCTGTATTCCGAAACAAGACCCAGGCACTGGGATGCGTGGCTACAGGCCGCAGATCTGCCTAACCGGCCCTGGAATACTTATCGATTTGATCACTTTTATGTGACCTACAGTGCTCTGCTGGATGGTCTGGGGGTAGGTATCGGACCGTTGCCGACTTTGAGTGCCGATCTCGCGGCAGGGCGAATTGTTGCGCCGTTTCCTGATATCCGTACACCTGAGCGACAGTACTGGGCGATTACGCCAACTGCCACCCAGAAAACGTTGCTTCACCGGCAGTTTGAAGAGTGGTTGATCGAGATGTCAGCGTTGACACAGGCCGCCTAGCATCGCGAAGCAAAGACAGGATCCACACCCCGGTCTGTATCTGTGACACAGCGCGCACAAGTGGGTGTCTGACAAAATATCGTGGGTGTTCAGACCATCTCGCCAATTGGAGCGAAAGATAGCTTTGATTACTTGACCACCTTCAGATGGGGCCGTTTGGGCTTGTCATCGTCAGGAGACTCCGTCTCGGAAGACCCCGGCGAGGTCTGATCAGTCCCTTGCTCCAGGGTTGCTGCTGGCTCTTCGACCTCAAACCCCATCCCGGCACCAGTCTCTCGTGCGTAAATCGCGGTCACGGAATAGACAGGGACTGAGATGTTTTCGGTACGACCACCAAACCGTGCCTGGAATTCGATGAAATCGTTCCCAAGCACCAGCTTGTTGGTCGCCAGTCCACCCACGTTGAGCGTGATCTGACCATCCTTGACAAAGGCACGAGGCACCTGAGCACGTTCGTCTACCTGCACCACAATGTGTGGTGTGTATCCGCTATCTGTGCACCATTCGTGCAAAGCACGGATGAAGTAAGGCTTGGTCGAGATCTCTGACATGTTGAACCCTGGTTAGCGTCGCATGACCTTTTCTGAAGGGGTCAGTGCCTCGATGTAAGCAGGGCGGGAGAAAATCCGCTCGCCGTATTTCTGGATCGGAGCCGCTGTCTTGGGCAAGTCGACACCGTAGTGGTCCAGACGCCACAGCAAGGGCGCCATCGCAACATCCAGCATCGAGAACTCTTCACCCAGCATGTACTTGTTCTTGATCAGCAACGGTGCCAGTTGTGAGAGGCGATCGCGAATGGCCGCACGGGCAGCTGCACAGCGCTTCTCATCAGCGCGTGCGACCTGGTCCTCCAGAACCGAGACGTGCACGAAAAGTTCTTTCTCGAAGTTGTAGAGAAACAGTCTTGTGCGAGCACGCATCACCGGGTCAGCCGGCATCAGCTGGGGGTGAGGAAACCGTTCGTCGATGTATTCATTGATGATGTTTGATTCGTAGAGAATCAGATCTCTCTCGACCAGGATGGGCACCTGACCGTAGGGGTTCATCACACTGATATCTTCAGGTTTGTTGTACAGGTCGATGTCACGGATCTCGAAATCCATGCCTTTTTCGAACAATACAAATCTGCAACGGTGAGAGAATGGGCAAGTGGTGCCGGAGTAGAGAACCATCATGGTTTAGGTACCGTCCCGAAGAAAATTCAAAATGCAAAAGCCAGCGTCGGGCATGTGCGCGACGCTGGCCCTGAGTTAAAGAGCTACTTGATGTGCTTCCAGTACGAAGCGTTCAAGCGCCATGCGACGATAAGGAACAGCCCGAGAAAGAACATGACCCAGACGCCAATCTGCTTGCGCTTGAGTTGAACCGGTTCGGCCATCCATGTCATGAAGTTGGAAATGTCCGCTGCCTGGCTGTCATAAGCTGCGGAGCGCTTGGGGTCAAGTGCCTTGAATGCATAAGACTCTGACGCAGATCCGCGATAGTTGTCAAGCACTTCAGCCTTGGCATCCCAGTATCCCTGAGGTCCGTAGCTTGTGACGAGTCGTTCCCAGACCTTCTTGCCTTCACGTTCGACCTGGTGGACAGTCGTCGTGGTCAGCTCGCGGGGACCCTGGAGATTCCACAATACGTGCGGCATGCCTGCATTGGGAAACGCAAGGTTGTTCCAGCCTGTGGGCTTGGTCGTATCGCGGTAGAACGTCCGGAGGTAGGTGTAGATGTAATCGCCGCCTGGAGGCCCTGCGTTGATCGACTTTGCACGCGCAATCACCGACAGATCCGGTGCGGGTGCACCGAACCAGCGAGCCGCGTCCTTGGGTGACATGGCGATCTTCATCAGATCACCGACCTTCTCACCGGTAAAAAGCAGATTCTCGCGAATCTGGATGTCGGTCAGACCAATATCCCTCAGCTTGTTGTAACGCAGTGAGCTCGCGCTATGACAGTTCAGGCAGTAGTTGACGAACAGTTTTGCGCCATTTTGAAGCGCAGCGTGGTCATTCAATCGATTGGGGGCTTTATCCAGCGTGATCGTACCGCCGGCCGCCATTGCGCTAGCACAAGACAGGGAAAGGGCAATGGCGCCAAGGAGCTTCTTAATCATGTTCAATCCGTATCGAGTTGGCTCAGTGGGCATGGAAGGTGACACGGTCAGGGACCGGCTTAAACGTGCCCATGCGACTCCAGACTGGCATCAGCAAGAAGAAAGCCAAGTAAATAATCGTACCAATCTGAGACATCAGGTTAAAGACATCGGTTGGCGCCTGTGTTCCGAGATAGCCCAGAATCAGGAAGTTCACGAAGAAAATGCCATAGAGCCACTTGTGCCAGCCGGGACGGTAGCGGATTGAGCGAACCGGGCTGTAGTCCAGCCAGGGCAGGAAAAACAGCAGGACAACCGCACCACCCATGGCAACCACGCCCCAGAACTTGGCATCGATCGCGCGCAGCAGGACTGCGACAACGATCAGAATTACCGGGACAATGATTTTGGCAAGACCTTTGCACTTGGCAAGCATCACGATGGCTGCCAGCACGGACGCACCGGCCAGAACCCAGGTGAAGTCATCTGTCGTTGCACGCAACATCGAATAGAACGGCGTGAAGTACCAGACAGGTGCGATATGCAGCGGTGTCTTGAGCGGGTCAGCAGGGATGAAGTTGTTGTACTCGAGGAAGTACCCACCCATTTCCGGCGCGAAGAACACAATTGCCATGAACACGATGAAGAACCCTGCCACACCCATAATGTCATGCACGGTGTAGTAGGGGTGGAACGGAATACCGTCAAGTGGGCGTCCGTGTTTGTCCTTCTTGTCCTTGATATCGATGCCGTCCGGGTTGTTTGAACCCACTTCATGCAGCGCAATGATGTGTGCAACTACCAGACCCAGCAGCACCAGAGGAATGGCAATGACGTGGAACGCAAAGAAGCGGTTCAGCGTTGCATCAGAGACGACGTAGTCACCACGAATCCAGATCGCCAGTTCAGGACCGATGAAAGGAATCGCGGAGAACAGGTTCACAATGACCTGGGCACCCCAGAAAGACATCTGACCCCAGGGCAACAGGTATCCGAAGAAGGCTTCCGCCATCAAACAGAGGAAGATACCGACACCAAAGATCCAGACCAGTTCGCGCGGTTTGCGATATGAACCGTACAGAAGAGCACGCACCATGTGAAGGTAAACCACCACAAAGAACATCGACGCGCCGGTCGAATGCATGTAGCGGATGAACCATCCACCAGGGACTTCGCGCATGATGTACTCGACGGACTGGAATGCCAGTTGTGCGTCGGGTTTGTAGTGCATCACAAGGAAAATGCCAGTCACGATCTGCAAGACCAGTACCAGCATCGCCAATGAACCGAAAAAGTACCAGAAGTTGAAGTTCTTCGGTGCGTAGTATTCGGTGAGGTGACCCTTGATATTGGATGTCAGGGGGAAGCGTCGGTCAATCCACCCTAACAGTCCAGTCGTTTCTACGCTTTTCTCGCCAGCCATGAAACGGCTCCTTTCAATCTATCGATGTCGGTTTTATTAATTGAGGATATCAGCAGTCACCGCTTAAGCGGGATTGTTTTCATCCACGCCAATCAGAATCTTGTTGTCACTGAGGTACTGATACGGCGGCACTTCCAGATTGTCAGGCGCAGGCTTGTTTTTGTATACGCGGCCAGCCATGTCAAACGTTGATCCGTGGCATGGGCAGATGCTTCCGCCTTCCCAGTCAGAGGGCAGGCTGGGCTGGGCGCCAGGCGCAAATCGGGGCGTCGGCGAGCATCCCAAGTGAGTACAGATCGCAACGCCGACCCAGATATCCTGCTTTCGCGAACGCCACTCGTTCTTGGCGTAGGCGGGTGTGAATCCCGGTCGATCAGAATTAGGGTCGGCCAGATCGTCATTGACTTTGGACAGGCCTTCAATCATCTCTGGCGTGCGGCGGATGATCCACACAGGCTTGCCGCGCCATTCCACCGTACGCATCTCGCCGGGTGGAATGGAACTGACGTCAACCTCAACCGGGGCACCAGCGGCGCGGGCTTTCTCTGAGGGCGCAAAGGTGCTGACAAAAGGTGCAGCCAGAGCCGCGCCTGCAACACCTCCTACCGCACAGGTGGTTCCAATCCAGAACCGCCGATTGGGATCGGCTGGCAAATTCAGTGGTGCTGCACCTTCATCATCATGATGCAAAGTGGAATCCTGACTCATCGTTCAATCCTTGTGTTGCCGGTCGAGACGCAATCTGTCCCGAGGTTACAAACTCTCGATCGTCCATTATTATAACGCCCAAGGCGCAATGACGCGTTTGCATCTCCTAAAGGAACAAAATGGCAAATAAAAAAGGGATTCTCAAGGAGTTTAGAGATTTCGCAGTGCGAGGCAGTGTCATCGATCTGGCAGTGGGTGTCATCATTGGTGCAGCCTTCGGAAAAATCGTCGATTCTCTGGTCCGTCATATCGTCATGCCGATTGTCAACTTCATTCTGGGCGGATCGGTAGACTTTACCAACAAGTTTCTGGTGCTATCTCGTCCAGAGGGTTATACAGGACCGGAGACCTATTCGGAACTGACCGGCGCTGGTGCCATCGTGTTTGCCTGGGGCGAGTTTGTCACAATCCTCATCAATTTTGTTTTGCTGGCTTTCATCATCTTCTGGATGGTCAAACTGGTCAACATGGCCAAGGATCGGGCTGTTGCCGAGGAGAAAGCCGAGCCTGCACCGCCGCCACCGACACCAGCCGACATCGCTTTGCTGACCGAGATCCGCGATCTTCTCAAAAAGCAAGAGTCGTCGCAAAAGGTCTAGCGGTTTAGACGCATTTGATATTGCGCTTTTTTTACGAACGTGATCAGGCTGGGTTGTCGATGTCGATGAAAGTGACTTTGACACCCAGCTCTTGTTTAACTGCCTCACCGAGCGCCATGACCCCATAGCGCTCGGTGGCGTGGTGACCTGCGCTGATGAACGTGGTGTCGGACTCGCGTGCGATGTGCGCGCTGGGCTCGGAAATCTCCCCTGTGATGTAAGTGTTTGCACCGGCAGCGATAGCGGCTTCGTACATGTTCTGCGCCCCGCCTGTGCACCACGCCACTGTGCCAGTGGCGCCGTGGTCCTGACCAATCCAGACCGGCTTGCGCCCCAGACTTGATTCAATCTTTTTCAGCAAACCCTGGATCGATTCCTGACCGGGCTGAGGACTGCCTAACCATACAAGCCCGCCGGGGCCACAGGTGACTGGCTTGCCGGACTCGTCACGAAAAGGCTCAAGCCCGAGGCGTCGTGCGAGTTGGGCATTGTTTCCCAGGGTCGGGTGTGCATCAAGGGGAAGATGGTAGGCGATCAGATTGATCCCAGCTTCTATCAGGCGTTTGATGCGGTGATAGCGTTGTCCGCGGATGGTCGGGTCTTCGTTGCGCCAGAACCAGCCGTGGTGCACAAGGATCGTATCCGCACCGATCTCGCAGGCCTTGTCGATGAGCGCAAGACTCGCGGTTACGCCGGTGACGATATGTTGAATGTTGCTACGCCCCTGAACCTGGAGTCCATTCGGGCAATAGTCAGAGAATTTTTCAGGCTCGAGGGTTTTGTCGAGCCATTGAAGCAGCGAAGCAGATGAGATCAAGGCAGTCGTTTTCTGTAAGAGGTTACACAGGAAAAGGTGCCATTCTGCCGAACCTGCCCGGGAGAAGCAAAAGTCTCCTGCGGATTCCTGTCAGGTGCCCAGAGCAACCGGGCACCTGCGCTTGCGGGTGTCAGAGCATCACTGCTTTGATCCGACCCGCCGCGAGCTCTTCGGCCTGAGCCAGCAAAGATGCTTTCGCCTGATCATCGAGATGATGAAATATCTCTTGCAGCCTTGCCTGTTCGTCGTCCTGGGTGTAGAACCAGCTAACCGGCATATTGAGAATCTCGGCCACGCGGCACATCAGACGATAGTCGGGGGAGTGTTTGCCTCGTTCATATTGATTCATTCTGGCGCTTGCCGAAGTTGGGTCGATTCCGGCAAGTTTACCAAGTTTTTCTTGAGACAGACCCGCACGTAGACGTGCTGCTTTCAGGCGCTCACTGATCATTTGTTGATTCCCCTTGTTATAGAGGCTTATCCGGAAAATCCAGATAGCTGCCTTTTCCCCGATGCAACTGTTAGTTGCACTTCTTTTGTTCGGACAATGCTAAAAATTTCAGTGGCATCGTGTCTACTAATATATATTTATGATACTGATCAATTATTATGATGGATAAAGAAATACCCTTGACAGGGTTTTAGATCAGAGTAGACGGCGGGGTGCAAGTTGTGGATTTGCGACAGATTCAATATTTTTTATCCTTGTTTGAAGAACAATCGGTTACTCGTGCAGCCCGACGGCTCAATATCGTTCAACCTGCGCTCAGCATGCAGATCGCCAAACTTGAACGTGACGTGGGCAAGCCGCTCTTTACAAGAACGCCGCGCAGGATGATTCCCACGCCGGCAGCCGAGGAGATGTACCGCCTGTTCCTGCCACTAATGTCAGAGTTCAGTCGGGCACGCGATCGGGTCATGCACAGCGGTGATACGCTGACTGGGCATGTCAGGATCGGGATGGTGCCGAGCATCGGTCAGCATGTGTTACCGGATGTTCTGGGAAAGTTTGTCAAACGTCATCCGAATGTCACGCTTTCAATTTCGGAGGGTTTGACTGATCAGCTGATCGACGCCGTGGCGGGTGGGCAGCTTGATCTGTCTTACACCAACCGGTCGGACCGGGCTCGGGCCGTTGCAACCGAGGTGGTTTTGAGTGAGCGCATGCTTTTTGTGACGGGGGTGCCGGATGTCCCCTTCCCGCCAACCGTCAGGCTGTCAGACCTCGTAGGCCAGAGGTTTGTGTTGCCCACCCGAGAAAATGGCTTGCGTCATATCATCGAGCTCGCTCTCGCGGCCGAGGGTGTGCAGCTGGCTGCTGCACTTGAGGTGGACTCGATTCTGTCGAGCGCTCTGCTGGTCGAGAAAGGCTTGTATGTCTGTTTCCTGCCTGAAAGCACCCTGCACAGTCTGAGAGTGCGGTACGGTATGCGACTCAAGGCGCATGTCGTTGTCAACCCGCAGTTTTATCGGCAGATGGTGTGTTCGCACAATACCCGAAGACCCATGAGCGACGCGGCGCAGGCGTTTCATGAGGCCATATCCAGTCAGTTGGTTGCAGAGCACGAGCAGCAGGTGCCGCACGTCAATGCGAATACGGGGTCCTGAGCGGGCTGATGCCAGACGACATTTCCGAGGTCTATGCGTCTTCTGATTCTTGCGGTTCGCGTGGTTTGATCCTGGCGGCCAGCAACAGGCCAATCTCGTAAAGAATCCATAAAGGGACTGCCAGCATAAACTGGCTGATGACATCGGGCGGCGTGACCACTGCGGCGATGATGAATGCACCGACAACCACATAGCCACGAATGTCACGAAGTTTCTCGATCGACATGATCCCCATCCGCACGAGCAGGATGACGACTATTGGCACTTCGAACGTGATGCCAAATGCCAGAAACATGGTCAGCACGAAGTTCAGATAGGCCTCAATGTCAGGGGCCGGGGTGATGGATTGTGGTGCAAATGACGAGATGAACGCAAAAACTGTCTGAAACACTACAAAATAACAAAATGCCATGCCGAGCATGAACAGCAGCGAACTCGAGATGATCAGGGGCATTGCCAGTTGCTTTTCGTGACGGTATAGACCCGGTGCAACGAAGGCCCAGGCCTGATACAGCACGTAGGGCAAAGCAATCATGAAGGCAGCCAGCATGGTGACCTTGACGGGAACCATGAAGGGTGTGATCACCCCGGTGGCAATCATCCGTGTGCCTTGCGGCAGCGTTGCCAGCATGGGTTGCGCAAGAAAGTCGTAGATGACCGATGGACCCGGATAGAGAAACAGTGCCGTGAAAACGATTAGTACGGCTACCAGGGCCCTGATCAGGCGGTCACGCAACTCGACCAGATGGGACAGGAACCCTTCCTGCCCTGCTTCAGCATTCTCAGTCAAGTCTTTTGCTCCGTGTCTGAACGTGTCTTGCTCGCGACAGAGGCGGGTTCCGGGGAACTGGCCACGCCTGAACTGGTCTTGTCAGGGGCGATCGAATGCACTGGCGGCGAGGTGCCAGAACTCAGCGATGTCAGATCCTGACCAGCGACGGACTGTCTGGTGGCGTCAAGGTCCGCTTTCAACTGATCAAGGGGCTCCTGGACTTCCTGCTTGATCGAACTGGCATTCTGTTCGAAGGAGTTTTGAATCGAGTGGGCTGCCGACTCCATTTCTTCCTTCATTTTGCGTAACTCGTCGAGTTCGACCTCGCGCTGGATATCGTTCTTGACGTCACTGACATAACGCTGCGCACGACCGAGAAGGTGACCCACAGTACGGGCCACTCTTGGCAGGCGCTCCGGACCGATCACGACCAGCGCTACGATTCCGATGAGCATGAGCTCAGAAAAACTGATATCGAACAAAATCGATCCTCAGGTGTCAACTGGCAGACACAAAATCTCGCGCAATGCCAGACGGGCTCAAGCCTGGACGTCGCGAGACCGGGTTGCCGGATTACTGGGAAGACGAATTAGACTTTTCTTTGGCCTGTACATCGATCGTGTCATCTGATGCGACCCGTTGCGTCGCCCCTGCATCCGGTTTTGCGGACGAATCATTGGCTTCTTTCATCCCTTCCTTGAAGCCTTTGACTGCACCGCCCAGATCGGATCCCATGTTTCTGAGTTTCTTGGTTCCAAAAACCAGTGCCACGATCAACAAAACGATTAGCCAGTGCCAGATACTAAAAGCGCCCATGATTCAACTCCTGCTCAAGCGGTGAGGGCAGCCCGCGCCGTCCAGGGACGCGGTCCACCGAGAATATGTAGATGCAAATGACCAACTTCCTGGCCACCATGCGCCCCCGAGTTCACGACGACACGAAATCCACCGTCAGGTCCGGGCAAACAACCGCTTTCTAATGCAATTCGCGGTACCAACGCCATCATTCTACCCAACCATTCGCTATCAGACGACGTCACGTCCTGTAAAGAAACGATATGGTGCCTGGGGATGATCAGGATGTGGATCGGTGCGATCGGGTTAATGTCATGAAACGCAAGAAAATCGTCATCCTCATAAACTTTTTTTGACGGGATCTCACCTTTGACGATTTTGCAGAAAATGCACGAATCACCCATGACGTCTTGCTCCTTAAGACTTTCTGGCCGCTTTTTCCTGAATTCCGGAGATTCCCTCGCGACGCGCCAGCTCCTCGAGAACCTGTTCCGGAC
>CAZBIN010000015.1:18046-29233 GCA_964491995.1 uncultured Orrella sp.
CAGTGAAACCACAGATCGGCTGTCTCCGAAACGATGCGATCCGGCACACCATCTTTTGAGGCCATGACCAGTTCGGTTGCCTCCTCACCGACTTTCTTGAGAATGGCATCCTGCCCTTTCACAAACAGGCCTGCGACATAGGACTGCTTGGGGTCGGCTCCACGATCAGGAAGTCGTGATTCAAGAACGTCGGCCACCCGGCTCAGAATTTGCGCATCAGCGTTCATTTGTAAATCATCTCCGGATCCTTGAGCACCGGGTCCACATTGACCCAGACCGCCTGCTCTCCCTGTGCATCGCTGGACTGCAACTGGCGGTAGAAACAGCTTTCTCTGCCCGTGTGACAGGCAATACCGCCGACTTGTTCCACTTCCAGCAAAATGACATCCGCATCACAGTCCAGGCGAATGCCCCTGACCTTCTGGGTGTGTCCGGAGGACTCGCCCTTGCGCCAAAGCTTCTGACGCGAGCGCGACCAATAGACTGCAATGCCGGATGCAAAGGTCTCTTGCAGGGACTCCCGGTTCATCCAGGCCACCATCAGAATTCGTCCCGTTTGCGCATCTTGTGCAATCGCAGGGATCAGCCCAGCCTCGTCGAACCTGACCTCGTCAATCCACGGCATCAGATGCTCCTGCGCACAGGAATGCCACGCGCTGCCATATAGTCTTTGGCCTGACCGATGGTGTATTCACCGAAATGAAAGATACTCGCAGCCAGCACCGCGTTGGCACCACCTTCGCTCACGCCCTGAGCGAGGTGCTCGAGGTTACCCACACCACCAGAAGCGATGACGGGCACGCTGACGGCATCACTGACCGCACGTGTCAGCACGAGGTCAAAGCCACTGCGTGTGCCATCACGATCCATGCTGGTCAGCAAAATCTCACCCGCCCCGAAACGCGTCATGCGGTCGGCCCACTCCAGAACATCGATGCCCGTCGCACGGCGTCCTCCGTGTGTGTAAACCTCCCAGCGCGGATTCTCGGGCGTGGATTGCGGGACCCGTCGTGCATCAATAGCCACCACGATGCACTGTGAGCCGTGATAGTCACTGGCGGCTTTGATCAGGTCCGGATTGGCAACGGCGGCGCTGTTGATGCTGACCTTGTCGGCACCGGCATTCAGGAGCCTTTGCACGTCGCTGACCTGCCGCACACCGCCACCCACTGTCAGTGGAATAAAAACCTCCGACGCTACTGCATCAATGATCGGCAGGATCAGGTCTCTGCCATCGCTAGTTGCGGTGATATCGAGAAACGTCAGCTCGTCGGCACCTTCTTCGTTGTAGCGACGTGCAATCTCGACGGGATCGCCTGCGTCGATGAGGTCAACAAAGTTCACTCCCTTGACGACTCTTCCAGCGGTCACGTCAAGACAGGGAATCACCCGGCGGGTCAGTCCATTGCAGACAGGTGCTAACGTCATGCCGCTCATGGGCACAACTCGTCAGCCCGCGCAATGGCTTGTTTGAAATCCAGTGTGCCTTCGTAGATGCTGCGCCCCAGGATGGCACCCTCAACACCTTCGGCTTCGACCGCGCAAAGCGCGTCAATATCGCGGATGTCGGTGATGCCGCCGGATGCAATGACAGGGATGTTGACTGCCCGGGCGAGTGCAACAGTGGCTTCGATGTTCACGCCCGAGAGCATGCCATCCCGACCAATATCGGTGTAGATGATCGATTCACAGCCGTAGTCTTCGAATTTGCGTGCCAGATCCGTCACCATATGACGTGTCAGTTTGCTCCACCCGTCGGTGGCGACTTTGCCATCCCGGGCATCCAGACCGACAATGATATTGCCCGGAAACGCACCGCATGCATCACGCAGAAAGCCCGGGCTTTTGACTGCCGCGGTACCGATGATGACATAGGAGATGCCCGCATCGAGATATCTTTCAATCGTGTCGAGGTCGCGGATGCCGCCACCGATCTGGACAGGGACGTCCTCGCCCATGGCGTCGACAATTTCGTTGATGACACTTTCGTTGACTGGTTTGCCGGCGATGGCGCCATTCAAATCAACAAGGTGCAGGCGCCTGGCGCCCAGGTCGGCCCAGCGTTCAGCCATTTCGACCGGGTCTTCGGAGAATACGGTGGCGTCGTTCATGTCGCCTTGGCGCAGGCGAACACATTTGCCGTCTTTGAGGTCAATGGCAGGGATCAGCAGCATGGCGGGTGTTCAGTTCGAGGAGGTTCTTATGGGTTCCAGTCTACGAAATTTCGGTAAAGTCGCAAACCGGGGTCGGCACTTTTTTCTGGGTGAAATTGAACTGCAAAAACATTGTCTCTTGCAACCGCACAGGTGAAGGAAAACCCGTAGTCGGCTAAACCGACACTGAGCTCCGGACTGGTTGGTGCAACATAGTAACTGTGAACAAAATAAAACGGGGTCAAATCGGCAATTCCCGCCCAAAGCGGGTGCGGTCGGCACTGTCTGACCGCATTCCATCCCATGTGAGGCACTTTGAGACGGTCAATGCCTGTGTGAGCACTATCAAACAGTTCACCACGAAACCGTTTGACCTCGCCGCCGAAGATACCCAGACAGTCTGTTGGACCTTCCTCGCTGCGTTCAAACAGCATCTGCTCACCGACGCACACGCCCAGCAGCGGTTTGGAGCGGCTGACTTCCAGCACGACGTCGACGAGTCCGGCCTCTCTGAGCGTGCGCATGCAGTCGCCCATTGCCCCCTGTCCGGGCAGAACCACCCGATCCGCGCGCAAAATTGCATCCGGGTCACCGGTCAGCGTGATCTCGGCTTCAGGCGCTGCGTGGCGCAACGCCCTTTCCACGGAATGGTAATTGCCCATTCCGTATTCAACAATGGCGATTGATGTCATGGCTGCGTGTCAGGTAACGAAGGTCAGAGTACACCTTTGGTGGATGGAATCGCGCCTGCCTGACGCTCGTCAACTTCGATGGCCATACGCAGCGCCCGACCAAAGGCTTTGAACACAGTTTCGCACTGGTGATGCGCGTTGATGCCGCGCAGATTGTCGATCTGAAGCGTCATCAGCGCGTGATTGACCAGTCCCTGAAAAAACTCTCGTGTCAGATCGACATCAAAATCGCCAATGCGAGCCCTTGTAAAAGGAACCTCGAAGGTCAGCATGGGCCGCCCCGAAAGGTCGATCACCACTCTGGACAACGCTTCATCAAGGGGCACGTAGGCGTGACCGTAACGGCGGATACCGGCCTTGTTGCCAATCGCTTTGCTCAAGGCCGCGCCAAGGGCGATTCCCACATCTTCGACGGTGTGGTGCGCATCAATATGCAAGTCACCCTGGGCCTTGATCTCGAGATCAATCAGACCATGACGTGCAATCTGGTCAAGCATGTGATCCAGAAAAGGAACGCCCGTGTCGATAGACTGTTTGCCAGTTCCGTCCAGATTGATAGTGACCTGAATCTGGGTTTCCTGGGTGTTTCGAGTGATGTTTGCAGTGCGCATGGGAGAAGTCTTTCTCATCAAAACTTGGTTGTGCAGGCCTGATTGCGACCGCTCAAACCGCTATTGTACGGTTACGCAGGCGTGGTCAGAACAGCCGGTGTTCAATCGCCCCGGATTCTGTAAGCCGCGCTGGCTGCGTGGGCTGCAAGCCCTTCACCGAGCGCGAGTGTTTGCGCAATCCGCCCCAGGTGGCTCGCGCCTTGCTCGGAGACATCAATGATGCTGGATCGCTTCTGAAAATCATAGACACCCAGCGGCGAAGAAAATCGCGCGGTCCCTGATGTCGGCAGGACGTGGTTCGGTCCGGCACAGTAGTCACCCAGCGATTCGGATGTGTGGCGACCCAGAAATATCGCACCGGCGTGGCGCAGATGGTCAAGCCACTGTTGTGCGTTGTCTGTGGAGACCTCAAGGTGCTCGGGCGCAATGCGGTTCGAGATCTCACAGGCTTGTTGCAAATCACGCACCTCGATCAGCGCACCGCGGTTTGTCAGGCTGGTTGCAATGATGTCCTTGCGCGGCATGTCGGCGAGCAGTTTCCTGATCGACGCCTCGACCTGGTCCAGATAGGCAGCATCCGGACACAACAGGATGGCCTGGGCGAGCTCGTCGTGCTCGGCTTGGGAGAACAAATCCATCGCGATCCAGTCTGCGGGTGTCTTGCCGTCGCAGATGATCAGGATTTCGCTTGGACCGGCGATCATGTCGATTCCCACCGTACCGAATACCCTGCGTTTGGCGGCTGCTACATAGGCGTTACCAGGTCCGACGATCTTGTCGACCGCCGGCACGGTTGCAGTGCCGTATGCCAGCGCACCGATAGCTTGCGCGCCGCCAATGGCAAAAACACGATCGACACCGCCAATCGCTGCCGCTGCCAGTACCAGCGGATTGCGTGCGCCGCCGGGTGTCGGCGTGACCATGATGACCTGTTCAACGCCCGCCACCTTGGCAGGGATTGCATTCATCAGCACCGAAGAGGGGTAAGCTGCTTTGCCACCCGGCACGTAAAGGCCGACCCGGTCCAGCGGGGTGATTTTCTGACCCAGCCGCGTACCATCAGGTTCCAGGTAGTCCCAGCTACCCTGCTTTTGACGCAGGTGGTAGGAACGAATACGTTCTGCTGCCGCTTCCAGTGCGTCGCGCTGGGCAGTGGGCAGACCTGCGAGCGCGGTGAGCCACTCGCTGCGATCAATTTCAAGCTCGCTGACATTGCCTGCCGTAACGCCATCAAACCTGGTTGTCAGCGTCAGCAAGGCCGCATCGCCGCGACTACGAACGTCCTTCAGGATAGAGGCAACTGCCAGCTCGATCTCGTGATCCTGCTCTTCGTTGACGTGCAGCAGCGTGCTCAATCTGTCGTTGAAGTCGGGATCTGAACTGCGCAAGCGGGAGATGGTGGCCATGGTCTTGGTTTGAAATGCGGACAATCAAAAGGTATTGGACACCTCAATCATGCCATAGTTGCCAGACTCGCTCGCTCAAAGGCATCCAGAATCGGCTGAATTCCTTGACGGCGCAGCTTGAGTGCGGCTCTGTTGACGATCAGGCGTGACGAGATCTGCATGATGTCTTCGACGGCGACCAGACCATTGGCACGCAGGGTGTTGCCAGTCGAGACCAGATCGACGATGGCATCAGCGAGTCCGATCAACGGGGCAAGCTCCATGGAACCGTAGAGCTTGATCAGATCGACATAAACGCCCTTGGCGGCGAAGTGATCCCGCGCTGCAGTGACGTATTTCGTGGCCACACGCAGCCGCGCACCTTGCTTGACGGCGGCTTCGTAATCGAAATCCTTGCGTGTGGCGACACAAAGCTTGCAGCGGGCAATGTTCAGGTCGATAGGCTGGTACAGCGCGCCGGGATGGACTGCCGCATGCTCGATCAGCACATCCTTGCCGGCAATGCCCAGATCCGCAGCGCCATACTCTACGTAGGTAGGAACATCCGATGCCCGCACGATGATGATGCGCACATCTTCGCGATTGGTCGACAGGATCAGCTTGCGTGATGTTTCCGGATCTTCGGTGACCTCGATGCCCGCACTGCGCAACAGTGGCAGCGTTTCCTCGAAGATGCGACCCTTGGAAAGTGCCAGCGTAATGGGTGGCTGTGCTGTCGAACTGTTTGAAAGGACGGTGTTTGATTGCGACATGACAATGTTTCCCTGCTCTAGATGCGTTCGATGTGAGCACCGAGCTCGCGCAGCTTGCGCTCCATCTGCGCGTAGCCGCGGTCAAGATGATAGATGCGTTCGATGATGGTTTCACCTTCGGCCGCCAGGCCTGCAATCACGAGGCTGGCCGAGGCGCGAAGATCTGTCGCCATGACGGTGGCTCCCGAGAGGTGCTTGACGCCACGCACCAGGGCGGTGTGTCCATCGATTTCAATATCGGCACCCAGGCGGATCAGTTCCTGAACGTGCATGAACCGGTTTTCAAAAATCGTCTCCACAATCATGGATGCCCCGTCTGCCACCGTGTTCAAAGCCATGAACTGGGCCTGCATGTCGGTTGCAAACCCCGGATACTCGTGGGTCCGGATGTCAACCGCACGTGGACGCTGGTGCATCGTGGCTTGGATCCAGTTCTCGCCACTTGACAGCGCAAGACCCGCTTCAGACAGTTTGCTGAGCGTGGCACCCATATATTGCGGCTCAACCGCCTTGAGCCGGATACTACCGCCCGTGGCAGCCACCGCACACAGAAAACTGCCAGCTTCAATCCGGTCAGAAATCACCGCATGCTGTGCTGCATGCAGAGACGGAACGCCTTCAATGACGATGCGATCCGTTCCGTGTCCAGTGATGCGTGCACCCATCTTGTTGAGCAGATTGGCCAGGTCAACGACTTCGGGTTCACGCGCCGCATTCTCGAGCACGGTTGTGCCCTCGGCCAGCGTGGCGGCCATCATGAGGTTCTCGGTGCCCGTGACAGTGACCATGTCCGTACGGATGACAGCCCCTTTGAGTCGTGATGCTTTGGCAATCACGTATCCGTGCTCGATCTCGATCTGTGCACCTAATGCCTCAAGACCTCGGATGTGCTGGTCGACCGGACGCTGACCGATCGCACATCCTCCAGGCAGGCTGACCCTGGCATGCCCAAAACGTGCCACCAGCGGACCCAGTACCAGGATTGAGGCGCGCATGGTCTTGACCAGATCGTAAGGCGCTTCAACCGAAGTGATCGTGTCCGCTTGCAAAGAGACGCTTTCGGGCGCATGCCAGTGGGCCTTGACACCGAGTTGCGCAAGCAGCTTGAGCATGGTCTTGATGTCTTTGAGATCGGGAATGTTGTCAAGCGTGACCGGATCTGCCGTCAGAAGGCTGGCGCAAAGAATCGGCAAGGCCGCATTCTTTGCCCCGGAAATCGTGATTTCACCGTTGAGTGCTGTTCCACCCGTGATTCGAAGCCGCTCCATCAGCGCTGAGCCTTGTGTTCTTGGGGAGTGAGCGTTTTCATGGAAAGCGCATGGATTTCTTCACGCATGCGGTCGCCAAGCGCCTTGTAAACCAGCTGATGGCGGGCAATCAGTCGCTTGCCCTCGAATTGCGGGCTGACGATGATCGCTTCGAAGTGCGCGCCATCGCCGGTGACCTCCAGGTGTTCACATTGCAGACCGCTGGCGATATAGCCGCGGATGTCTTCTGGTGTAGGCAACATATGTCTTGTGCTCGTCAATGTCTAAGTTTGTAGCCCGTCTGCAGCAATCGCAGGGCAAATGCAGTCAGAACTAAAAAAATCAGCAGCACGACCGTCAGGCTGTGCCAGGGGGAAGAGTCCGCTACCCCGAAAAAACCATAGCGAAAACCGTCAATGGTGTAGAAGAGCGGATTCCAGTGGGAGACTGCCTGCCAGAAAGCGGGCAGACTGTGAATGGAGTAGAAAACGCCAGACAGAAATGTCGCAGGCATGATCAGAAAATTCTGAAACGCTGCCAGCTGATCGAACTTTTCTGACCATAGCCCGGCAATCAAACCCAGTATTCCCATGATTCCGCAGCCCATGATGGCAAACAGAACCACCCAGACCGGGTGGGCCACTGGCAGAGGAATGAATATCAATGATACAAGCCACACGGCGCCGCAGACGGCCAGGCCACGCGCAATGGCTGCCAGCACATACGCAGAAAAGAACTCCAGATTGGAGATCGGTGTCACCAGTATGAAAACCAGGTTTCCCGTGACCCGGCTCTGAATCAGCGACGACGATGGATTGGCAAACGCATTTTGCAGCATGCTCATCATCATCAGACCCGGAATCAGGAACTGGGTGTAGGGGATGGTGTCATAAACCTTGATGCGGTCCTGTAGCACCTGAGCAAACACAACCAGGTACAGCAGGGCGGTCATGACCGGGGCCAGGATGGTCTGAAATGCAACCCGCCAGAACCGCAGCAGTTCCTTGTAGAGCAGGGTTGTGAAGCCGGATTTCATCTGAGCCTGAATCTGTGCCGAAGTGATCTGGTTCATGATGCGAGTGCCTCCACGGGTGACTCATGCATGATCTGCACGAAGGCCTCCTCCAGACCGGCGCCACCGACGCGCGCCAGCAGCGCCTGCGTGGTGTCGAGTGCCACAATACGTCCCCGCTTGAGCATCGCAATACGACCACACAGGCTCTCGGCCTCTTCAAGGTAGTGCGTGGTCAGAAGAATCGTGTGCCCTTGCTTGTTCAGTCTGGAGATGAATTCCCACAGGCTGCGGCGCAAATCCACGTCCACGCCCGCGGTAGGCTCATCGAGAACAATCACGGGAGGCCGGTGCACCAGCGCCTGGGCAACCAGCACGCGACGTTTCATGCCGCCCGAGAGAGCACGCATGTTGGCGTTGACCTTGTCCGACAGCCCAAGGTTGTGCAGGATCTCGTCTATCCAGTCGTCATTGTTGCGCAGACCGTAGTAACCGGACTGCAGCCGCAGTGTTTCCCGAACGGTAAAAAACGGGTCATAAACCAGTTCTTGCGGGACCACGCCCAGACTGCGCCTGGCCAGTTTGAATTGATCAACCACGTCATAACCACAGACCTTGGCGTGACCCGATGACGCTCTGGCCAGACCCGCCAGGATGGAGATCAGAGAGGTTTTGCCTGCGCCGTTGGGGCCTAGCAGGCCAAAGAACTCCCCATGTTCAATCTTGAGACTGACATCTTCAAGGGCTTTGAAGCCCGGCTGTACTGACTGACCAAACCGCTTCCACCATGCCGGACGGGTTGCTGCATAGGTTTTATGGATGTGGTCAAACTCAATGGCGATGGAGGACATATCAGTTGGTGCTGTTGCGCTTGTTGAGCGCAGCGATCAGCCCGTCGATGCCATTGCGACTGATTTCCTGCGAGAACTGGTTGCGGTAGTTCTGTATCAGCCAGATGTTCTCGACGTTGAGATCGTAAATCTTCCAGCCCTGGGGTGTTTTTTCAAGTCGATAGTCAATCCGGACCGGCGACGAGTTTGACGACTCAACCACCTGGCTCTGCACCACCACATCGTCAGCGGTTGCGTCGCCCCGGAATGGCATCACGGTCATGCTGGTACTCGAATCGACCCGTGTCAGTGCCCCGCTGTAGGTGCGCACCAGCGTCATGCGAAACGCATCGACAAGTTCTTTTTTCTGTCGGGCATCCGCGTCGCGCCAATATCGGCCAGCCGCCAGCCGCGTGGTCTTTTCCAGATTCACGTAAGGAATGATGTGTTTTTCTACGATTTCGTTGACCCGGGTCAGATCCTGCTTGCGAGCCAGTTCATCGTTTTTGACGACATCGATGAGCTGGTCGACGACCTGCTCGACAAAAACCTGGGGCGGATCCTGCGGGTTGGGCTTTGCCTGGGCCAGGGCCTGGGATGCTGAAAACACCCCGATCGCACTCGCCACCACCAGTGCAGCCAGTTGCCGCATGGCCAATGGCGTCAGAAAACTGCTTGCTTTCATTGAGATTTCTCCTTGGTCAGGCCCAAAGCCTTCTCGTCGGCTGATACCGCCTGATCGTCTTCATAATCGGGTAGCTGTTCGGCTTGCTGCAGGTTGCCGCGAATCATCCCCTGGCGCCGTTGCAGGTAAGCATCGCGAATGAAACTGTAAGGGTCAAGTGCTGTGCTGTCGACGGTCTTGGATATGGGGAGTAACGCTTCGCGCCGGCTGACGAACTCCAGACCCCAGAGTGTGTTTCTCAGCGAGACATCCTTGATCATGCCAATCGTGATGAGCTGGTTGCCGTACAGGTTTGCAATGTCAGCAAGACCGTCACGCACTGTGCTTGCACCCAGGGCTGGCAGTACCAGATAGGGGCCGCTCGGAACGCCCCAGACGCCCAGTGTGACACCAAAGTCGTTGGAGATTCGCGGCAGTCCATTCATGCTCGCGAAGTCGATACAGCCGCCCAGACCCAGGGTTGAGTTCAGGAGGAAACGACCAAAGGTATTGATGCCATCATGGCCGCGTTCCTGAAGGATGCTGTTAAAACCCGACCATGGTTCGGTGATGTTGACAAAAACATTATGGATGCAGGTGCGGATCGGGTGCGGCACCATAAATGAATAGAGCTCGGCAACGGGGCGAACGATAGCTTTGTCCACCGCGTCATTGATGGCGTACATATTGCGGTTTGAGCCTTCCCACGGGTCAGCAGGGTTGGGCTCCGTGTCAACGGCAGCACAGCCGGCCAGAACAGTACAGCTCAGGCCTGCTAAAACACTGCGAAGGCGAATCGAGAGCATGGTGTCAGTTTCCTGCGGGGGGAGATGAGTTTGACGCGCCTTCTTTTTCGGCCGAGCTGAAAAGGAACTGGCTGATCAGTTGTTCGAGTACGACTGCGCTTTGCGTCAGTGTAATGGAGTCCCCCGCGACTAGCATTCGATCATCACCGCCCGCATCGAGTCCGATGTACTGTTCGCCCAGAAGACCCGAGGTCAGAATGCTGGCCGATGTGTCGGCGGGAAACTTGAAGGCTTCTTCGATATCGAAAACCACCACGGCACGATAGGTCTCATCACTGAACCTGATGGAACTGATGCGACCGACAACCACGCCTGCACTTTTGACCGGTGCCCTGACCTTGAGACCACCGATATTGTCAAAGCTCGCGCTCACCGGGTAGGTCTTGGTAAAGGTGAAGCTGCTCAGGTTCCCGGCTCTGAAAGCCAGAAACACCAGGGCGATGATTCCGAGCAGAACGAACAGTCCTACCCACGCATCATATTTTTGATCGTTCATTACAACTCCAGCTGTTTTTCTTAACTGAACATCAGTGCAGTCAAAATGAAATCAAGTCCCAGCACTGCCAGGGAGCCTGCCACGACGGTGCGGGTTGTCGCACGGGAAACACCTTCTGGTGTGGGACGACACTGCCAGCCCTGATAAAGGGCAATCAGGCTCACCACGATGCCGAACACAACGCTTTTGATGACACCATTAAGGACATCATCAAACACATCCACGCCATCTTGCATCTGCGACCAGAACGCACCCGCATCCACACCAATCAGCAAAACCCCCACCACCCAGCCACCGATAATTCCGACCATGGAAAACACGGCTGCCAGCACCGGCATGGCTACCACCCCACCCAGGAATCTGGGGGCGATGACCCGGCGAATCGGGTCAACTGCCATGACTTCCATCGCGGCAAGTTGCTCACCCGCTTTCATCAAACCGATCTCAGCCGTCAATGACGTCCCGGCCCGACCGGCAAACAGCAGTGCTGTCACCACCGGACCAAGTTCGCGGGTCAG
>CAZBIN010000016.1:0-1465 GCA_964491995.1 uncultured Orrella sp.
TCGGCTTGCCGTTGGGGGTGATTCTGTTTTTGACGAGCCCCCGGCAGATGGTCGCCAACGCACCTGTCTACCAGGGACTCTCTCTGGTGGTCAATGTTCTGCGGTCGGTGCCCTTTCTGATTCTGCTCATTGTGATGATTCCATTGACAAGACTGCTGGCCGGGACATCACTGGGTGTGGCCGGTTCAATTCCCCCGCTGGTTGCCAGTGCGGCACCTTTCTTTGCGCGACTGGTCGAGAACGTGCTCAAGGAACTGGACCCTGGTATCAGTGAAGCCAGCCGTGCGATGGGCGCAAGCTCTGCCCAGACGGTTTTGATGGCTTTGCTGCCTGAGGCACGTACAGGAATTGTTGCCGCAGTCGTTGTGACTGCGATCATGCTGGTGGGCTATTCAGCGATGTCGGGTGTGATCGGTGGTGGTGGTCTTGGAGACCTCGCCGTCAGGTTTGGGTATCAGCGCTATCAGACCGACATCATGGTCGTCACCGTCCTGATTCTGGTGGTGCTGGTGCAGTTGATGCAGGTGGTTGGTGACAGGCTGGTGGCCAGACTGAATCACCGGATCGTTTAAGTGTCCTTTTGAGGAAATCGAATGTTGTTCAAGAAAATTGCTTTGTCTGTTGTTTCAGTTTCGCTGGCCCTGGGCTTGGGATTGGCGCATGCGCAAAAGCTCAGCGTGGCGGCCACGCCGGTGCCTCATGCCGAGCTGCTGGAGTTCGTCAAGCCAGCGCTTGCGAAAGAGGGTGTTGAACTCGACATCAAGGTCTTTACGGACTACGTGCAACCCAACCGTCAGGTCTGGGATGGTGCGATTGATGCGAACTTTTTTCAGCATAAGCCTTATATGGACTCTTTCAATAAAGAACACAAGACAGAGCTGGTCTCGGTCGGACTGGTGCATGTAGAGCCATTTGGCGCGTATTCGAGCAAGATCAAGCGTCTGGCCGATCTGAAGAATGGCGCACAGGTCGCCCTGCCCAACGATCCGTCCAATGGCGCCCGTGCACTGTTGCTGCTGCAAAAGGAGGGTCTGATCAAGCTTAAAGACCCCACCAATATCCTGGCAACCTCAAGAGACATCGTCGAGAACCCCAGGAACTTGCGGTTCCGGGAAATTGAAGCGGCCAACCTGCCACGTGTTTTGCCGGATGTGGATTTGGCACTGATCAACACCAATTACGCTTTGCAGGCAGGCTTGAACCCGGCAAGGGATGCTCTGTTTATCGAAGGCGTTGAGTCGCCCTATGCCAATCTGATCGCGGTCAAAGCTGCCAATGTCAACAGTCCTGTGGTCAAAAAGCTGGTGCAGGCATTGAACAGTGATGCAACCCGAAAATTTATCCAGGATAAGTATCAAGGCGCGATCGTACCGGCTTTCTGATTCTGAACCGAACACATTGAAGCACTGAACAGAAAAGCGGCTGCAGGGTACGAGACCTTGCAGCCGCTTTTTTGCGACCTGCC
>CAZBIN010000016.1:1475-27974 GCA_964491995.1 uncultured Orrella sp.
TGTGCGCCACATTGCGGCACACAAAGCATCCAGTCGAACGACTACTGCCGGATGGTGTTGGGCAGCCAGGTTGCAATCCCCGGGAACAGAATCAGCAGGATCGTTGCGAGCACCAGCAGCAGGAAAAACGGGAAAGCCGCTTTTGCGACCTGCCAGATATCTCTGCCGGTCATGGACTGCAGGATGAACAGGTTGATACCGACCGGCGGCGTGATTTGCGACATTTCGATGACCACCACCAGGAAGATGCCGAACCAGACGGGATCAATTCCAGCCTGCTGGGTGATGGGCATGATGACGGCGGCCGTCAGCACGACGATTGAAATACCATCCAGAAAGCAACCCAGAACGATGAAAAGCGCCGTCAGTGCGATCAGAAGTTCGAACTTTCCCAGTCCCAGCGAGCCGACCCATGATGACAGCTCACGTGGAATTCCCGTAAAGCCCATCGCTGTTGACAGGAAGGCCGCGCCAGCCAGAATGAATGACACCATCACACTGGTTTTGGTGGCGCCCAGCACGCTGTCGATGAAACTCTGTCTTGTGAGAGACCCGGTAACCAGAGCGATGATCAGCGCACCAACCACGCCTACAGCTGCCGCTTCAGTCGCCGTGGCGATCCCCGCGTAAATGGAACCAATCACGGCAATCATCAGCAGCACGATGGGAAACAGTTTTGCGGTTTCCCGGATCCGTTGAAGAAAGGGCACGCTTGGTTCTGGTGGAGGCACCTTTGATGGGTTGAGCATCGACCAGATGGCCAGATAGCCCGAGAACAGCACCATCAGCATGACACCCGGCAGAACCCCGGCGATAAAGAGCCGGGTAATCGACACGTCTGCCGCCACACCGTAAACAATCATGATGATTGAAGGTGGAATCAGAAACCCGAGTGTTGAAGAACCCGCCAGGCTGCCAATCACGGTCTGTTCGTGATAGCCGCGTTTGAGAAGTTCAGGTACGGTGATACGTCCGATGGTGGCGGTAGTTGCCGCAGAAGAGCCCGAAACGGCAGCAAATATGCCGCAACTGACCACGTTGATATGGATCAGGCGCCCTGGAAACCGAGCCAGCCAAGGGCTTAGCCCTTCAAACATATCTTTGGCAAGGCGGGTTCTGTAGAGAATTTCTCCCATCCAGATAAACAGCGGTAGCGCGGTGAGTGCCCAGCTTGAGCTCTGGCCCCAGATGACGGTTGCCTGAATACTGGCTGCGGGGGCGTGCGAGAAAAGCAGCATGCTGATCAGACCAACCGACATCAGGGTCACAGCAACCCAGACGCCGCAAGCCAGTAGCGTCAGCATCATGACAGCGACAATCAAACCTATCAGTGATACATCCATGATTTTATTCCTGAGCCATCTGCTCTTTGTTTTTGTCGAAATTTGGTTCCTTGCCCATCACCGCATTGGCCAAGTCCTCCAGAATCGCCAGGAAAAACAGCACGACGCCGATCCCCATGCCCATTTGCGGAATCCAGATCGGATATTTCACGATACCGGTCGACATTTCGTTATAGAGCCAGCTCTCATAAATGAAGTAAATGGCGTTGTAACCCCAGACGCCAATCATGGTCAGCGAGAACAGTAAAACCAGAATCAGCACAATGCGCTGTACCCGGGCAGGTAATTTGTCGACGATCATGGTGACGCGAATGTGGGAACCGGAGCGAAACGAATACGCCAGACCGAGGAAGCTGCTGGCGGCAAGGCAATAGCCGGCAAACTCATCGACCGATGGGATTTGCTGGTTGAGCAGGCGCGCCACAATCTGTGCGACGACCAGAACGCCTATCAAGACCAGGAATACACCGGCCAGATAGCCACTCCAGGTGAAAAGTCGATCCAGAATTTTGCTTTGCATGATTTTTGTACTTCAGAGAAAAGCAAGCCGGCAGTGTTTGCCGGCTTGCTTTGGAGCTAACGGAAATGACTCTTGTCAGTGTGCAAAATCAGCGCAAAGGTGCAAGCATTTTTTCGCCATCAGCACCGACAGCCTGTGCCCAGCTTGCGGTCATGACGTCACCGATTTGTGCCAGACCCTTCATCAGTTCTTCACTGGGAGCGCGATACTTCATTTTCGCCGAGATCCCGTCAGTCGTGGTCTTGAAGACCTCCTGACTCATTTTCCAGCCACGCTCTTCAGCCTGCTTGCCAGCTTCAAGGATGGCCTGCTGCGATTTGGGGCTCAGTCGCTGGAAGGCACGCTCGTTGACATAAATCATGTTCTTGGGCATCCAGGCCTGGATGTCGTAGTAATAATCGGAGAACTCCCATGCTTCGTTACGCACGCCAGTGGCCGCAGAAGTCACCATGGCGTCGACAATGCCTGCGGAGAACGCCTGCGGAATTTCCACGGCTTCAACCGTGGTCGGGACGGCTTTCATCAGACGGGCCATCTGCTCGGTGGTGGAGTTGTAGGTACGGAAACGTACGCCTTCCAGATCCGCCAGTTTGTTGATCTCTTTCTTGGTGAAAAATCCCTGTCCAGGCCATGGCACGGCATAGATCAGTCGCATTCCCTGGCCTTTCAGGTATGCCTCGACAAATGGACGCTGACCCGACCAGAGTTTTTTGGCGGAGTCGTAGCTGGTGACCAGAAAGGGGATTGAGTCGACCTGGAACAGAGGGCTCTGGTTGCTGAGGTTTGACATGATTGTCTCGCCGATTTCAACCTGTCCCGCACGCACGGCACGCGGGATTTCCGGGTGTTTCAAGAGTGACTGGCCAGAGTGCACCTTGATGGAGAGCTCGCCACCCGAGAGCGCGTTGACATCCTTGGCAAACTGATTAATGTTCTGGGTGTGAAACTCTGCTTCCGGATATGGCGTAGCCATGTTCCAGGTCGTCTGGGCAGATGCCCCAAACGACATCACGGCCATCGTTGTGGCGGCCAATAGTCCTTTGTAGGATGTACGCATTACCTTCTCCTGTTGAATACTTGTTCTGAATACTGAACTGCAGGTATGTGTATATTTATGAAAGCGCTCAGCGTATCAATAAATGATGTCTTGCACAACAGCCAAATTTCGTTTAAAGCCATCATGGTGCAGAACTGCACAGAGACTGTGCATTAAAACCTGCTCGTGCGCCATGTGAGTGAATCGGCTCGAACAATCTGTTGTAAGGCGCATACATTTCACTGTATGGCATATTTTGTACACCGTTTCGTGAGAAGTTCCAAGAACTACAAGCATGTTGCTCTGCCTCGTATAGTCTGGCAAGGGCATGATGCATCATGCGCTGGCGAGGATATTCGTATGACTTGCATGACATTGCCTCTACGAGCGCGTTCGTTGATCGATTTCTGGATCAGTGCTGGTCCTCAGGCATGGTTTGCCAAAGATCTGGCGTTTGATGCCGAGTTTCGTCAACGTTTCATGGACGATCACATGGCTGGCGCGCGGCGACAACTCGATGGCTGGATGGCCAGTGCCCATGGTGCACTGGCGCTGCTTTTGCTGCTGGACCAGTTTCCGCGCAACGCGTTTCGAGATACTGCGCACATGTTCGCCACCGATTCGCTTGCCTTGCACTTCGCAGAGCAGAGTGTTGAGCGTGGGGATATCTCTGCCATTGACAAAGAACTGCGAGTATTCCTGATCCTGCCATTCGAGCACTCGGAGAACTTGCAGCACCAGGAGATGGCGGTGCGCCTTTGTCAGGACCTCGACTCGAGGACGTTGCAGTTTGCCGTCATGCATCGTGACATCATTGTTGAATTTGGTCGGTTTCCTCACCGCAACGAAATGCTCGGGCGAGTCACCACCGACGCCGAGCGCGAGTTTCTGGCCAGTGGTGGTTTCAGAGGGTAGATGTTCTTCGGGTGTGTGTTCAAAAGCCAGGGGCAGTCCGGCACGTTATCTGCAGGGGTCCGGTGCAGCCTTGGCGACCGCTGTTTTAGCCGAGCATGGGCGTGGCGTGAACCTTTTTTGCGCCACCGGCGATCAACGCTTAATCTATCGGAAAAAAGAAGGGCGAGACGGATACAAGCTAGCGGTTTACAGGCAAAGAGATGAAGAGACGAAGGTGGCAGGAGTGAGCCGCGAGCTGAGTCGCGGGTGCTGTCCAGCATGACTCTGGTATCTGACCCGGATTGATTGCCCGACGATCTGGTTGCCTGCTCCGACAGGGCCTCGATGGTATGACAGGACACATGGCAGCATATGCAACAAGCACAAGAGGTTCCAGAAAATGCGGATTTTGCTGGTTGAAGATGAGCCCGAGCTTGCACACTGGTTGATTCGAACCCTGCATCGACAGGCCGGCTTTACGATCGAGTGGGCCAACGATGGTTTGCTTGCTTACCGTCGCTTGAAACTTGAGGAGTTCGATGCGATTGTTCTGGACCTCGGGATTCCGGGCATGGACGGTCGAACACTGCTGGGCCGGCTTCGCGCCGAGGACGACCGCACGCCCATCCTTGTGTTGACCGCCAGGGATTCGTTGTCTCAGCGGGTGGATACCCTGGAATCGGGAGCGGATGACTTTTTACCTAAACCTTTTATGATTGAGGAGCTTAGCGCCAGACTGAATGCGCTGATCCGGCGTAGTCGGGGTAAGAACAAGCCCAGGATGTCCTGTGGCAGTCTTCACTTCGACCTTCACGATCACCGGTTCGAGCTCAAGGACAGTTTGTTACACCTCACTCCGCGTGAGACCGAGACTTTGAGAGTCTTGATGATGCGCAGCGGCGAACCCGTCTCCAAGCAATACATTCTTGAAAGGCTCAGTGAGCGGGGCGATGATGAAACAAGCATTGAAGCCATTGAAGTCCTGATTCACCGGTTGCGCAAAAAGCTGGCGCATTCGGATGTGCAGATCACGACATTGCGTGGTATTGGTTACTGTCTTGAGTCCGTGCCCGACACGATCGCTGACCATGACCTCTGACTCGGCGTCGCGTAGCGCGTGGCTCGCGCGAATTCGACCCAAGAGCCTTAAATCCACCCTTTTGTGGCTACTCATCCCTGCGGTTGTACTGACAATGGTGCTGTCGTTCTGGGTGTCGAACCAGGAACTGCGAGGTCAGGTCAACGCTGCATTCGATCGTTCGCTGGCAGGTGCTTTGCGATCGATCGAGGTCAATCTGCGTACTGAAAGTGGTGGTCTGGGTATGGAGCAGCCGTTCTACCTGCTCGAATTTTTGTCCCTGACGACAGGAAGTGCCGTCTACTTCAGAGTGGGTACGGAAGATGGGCTGACCGAGATCGGGCATACCGATCTGCCACTGCCTGAAAGCGCGCTACAGACCAACGTACCGATGTTTTATAACGGACGTTATCACGACGAGAGTCTACGCCTTGCATCAGTGGCGGTCATGCTGGATAACAAGCTGTACTTTGACCCGACGCGACGCGTGATCATTACCGTCGGGGAGAACATTGTTGATCGAGAGGGGTTTCTTGACGGGGTCATGCTGCAGTCGTTTCGCAAAGACGTTGCGGTGGTGGTCATTATCATTCTTTTGTTGCTGGCCGGTGTGATCATGGTGGTTCGTCCCCTCAAACAGACCAGTGAAGCCGTCAAGGCGCGTTCGTTTGACGATCTGCAACCGATTGATGAAACGGACTTGCCGCGCGAGATTCGTCCCCTGGTGCACGCGATCAATCTGCATATGCAGCGTTACGCTGACAGGACTCGCACTCAGCAGCAGTTTCTTGATGATGCATCACACCAGTTGCGAACCCCCTTGTCTGTGCTCACGACCCAGATTGAATACGCTCGGCAGATTGCCAGAACAGACGAGATGAAAGAGGTTCTCGACGCGGTTCAGAAGCGTATCCGCAACACGGTGCGCCTGACCAATCAGATGCTTTCTCTGGCGAAGGTTCACGATGCCGCTGACAAACTCGCGTCCAGAGTGCCGGGAGAGTCAGCAGATTTGTGCAGGGTGGCTCAGGAGGTCGTCTCCGAGTTTGTGCCTGCCGCGAGAAAAAAACGCATTGATTTTGGGCTCGACGTGCCGGCGACGCCGGTTTGTGTACGTGCGATTGAATGGCTGGTCAGCCAGGCGCTGTCGAACATGGTGTCCAACGCGCTGATCTACTGCCCTAGCGGGTCCCGAGTGACGGTGTCGGTCAGGCAGCAGGGCAGCGAGGTTGTGCTCGAAGTCGAAGACAACGGACCGGGCATGAGTGACGAAGATATTTCACTGGCTCGACACCGGTTTCGTCGTGGTCAGGCGGGTCGCAAGTTGCAGGGTTCAGGCCTTGGGTTGGCCATTGTGCAGACCATTGCGCAAATCAACCACGCGAGACTCGATCTGATCTCTGTACGCAACCACACTAGCGATAGAAATGGCCCAGATGGCTTGATTGTTCAACTGGTCTTCAAGGCGTCGCTGCAGGAAAAGCAGACAGCCAGTTGAAGCGGGGGTTGTATTTTTTCATCGGAAAACTGCGGGGAGCTTGGGGCTTACCCCTATCTTGCCATTTTTCTGCAGAATTGAAAGGAAAGCGAAAGCTTGCATTCGGTACCTTTATGGTTGGATCACACCGATTTCACCAAGGAGACAACCGATGAAGCTTTACCGAATGACCCTGTCTTGCCTTACCGCTGGAGTGCTCGGACTCGGCCTGGCCGCCACGATGCAGGTGCAGGCACAGCCAACCAAACCGGAATGTATCGCGCCCGCTCAGCCGGGCGGAGGTTTTGATCTGACTTGCCGTCTCGCCGTCGGTGGTCTTTCGGAAACCAAACTCCTCTCGGAGCCGATGCGCATTGTTTACATGCCGGGTGGTATTGGTGCTGTGGCATACAACAACATCGTTGCGCAGCGGCCCAATGATCCTAATGCCATCGTCGCCTTCTCGGGAGGGTCGCTGCTGAACCTCGCTCAGGGCAAGTTCGGCAAATACACCGCCAATGACGTGCGCTGGCTTGCAGCGATTGGCAGCGACTATGGCGTGGCGATTGTGCGCAACGACTCACCCTATAAAGACTTGAAGTCTCTTATGGAGGCGTTCAAGCAAGACCCCACCAAGATCGTGCTCGGTGCGGGTGGTTCGATCGGCAGTCAGGACTGGATGAAGGCGGCATTGACCGCGAAAGCTGCTGGCGTGGATTACAAGAAGATGCGCTTTGTGGCGTTTGAAGGGGGTGGCGAAGCGGTGACGGCTCTGCGTGGCGGACACATTCAGGCCTATATGGGTGATGCAGCTGAAGCCAGAACCATGCTGGATGGTGGTGCACCAATCCGTGTGTTGGCAGTCTTTAGTGACAAACGCCTGCCCGGCAAAATGTCGGCGATCCCGACGGCTGCTGAACAGGGCTTTGATATCAACTGGCCCATCATTCGTGGCTTTTATATGGGGCCCAAAGTCGGCGATGCCGAGTATGGCTGGTGGGCTACAGCGTTTAGCAAGATGATGAAGACGGCTGAGTTTGCCGCGCTGCAGGAAAAAAACGGCTTGTTTCCGTTTGACATGACCGGCAAAGAACTTGACGCCTACATCAAGCAGCGCGTCGCGTTCTACGCGGAGCTGGCAGACTCTTTCGGTCTGATCAAGAAGTAAGTCTCGCCAGACAACTTTAAGTTAGCAATTGCGCTTGGATCGACTCGCGTTGATCCCACCCGACGCCCCTGACACACGGGGCGTCGGGCCTTGAGGAATCGATATCATGACTTTGAATGACAGGCTGCTCGGTGTAGCCGCTCTGGTGTTTGCGGCATTTCTCACTTGGTTTGGCCATGATCTTGAAGCACCGTTTGCATATGAGCCCGTGGGTCCTGCGGCGTTTCCGATGCTGCTGGCGCTCGTCATTGCGCTGTGCGGCTTGCGGCTGGTGTTCAAGGGGGGCAACCCGGTCGAGGCCAATGCGCCCGGGGCAAATCTGCGAATCACGATGATGGTGGCAACGCTGGCTGCCTATGGTTTCTTCTTTCAGTGGCTGGGATTTGTGGTGTCCACGGCGCTAATGTCTGTATTGGTCGGCCGTCTTTTTGGTGGCACATGGCTCAAGTGCCTTGTGGGCGGCGTGTTGCTGGCGATAGCGCTCTTTTTGCTGTTTGACAAGGTGATGGATGTGGTCCTGCCCGCCGGTCTTCTGGGAGATCTGCTGTGAATGCGTTGATTGACCATCTTTCAATAGGTTTTGGGGTTGCATTTTCTGCCACCAACCTTTTAGTGGCCGCCATTGGTTCGTTTATTGGCACGATTGTCGGTGTCCTTCCCGGGCTTGGACCGATTAACGGTGTGGCAATGCTCGTGCCCATTGCCTTCGCAATGCAGTTGCCGCCCGAAACCGCGTTGATCCTTCTGGCTGCGGTCTATGTCGGTGCCGAGTATGGCGGGCGGATCACATCGATTCTGATCAACGTGCCTGGCGAGGCAGCTTCGGTCATGACCACCATGGATGGGTATCCCCTGGCGCGTCAGGGACTGGCGAGTGTTGCGCTGTCACTCTCGGCCTGGGCGTCCTTTATCGGTTCCTCGATCGCGATACTTGGCATTCTTTTACTCGCACCCATGCTGGCGCGCTGGGCAATTGCGTTCGGCCCGGCCGAGTATTTTGTGTTGATGGTGTTTGCGTTCTGTGCTTTGACCAGCCTGCTCGGAGACCAGCCAGTCAAAGGCATTCTTGCCGCGATGATCGGTCTGGCTATCTCCACGGTGGGTGTTGATTCAAACTCGGGTGTTTACCGATATGCATTTGACATCCCCAACCTCGCGGACGGCATGGATTTTGTGGTGGTGGTGATTGGTCTGTTTGCTGTCGCCGAAATGATGCAAATGCTTGAAAAATTGATCAGCGGTGTGTCGATTGACGTACCCAAGAGTGACCGAAAGCTGTTTAACCTTAAAGAAGTTGCATTCACCTGGTGGACCACGGTGCGCGCGGGTGTCATGGGTTTCTTTATCGGCATCCTGCCCGGGGCGGGCGCCAGCGTTGCATCGGCTGTGGCCTATGCCAACGAGAAGAAAATCTGTGAAGGCAAGGACCCTGACGCAAAATTTGGTCGCGGGGATCTGCGCGGACTGGCAGCGCCTGAGTCTGCGAACAACAGCGCTGCCATGGGGTCATTTATTCCAATGCTGACACTCGGGGTGCCGGGTTCGGGCACGACAGCCGTGATGATGGGCGCCTTGACCCTGTACAACATCACACCAGGTCCTGTGTTGTTCGAATCGCAACCCCAGATTGTGTGGGGTCTGATCGCTTCGCTGTTCATTGCCAACATCATGCTGTTCATCATGAACGTGCCGCTGGTGCGGGTTTTTGCATCGATGCTGTCGATCCCGCCATGGCTGCTCGTCCCGGGGATCCTGGCGACCAGTTTTATCGGTGTGTATGCGCTTAACGGAACTTCGTTTGACCTGATGCTGATGGTCGGGATTGGTGTGGTGGGTTACTTCTTGCGCAAGATGGGTGTGCCAATGGCACCGATGGTGCTCGGAGTGGTTCTTGGCAATATGATGGAGCAGAGCTTGCGGCGTGCCTTGTCGATCACCAATGGCGAGTTGAGCATTCTGTTTCATAGCAATATTTCGATCGGGCTATGGGTGGCAGCACTGTCTGTGGTCGCGCTTCCACCGCTCTGGCGCTACCGGGCAAAGCGCAAACAATCCAGCAAGGCAGCCTGAAGCGGCGGGACCGCAGACTTTGCGGTCCCTGACCGTTTGTGAGGACACTGTCCGCTGATTAACCAATGACCAGGTCGCCATCGCGTGGGCGACGGCGAGACCGGATCCGGTGAGTCATGTGTCAGGGTTTGCTCACTTTGTTACAAATCCAGACAGGACAGGTACTTGCCGAGTTTGTGCGCGGATTTTCCAGAGGGTTATGCACAGGTTGTGGGGATAACCTTCAACTCGCAACAGACAGGGGTGTACGTCGATGTCGTTGTAGACTTGCAAGCCGATGCGCAAGGCTTTGAGAGACGATGGATTCGAGACCACCTGATGATGTGAAAAGCGTGTGTGCCCCCAGATCGCTGGGCGCCCTGTTCGCTGGATTTACCTGGCTGGCGGTGCAGGGTTTTGGAGGGGCCGCTGCCGTGGCGTTCAGGGAACTGGTCGAGCGCCGACGCTGGCTGACAGCACAAGAGTTCGCCCAGGACTGGGCGGTGGCGCAGTTGATGCCAGGTCCCAACGCGATCAATCTTTCACTGATGGTCGGAGACCGGTTCTTTGGTGGGCGCGGCGCCTTTGTCAGCGTCGCTGGCATGTTGTGTGTGCCTGTCATCATCGCTGTCACGCTTGCAACTTTGTACAACCACTATGCCGAGTATGCCGTGGTTTCTGGTGCACTCAAAGCGATGGGTGCAGTTGCAGCAGGCTTGATCATCGGCACGGCCATCAAGTTGCTGACCTCGATCGAACGCACGGTGTTTGGCCAGTCGATGACGTTCGGGGTGGCGCTTGTGACATTTGTGGCAGTCGGATTGCTACGCTGGCCGCTGATCTGGGTACTGATCTTCATGTGCGTGGTGGGCACCTGGTGGGCGCACAGACAACTGACCCGCAGGCCGGGGCGGGCGTCATGATGGCCTGGACCTTGACCTGGACTGACTGGTTCTCCTTGCTTGTGCTGTTCGGTTCTCTTTCTTTGCTGAGTGTGGGCGCTGGAGCCCTGACCACTGCGCCACAGATGTACCTCTTTCTGGTGGTCCAGAAAGGCTGGCTTTCGGCCACCGCCTTCAGTACGTCGATTGCCATCGCGCAAGCCTCACCGGGACCTAACGTGCTGTTCGTGGCCCTTTTTGGCTGGAATGCCGGAACTGCGCAAGGGCAGTGGTACTGGGGTCTGATTGCGCTTTTGACGGCTTTGATCGGCTTTCTGCTACCCAGTTCGGTCTTTACTGTCTATGGCACACGATGGGTGCGAAAAAATCAGTCGTTGCCCTGGGTCAAGGCCTTCAAGATTGCTGTCGCCCCGGTTTCAAGCGGTATGCTGGCATCGGCTGGCTGGCTGCTGATGCAGCCTGATGAGCAATCAACCACGAGCTGGCCTTTCTGGGTGCTGACAATCTTGACCACGCTCCTGGTCTGGAAAACACGGATTCACATGCTGTGGTTTCTCGCTGCAGGTGCCACAGTGGGTGTCTTGATGGCGCTTTAGGGCTTTTCTGCGTGCCCCAGTCCTCGCAAAGCAGGGGCGAGGATACGCCACAGGGTGAATCTCGGCTCGGACTGCAGTGTCTCACCTTTGGTCTTCCTGGAGAGGCACGGCAGCCTTGGGCGTCAAATTTCCGGATGCTTCTCGTGCCAGCCCGCGAGCTGCTCGTATGCGTGCCCGAAACGCAACACCGTCGCCTCATCATGGAACTTGCCCACCAACTGCATGGACAGTGGCATGCCGTGAGAGGACAGGCCGGTCATCAATGCCAGTGCAGGGTGCCCGGTCAGGTTGAACGGTGCACGTGCCTGCCTGGGATAGGTCCGGACTACCTCAGACTCATCATCAATGCGGCAAGCCGGCTCCATCGAGTTGACCACCAGCAAGATGTCGACGTCGCGCAGCGCGGAGTCGACTGCATCCATGAGGACTTTTCGTTGCTGCATTGCCAGCACGTAGTCTGCTGCCGTCAGAAAAGCGCCCGGTAACAGTTTACGGCGTGACATCTGAGCGTAGTCCTGGGGGCGCTCGACTAACCAGCGATGATGAACCGCCCAGCATTCTGACATCTGGATGACTTTCTGAACCGAAGCGAATCTCTCGAGTGTTGGCAGCCTGACATCAGATACGCTTGCGCCCAGAGATTCAAAGATCTTGGCGGCCTGCTCCAGCGAGGCGCTCATGTCGGCATCGGCAACCATGTCCTGCTCGTGAAAGTGCCTTACGAAACCGACTCTCAAACCTTTGATGCCGCGATCCAGATCCCTGGCGACCGAGTGTTTGCTTGCCCCAGGCACTTTTCCGGTCAGCGCGTCAAGTAACCACGCAACATCTTTGACAGTGCGAGCCATGGGACCGACGTGGTCCAGGCTGAATGCCAGCGGATAGACGCCTTCCCGACTGACCAGATCATAGGTGGGTTTCAGACCTGCGATCCCGCAGGCAGCGGCGGGATGTCTGACCGAGCCGCCCGTATCGGTGCCCAGAGCGAGTGGCACCAGCCCCGCGGCCAAAGCAGAGCCGGAACCCGAAGAGGATCCACCAGGATGATGATTCAGGTTCCAGGGGTTTCGTGCGGCCGGAAACGGCAAATCAAACGATGGCCCACCGATGGCGAACTCATGCAATGCCAGTTTACCCAGACATATTGCCTGGGCGGCATGCAGGTTTCGGATAACCGCAGCGTCTTGCCTTGCCTGATGCCCCTGCATAACTTTAGAGTGGCAGGTGGTGGCTTGCCCCGCAATATCAATGATGTCCTTGGCCGCATAGGGCACGCCATGCAAAGCACCTGCGACGCGACCCTGCGCGAAGTCTCTCTCTGCCAGTCTGGCTTGCGATAGCGCGCGTTCACGATCGACTTGCAGAAAAGCGTGGGTCTTGTGGTCGACAGCTTCGATGCGGTCCAGCAAAGCCTGAACCAGCTCGACAGGAGACAGGGATTTATTGCGATAAGCCTCACTGATTTGTGAGGCACTGAGCCAGTGTGTCTGCATGATCACTGCTCCTTGACGGTCATGACAGGCCAGATTTCGGCGGTGAGGTCCTCGTTTGCGACGAAGCTCGCGCGCAGCTTCTCTGCGACCCGCGCAGCGACCAGTAAATCCTCACTGTAATGATCGGCCAGCTTTTCGAGTCCGAGTGAGCGTGCATGATCGAGCAACGCTGCATCGCTTTTGACGGTCATTTTTGTCATGGTTGACGCCTTCTGTCTGTTGGTCAGGAAACCAGACGGGTAGCACGGCTCTGCCTGTCGCTTTGCGAGTGCGCTCATCTGGCGCTTGGCGTATATCCTAGCGTCTGGCGGGCTTGATGAGAGCATTGCCGCAAATGTTGCGAGAACTTTATCCGGGCGAATCGATGCGGGTGTCAGAAGGCGCTAGCGATCCAGCAAAGCGAGTCTGGCCCGAAGGTCATGGATTTCCTCCGCAAGATCCGCTACCAGTGCGGCGAGTTGAGGATCGGCCTCGTAACAGGTTTCAAGATCGGCGATGTGACGCGCCCGCCAGACGGTTGCGCTGGAAAAGTAGCACACGCCATCGCGCCACTGCGCTTTTAGAATCTCGTCCTGAACCCGGGTCATGACCCACTCGGTGCTGGTGCGACACAGTCGTGCGATCTCGTCGGCACGCAACATCTCACCTTCGATGAGCTCGACGTGCTCGATGAGAGTCGCTGTCCGGTGGTGTTCAGATGGATTTCTCATGTCAAATATCCTTCTACTTGGGTCTTGGGTCAAACCCTGGGTACGCTTTGCCCAAAGCTTGCCACGCCGCTTTTTGCTCCGAAGTCACCGCACTGGGGACGGCGATCTCCAGCTCCAGCATGATGTCGCCCGGTGTGGCGCCTGGTATTCCCCTGCCACGCAGTCGCAGTTTTCGGCGGGCGACAGATCCAGGGGGGATCGTCACATGGACTTGACCGGATGGGGTGTTCACCGCAATCTCCGCACCCAGAGCGGCTTCCCACGGGGTGACGGCGAGTGGCATGTGGACATCGCGCCCGATGACCTGGACCCGATCCTCTGCCTGGATGTCGATCTTCAGATACAGATCGCCTGACTTGCCTTGTCCCATCCCGGGTTCGCCCTGACCAGACAGACGAATCAGCTGACCTTGGGCAACGCCGGCAGGAACTTTGACTTCAAGGGTCCTGAGTTGCGGCACCATGTGTCCCTGAGTGTCAATCTGGGCGCTCTGCAGCTGAATGGTGCGGGAAATCCCCGTGTACGCATCTTTCAGGCCGATGCTGATCTCGGCGTGGATGTCTTGCCCGGGCCATCCCTGATGCGACCGTCCCTGGCGCTGTCCTTGTCCTGAGGCGCGAAACAGATCCTCAAAAAACTCACTGTATTCTTCCTGGCCAGGCTGCCGGGTGCCGGTCCGGGCACCTCTTGCGGATGCCGCACGCAAATCATCCGCACTGCGCGCACCCTGCATCCATGCTTTGTGCCCAACCTGGTCATAGGCAGAACGCTTGGCGCTATCGGACAGGACGTCGTTGGCCTCGTTGATCTGCGCCATTCGCTGCCCGGCATCTGCGTGCTTGCTCACATCAGGGTGGTATTGACGCGCAAGTCTGCGATACGCTTTCTTGATGTCTTGCTGGGTGGCATCCTTGGTCAGACCCAGCGTGGTGTAGTAGTCTGGATTTTCCATAGGTTCAGTATTTTGTGAAGTTAGCTACAAGATAAGGGCGGCTTGAATTAACTTCAAGTTAAATTCGCAACCCACCAAGCTGCGAGTGCCGATCGATTTGCTGATTTGCGGCACCAGCAGGCTTGTCCCGATGAGTTGCGTCAGGTCTGGCGAGCCGTCAGAATCACACCTGTTTCTCTTCCAACAATAAAAATCACTCGATAGAGGTTTACATGTTCTCCTGGACCGTAAAGAACGAAGATGCACTGCAGGCAGGTGGTGTGATCGGACCTGATGAGCGACTGCCTTGGCCTCAGACCAGTGTCATGGGTATCCAGCATCTGATCGCCATGTTCGGCGCGACTGTGCTGGCACCGATTCTGATGGGGTTTGACCCCAATGTTGCGATTTTGATGAGTGGTGTCGGTACCTTGCTGTTTTTTGTGATTACAGGTGGCAAAGTGCCCAGTTATCTGGGGTCCAGTTTCGCTTTCATTGGCGTCGTGATTGCCGCCACCGGCTACGCAGGATCGGGTCCGAACCCTAACATCGGACTTGCGCTGGGCGGGATCATCGCGTGTGGGGCGCTGTATTTCATCATCGGTGCGCTCGTTCAGACGGTTGGTATTGGCTGGATCGAGCGCTTCATGCCGCCTGTCGTGACAGGCTCAGTCGTGGCGGTGATTGGACTCAATCTGGCACAGATTCCGATCAAGAACATGGCGCCGACGGGATTTGATGCCTGGGCTCAGGCGATCACCTTTGTCTGCGTGGCCCTGATTGCCGTTCTGACGCGCGGAATGATCCAGCGCTTGCTGATCCTGATGGGCTTGCTGGTGGCCAGCCTGATCTACGCGGTGCTCACCAACGGACTGGGTCTGGGCAAGCGGATTGACCTGAGTGGCATTGCCCAGGCTGACTGGATTGGCATGCCCAATTTCAGCGTGCCGGTCTTCAGTGCCAATGCCATGCTGTTGATTGCGCCAGTTGCCATCATCCTGGTGGCCGAGAACCTCGGGCACATCAAGGCAGTCACGGCCATGACAGGCAAGAATCTGGACATTTATCTGGGGCGTGCGTTCATGGGTGATGGACTGGCGACCATGATTGCAGGTACCACCGGTGGCACAGGTGTGACGACTTATGCAGAGAACATTGGGGTGATGGCGGCAACCAAAATTTATTCAACCGCCATTTTTGTGGTGGCAGGTGCCATGGCGATTGTGCTGGGTTTCAGTCCCAAGTTCGGCGCCTTGATTCAGGCGATTCCGCTCGCTGTGATGGGCGGCGTGTCCATCGTTGTGTTCGGTTTGATTGCGATTGCTGGCGCAAAGATCTGGGTGGACAATAAAGTCGACTTCTCAGACAACAAGAATCTGCTTGTGGCCGCCATCACACTGATCCTGGGTACGGGCGATTTCACGCTGAGATTCGGTGATTTCATGCTTGGTGGGATCGGCACATCAACGTTTGGTGCGATCTTGCTGTATGCCTTGCTGAACCGCAAATCGCAGGGCAGTCAAGGTCGGTGATTCGGTCGATGATCCGCCCCATCGTTCACCGCAGAGCAGGAGGCAATAAACATTCCGTATGATGGGGCGATCAAGATTTTTTGATCTGATCGAAACCAAGACTACATGACTGTGTGTCAAGGACTTCGGCGCAGTACCTGTCGGCAGTCATTTTTAAACCAGCGTTTCATTTTCAAGGTGTGCTCATGATTGATGCAGTCTCTCTGGCAATTGCGATTGGTGCCGGACTGATTGTTGTCTCAATTCTGAGCAGCCTGATTTCATTTCGCGTTGGTGCGCCTCTTCTGCTGATCTTTCTGATTGTCGGTTTGCTGGCCGGTGAGGATGGTTTAGGCGGTATCCAGTTTCGCGACTCCTCGGCAGCCTACTTTATCGGCAGTGTAGCGCTTGCCGTGATTCTTTTTGATAGTGGGTTCGGGACGCAATGGCGTTCGTTCCGGTTAGCGGCAACACCTGCGGTCACGCTGGCAAGTTTCGGGGTTTTGCTGACTGCGCTGCTGCTGGCCGTGCCTGCCCGATATCTTCTGGGGCTGGGCTGGTTTGAGGCGTTCTTGCTGGGTGCCATCGTCGGCTCGACAGACGCCGCGGCGGTGTTCTTCTTGCTGCGTGTGGGCAACATCGGCATTCGGGACCGGGTTCGGGCCACACTGGAGATTGAGTCAGGCTCCAACGACCCGATGGCTATTTTCCTGGTGATCACTTTGCTGGAAGTGACTGCATCAGGGGGGTCTCTGGGCGACGGCTTGCTGGGTACCTTTGCCTTGGCGTTGCTGCAGCAACTGGGTCTAGGTGCCGTGATCGGGATTGTTGCCGGGTATTCGCTGGTGATGATCCTTAACCGGTTTGCATTTGATGCGGGCCTGTATCCGGTGCTGGTGCTCTCGCTGGTTCTATTGTTGTTTGGCGTCACTTCGGCGTTGGGGGGCAGTGGATTTCTGGCGGTCTACATCGCCGGGATCATCATGGGGAATGTGCGGTTTCGGGGTGGCGTCACGATCCGCCGGTTTCAGGAGGGCCTGACCTGGCTGGCCCAGATCACGATGTTTCTGATGCTGGGTTTGCTCGCAACGCCTTCGAATTTTCCGGATATTGCAGTGGGTGCGGTTCTGGTGGGTTTGCTGCTGATTTTTGTTGCCCGTCCCCTGGCGGTCTGGCTGTGTCTGATTCCGTTTGGATTCACACGGGCGGAGACGACCTTCATCGCCTGGGTCGGATTGCGAGGTGCGGTGTCGATCTTGCTGGCCATTCTGCCTATCATGGCAAATCTGGAAAACGGTCAGCTGCTTTTTAACAGCGCATTCATCATTGTGCTGGTCTCCCTGGTTGTGCAAGGCTGGACGATCCGGCCAATGGCCAGGAAACTCGATCTGATTGTGCCTCCCACGCTGGGTGCGATCGAGAAAGTCGAGCTTGAATTGCCGGGCCACGCGCAGCATGAGTTGCTGGTTTACCGTGTCACCAAAGGCAGCCCTGTGGCCGAGGGAGAGCGGATCCCCCGGTGGGCTCGTCCGGCGCTGACGGTGCGCGACGGAAAATCCATGCAAGGCCATGAGGCAGGGCGACTCAAGGTGGGAGACTATGCATATATTTTTGCCACACCTCGATACAAGAACCTGCTGGATAGACTATTTGCCCAGCCAGTCAAGCTGTCGGGACGCGACAGGCACTATTTTGGGGAGTTTGCGGTCGACCCGGAAAAGCCTGTTGCAGAACTGGCTGCCTACTATGGTGCATCGCTTCAGACAGGAGAGGACCGCCTCACCGTGGCAGAGTTTTTGTCCAGACGACTAGGCGCGACTGTTGGGCGGGGTGATCGTGTGCTTCTGGAGCCCGTCGAGCTGGTGGTCAGAGAGGCCGGTGAGGACGGTGTGGCGACGATGATCGGATTGGCCCTTGAGCCGAGTGTTGCCTCAACGCTCCAGTTGCCAATCTTTCAAAACCATGAAGACATCCTGCGCGCGCTCAAGCAGTGGTGGCGCAAGAAACGTACCAAGCCCGCCGCCTCCCCTGAAAACGATCCGGAGTGATCTGACCGGGTATTCGACGAGCGCAACTGATCATTCGTGGCGAGGTTGCAATCAGTCATCAAACGCGACAAGATGGCGCTCGCGCACCAGAATCTGGATGTTAATTTCACCGGTCAGGATCGGTATGTTTGGGAGTGCAGTCTGGCGGACAAGTCAGGCGCTCCCTGGAGACAGTGATGCAACAAGAAAAATACGGCGTACGTTCGGCTTGGGCGACGGTTGCGTTTTTGATGGCAGGCTTTGCAGCGCCTGCGCTTGCACACCACCCGATGGGCGGTGCGGCACCGTCGACCGCGCTACAAGGATTGCTCTCCGGTCTTGGGCATCCGGTCATCGAATTTGATCACCTGGCCTTTCTGATCTGTCTCGGTCTGCTCACAAGCCTGGTCGATCAGGGTCGTCGCCGACTGATATTTCCGTTTGTCGCCGTGTCTCTGATCGGTACCTTTTTGCATGCTAGTGGGGTGAGGCTTCCCTTGCCGGAGATGTGGGTCGGTCTGTCGCTCTTGCTGGTCGCTGGGCTGTTGTTGCGTGCGATGAAGGTGAGCACCGGCGTGGCGGTCGGGTTTTGTCTTTTTGCCGGTCTTGCACATGGTTACGCTTTCGGGGAAGCCGTGATTGGCGTGCGCACCAGCGCGCTGGTGAGTTATCTGGCGGGTCTGTTTGTCGTCCAGTCGACCATGCTCTGGCTGATCGCGAAAGGCGTTCAACGAGTGGTACCAGACCTGAGAAGGAAAGTGTTGGTGGCCAGCGGAGCTTCCAGTGCGTTCTTGGGCGTCTATGCGCTGGCGGGTGGGGCCTTCTGACACCATCCGACATCAACATGGCTTATCATGCGGGTTATCCCTGACTTATAACTCGCCGAGTAGCCACTATGCGTAAGCGCGATGCCACACTGACCACGGACCAGAAAGCTCTCAAGATCAATCTGGACCGGTACAAATACGGATCAATCGTGGAGATTGGTGCCGGGCAGGAAGTGGCCAGGCGGTTCTTTCACGTCGGGGCAGCAGCAGGCACGATCGCCAAGACAATGTCAGCTTATGACATGGCCGTCAGTGACGATATTTATGGCCATGTTGACCGATACGTCAGCCGTAACCGCCTCACGCAGATGCTTGACCGTGAGTTCAGTCAGGTGGTCAAGCGCCTCGCGCATGTGCGGCCGCGCAATACGACGTTTTTTGCGTATGCAGCCACGGTGACTGCGCGCAGCTTCAAGCAGAAAAATGAATGTCATGGCTGGATCGGTGTGCGCTTGCAGTTGCATCCCAATGCCGAACCCAGTGACATCATTTTGCATGTCCGCATGCTCGATAATGACAACGCGCTGCAGTCCGAGGCGCTTGGCATCCTGGGTGTGAACCTGATTTACGGGGCATTCTTTCATTTCGACCAGCCAGAGTGGGTGGTCGAAGGGCTCTCGGACGGTCTGGGTTCTGACCGTATCGAAGTGGATCTGATCCACTTCGGCGGTCCTTATTTTGAAGAGGTTGAGAACCGGCTGATGAATCTGCATCTGATTCGCAGCTGGCTCACGCGCGCGGTCGTTTTCAATCCGGCCGGAGAGGTGGTGGTTCCCGGTGATCTGCTCTATCGCAAGCCAGTGCTGGTGATGCGTGGCAGCTTCAACCCGGTGACACTGGTTAACACCGACATGATGCATGCGGGGTTGAAACAGTACAGCCAGATTTCTGCGGTCGATGAAACTGAGGTTGTGGCACTGGCAGAGATCACCATGAACTCGCTTGTCACCGGTGATAATGTCGATGGCGAGGACTTCCTGGCGCGTATGGATTTGCTGGCCTCGCAGGGCTACACCGTCATGATCTCGGACTATCTGCGATTTTTTCGCTTGCGGGCTTATCTGCGTCGGTACACCCCCAAGCCGATTGGAATTGTTCTGTCTGTGCGCGACTTTCAGTTTCTGTTTGACGAGAAGTACTATGAAGGCCTTGAGGGCGGGATTCTGGAGGCTTTTGGCAAGCTGTTCCCGGACAACACGCACGTCTATGTCTACCCCGCGCGCCCCAGACACAAGTCCACAGATGATCTGATCACGCTGGATAACGTGACGGTTCCGGACAACCTGAAGCATCTGCTGGCTTTCCTGATAGCTAACCAAAAGCTGGTCTCGATCCAGCCGCTCGACGAGAGTCACCTTCACATCGACAGCGGCGAGGTTCTGAACGCATTGCGCCGAGGAAGAGGCGACTGGGAGCGCGACGTACCCGACAACGTCGCCCAGGCCATCATTGAGCGCCGCCTGCTCGGGTTTGATTCGGATTAACCCGTGCCATAGATTAAGGCGTCATTGGGGGGGCCAGGCAGTGGCAGGAACCCGCTGACACACGGGTTTAGTCCACACTGAGGCACACCGACTGATCTCGCCTGGCTCTAGTCTTGCGCACTCGCCTGGTTCAGTAGGGTCATGGCCTGATCGGACAAATCAACTGAAAGTGATGCGACAAGTTCGTCCAGCTGTTCGATACGGGTAGCACTGACAATCGGCGCTGTGACTGCAGGGCGCTTGAGCAACCAGGCCAAGGCAATTTGCGCGGGAGTGGTGCCCGTTTGCCGTGCGATCTCGAGCAGGGATGAAAGAATCCGCTGGCCTCTGGGGTTGAAGTATTTCTCCAGCATGCTTTCTCTTGCCGTGCCGCGAATCTGATCAAGTTGAGTGTATTTGCCGCTTAGAAATCCACTGGCCAGGGCAAAGTAGACGATTACCCCCATCTGTTCCGATTCTGCGAGGGGTGCGAGTCCGCTTTCGAATTCAGTGCGGCTATAGAGGTTGTAGAGGGGCTGCATGACCTGATATCGGGGCAGTTCCAGTGTGCGGGAAACTTCCAGCGCAGCGGCAAGACGTGGTGCGCTGTAGTTTGAGGCGCCGATTGACCGCACTTTGCCGCTTTCGATCAGACGCTCAAAGGTGCGAAGGGTTTGCTCCAGCGGCGTGTCGGGATCGTCGATGTGGGCGAAATAGACATCGATGTAGTCCGTGTTCAGACGTCTGAGCGAGTCTTCGAGGGCACTCTCGATGTTGCCAGTCGACAGGCCTTTGCGCGCTGCCCACATCCCCACTTTTGTGCTGAGCACGACCTTGTCGCGCCCTCCACGTGATTTGAGCCACTGACCGATGATGACTTCGGACTCGCCGCCCTTGTTTCCCGGGACCCAGGCGCTGTAGAGGTCAGCAGTATCAATGCAGTTCAGCCCGTGCTCGACAAATCGGTCCAGCAAGGCGTGTGAGCGAGCGGTATCACACGTCCAGCCAAAAACGTTGCCTCCAAAAACGAGCGGTGCGATTTGAATGCCGGTGCCGCCAAGTGTTCGATACTGCATGGGTGATGTCTCCTGTTGTGGGCGCTTGTTCAGCAATGCCTGAAACGCAGCAGTTGATTGTCCATGAACTGCGCGCAAACATCCATCGCAATCCATGATCGGTTGGGCGCGACGATGATGGCGTGTCATTTCCGGGGGAATGGGCGGCTCAGAAACCCTGATCCGGCAAGACCAAATCGCCACGGCCGATCGATCGCTTTGGTGATACCGATACGTGGCCCAGCAATGACAGGGGGTGCCAGTATGGGTCGCAGGAGTTGAAACGGTGCCGCGCCGAGAAACATGCCATCATGTTGATGATTGATGCCCAAAGCCTGGGTGAGCCTTCCAGGTCCTGCGCACAGCAGACGTATGTTCTCTGTCCCTCGGCGAGATTTCATCTCAACGACGTTGGCCAATGGGGTCATCAATGGCTCAATCGCCCGAATCAGCACAGCAGCGCCGTGACCGGGTGGCCCGCAAACAAAGTTCAGACACCAGTGCACCCCGTAAGACCGGTATACGTACGTGTGAGCGGGCGGACCGAACATGGATCGGTTGCCTGGCCTCTGCCCCCGGAAACTGTGCGACGCAGGATCCGTCTGCTCATAGGCCTCTGCCTCGACGATGATTCCGCCCGTCTCGCCGAACAGCAGAATTGAGCCGATCACTTCACGTGCCGCCTCAATGGCAGATCCGTTAAAGATATCCAGCGACAGAGGCTGCAGGTCCTCGACGTTGTCCATGATCAATCCATTGTTCGCCAGTACATCAAACATTAGCGCACCTGGAAATCAAGCTCAAGGATGGCTGTGCGATCCGCACGACCCTTGTCCGATGCCAAACCGCAGGGGTTGTCGCACACAGGGTCAAAAACTTTGTGGTTCGCTGCGGAAAAATGTCGTATTCTTGATTCATCAAACAATCAAGAGAGAGCGTCGTGTTCTCCAGACCCAGACAAGAAGTCAAGGGCAAGCGGATTGCTATCGGTCGGTTGGCCTTATGTTCTGTCGTGTTGTACTCAGGGGCAGCAGTGGCCGCCGAAGCGATTTCGCCGATCTATGGGCATATGCTGGCGTCGTCCGCGGTAGACCCGGGACAATGGGCACAGATGCTCGCTCCCATGTTGCGTGCGCTTGAGGGCATACTGGCCGAGGTGTCATCTATGTCAGATACCTTCTCAAAATGGACCGGTGGCGCTAGTCTTCCAAAGGATGGTGTGATCGGCGAGGTCATGCGAGTCATTACCCAGCTCAGCGATCAGGTTGGCGGACTGTGGCAAAAAATCCAGAAAGAGTTATCGGTGAGCCTTAAAACCTGAGCGCTCGACAGCGAGTATTTCATCTCAAGATGCCCAGACAATAGCGGTTTCGACCGGTCTTTTTGGCTTCGTACAGTGCTTCGTCTGCAGCAGCGATGATATGTTCGGCGTCATCGTTGTTTCGAGCGACGCCACTGACACCGCCCACACTGATGGTGACATGATCCGCCACATCGGAGTTTTTATGCGGCAATTTCATTGCAGACACTGACTCCAGGATGCTTTGTCCCATCAACTGAACGCCTGCGGTGTCAGTATTGGGCAGAATGATCACAAGCTCTTCACCGCCGTAACGAGCCAGCAGATCTGTTTTTCGGTGCAGGCAGGATCCAACAGCCCTGGCTACAGCTTTCAGACAATCGTCACCGGCCTGGTGTCCATACGTATCATTGAAGCGCTTGAAAAAATCGACATCAATCATCAACAGTCCCAGCGGCTCTGACTGCCGATGGGACTGGGCACAGGCAAGCTTGATCTGGTCATCGAAATAACCGCGATTCGCAATCTGCAACAACCCATCCGTTCGTGAGAATGCCTCAAGCTGCTGGTTCGCTGCCCGCAGTTCGCTGTTGGTAAGCGCAAGCTCCTCGGTGCGCTGGCGAACCCTTTCTTCGAGCCGTACGTTGGCGCTTGCCAGTTCGGCATTCTGCGCGGACAGAACCTGGTACAGCTTGTTGATCATCTTGAGCAGGGCCTGGGTGCTGTTGTCATGCGCCGAGGCCTCGAGTTGCCAGGCGTGTGCCGCATCCATACCTTCGCGAATTCTGCGAATCTGCCGCACGAGTGACTGGTCCACACCCAGGATATGCATCCCCAGCCATGCGGTCAGAAAGCCGACAAATATTTCAGGGTTGTCGCTGATGATCTGGCGCTGGCTCCACAGGGATTTGACCTGGTCGACGAATTGCTCATGAAGTGCTTTGTGAGTTTGAATATGGCGCGCGTCCACGCCCGCTTGCATCATGAGCTGCTCTTCATCGCGGAAGTGGTAATGCGTATAGTCCACGACCCTTTCAAATGCCTCGGCAATAATCTTTTCGCGATTGGCGTGCGTCGAGAACAGCGAAATGTTGAGTTGATTGAAAAGATCTACCAGCTGGTGATGCTGGTCATCAATACTGTCGATTCCGGTGACGAAATTCTTGTCCCAGGCGAATGTATCCATGGCGGCGGTCCTTGATTCGGATTGTTGCAGAGCGCGTTTTAAGCTACGAAATCGCCGGTCTATTGTCAGTCTTGAGGGGCAACACTAGCATGAAGACAGGATTCATGTGAGCGATGCTGTCTTTGCGGCGCGCCTGAGCAGTCGCTGCGGGCAAGATGGAGACCGGGATGCCCAAGTCACGATGCCAAAAGCCGACAGGCTTCGCAAACGTGTGGTGGTTCACCAGGCGGGTTGCTCCGGAATTTGTTTCTGAACTAACCTATGACATTGAACAGGTCAAATATCAACTTAAAGATCCGGAGGTTAACCCGTGCTTGCCAGACATGCAGTTTCAGTAGGATTTGCCAGTGCCTTGCTCGGACTGTCCAGCGGGGTATTCGCTCAGACATTCAATGGATCCGTCAACGGTGAGCCACGGACATGGCACGTGCTCACTCAGGGGCAGCAGTCAACCGTCAGCCTCTCTGAAGACGGCGACGGCGTCACGATGGTGGTTATTCAGGGTCATGCACAACCGAGCTATCTGATCAAAGGTACCATCACGATTAACGCGGCTCTGAAAAACGGTCAGCTCATGGGTGAACCGGATGTGTTGTACTTTCCGCAAACATCCATGGCGTCGGTTTACTCATCCGTTGCGCAGCAACCCGGCAAGTTCAATATCAAAGTCGACAATCAGACGCCGAACGGCGCTCAGCTGGTGGGTTCTTACAAGGGCAATTTGTATCGGACACCCGGCATTGGCCAGAAGCCTGACTTGAACGACAAGATTGAAGTGAGCGTCAGCTTTGATGTGCCTGCACTGAAAATGAAGCGCTGAATTCTCGAAGCTGTAGAGCCAATGAGTTTATGTGGGAGATATGGGGGAGGAGGGCTTTCGCCTCCCCGTGCAAAGGATCGTATTTGAAATGCGCTATGAGGTGCTGCCCGTGTGTGCGGGTTGCACCTTGCCTGTGACCATAACAAGTATCGCAGCCGGTTCCGGACACGGCTTTCAATATCTTCTGGCGACTTTCACGCTATTTCGCCCTGAACCCAACTCGCCAGACCCATGTAAGCACTTACTTCCAAACGCGTCTCTTCCTGAGGTCAGCCTTTTGTGCTGATGGGTGATGATGCCGTGTCAACGATATCCAGCCAAGTTGTGTTCCCGATTCGGTCGGAAACCATGATGATGCCCGACTGGATCAGTCTATCCCCCAGGCCCAAGACCCAGCCCCGCTAGATCTGGAACGGTTTTCGCGCCTCATTCATTGTTAACTGAGTTTTTCATGAACACCATTAAACAGGAATGGTTCTCCAATGTGCGCAACGATCTGCTCGCAGGTCTCGTCGTTGCATTGGCTCTGATTCCAGAGGCGATTGCCTTTTCCATCATCGCAGGCGTCGATCCCAAAGTGGGTCTTTATGCGTCTTTCTGTATTGCGGTCGTGATTGCATTTGCCGGTGGTCGCCCAGGCATGATTTCGGCTGCCACCGCAGCAATGGCGGTGGTCATGGTGACCCTTGTGAAGGAGCACGGGCTTGCGTATCTGCTGGCCGCCACCATCCTGACGGGCTTTCTTCAGATTGTCGCAGGCTGGATTCGCCTCGGTGTCTTGATGCGGTTTGTGTCGCGCTCAGTGGTCACAGGGTTTGTCAATGCGCTGGCGATTCTGATCTTCATGGCGCAGATGCCTGAACTCACGAATGTCACCTGGCATGTCTATGCGATGACCGCAGCGGGGCTGGGCATCATTTATGGTCTGCCATACGTTACCCGTTCAGTGCCATCGCCGCTGGTGGCAATTGTGGTGCTCACTGTTGTTTCTCTTGCTCTCGGCCTTGACATCCGCAATGTGGGAGACATGGGTGCGTTGCCTGACAGCTTGCCGATGTTTTTGGTTCCGGATGTGCCGCTGAACTTCGAGACCTTGCGGATTATCTTGCCATATTCGCTCACGCTCATGATGGTGGGACTGCTCGAGTCACTTATGACAGCCACGATTGTCGATGATCTGACGGACACCAAGAGCAACAAGAATCGGGAGTGTGTCGGACAGGGCGTTGCCAATATTGCCAGCGGATTTATCGGTGGTATGGCGGGATGCGCGATGATTGGGCAGTCTGTAATCAACGTCAAGTCAGGCGGGCGAGGGCGACTGTCGACTTTCAGCGCGGGTTTGTTCCTGCTTGTCATGGTGGTCTTTCTTGGTGACTGGGTCAGTCAGATACCCATGGCGGCGCTGGTTGCCGTGATGATCATGGTGTCAATTGGAACGTTCAATTGGCGATCATTGCAAAATCTCAAACTCCATCCCGCAAGCTCGAGCGTGGTGATGGTATCGACAGTGCTAGTGACTGTGCTGACGCACGACCTGGCTATGGGCGTGCTGACCGGAGTGCTGCTGTCGGGCGTATTTTTTGCAGCAAAGGTTGGCACAATCCTGACGGTTGAGTCCTTGAGCGAAGATGAAGAGCGGACTCGCAACTACGTGATCCTGGGACAGGTGTTTTTTGCCAGTGCGGACCGCTTCATCGACGCATTTGATTACAAGGAGGTCATCGAGAAGGTCAGAATTGACGTTGGTCGCTCGCACTTCTGGGACATCACAGCGGTCAACGCTCTGGACAAGGTGGTGTTGAAGTTTCGGCGCGAAGGTACAGAAGTCGAGGTTATTGGTTTGAACGAGGCAAGTGCCACGATGGTCGATAAATTTGCAGTTCATGACAAAGGCGACGGGCATGACATGCTGGTCGGGCACTGAGGAGTTGCAACCATGAAGACGGAAAGCAAAGTGCTGGCATGCGTTGATCAATCTCCCTATGCAGCTGCCGTGACTGACTACGCTGCCTGGGCTGCAAAAACCCTGGACGCTGGGCTCGAGTTGTTACATGTCATTGAGCGCGAGTCCGAAATGACTATCAGTGAGGATCATAGTGGTGCGCTCGGC
>CAZBIN010000017.1:0-27426 GCA_964491995.1 uncultured Orrella sp.
AACGGCGCATGATTTTTCCGGAGCGTGTCTTGGGCAAGTTATCCCCAAAACGGATCTCCTTGGGCTTGGCAATGGGGCCGATCTCCTTGGCAACCCAGTCACGAAGCATCTTGCCGATCTGAACCGCCTCATCTCCCTGCGGCGCAGTGCGCTTAAGCACAACGAACGCCACCACGGCTTCACCCGTTGTTGCGTCCGGGCGCCCCACGACCGCCGCCTCTGCAACCAGCTCGTGCGCGACCAAGGCTGACTCGACCTCCATGGTGCCCAGGCGGTGCCCGGACACGTTCAGAACGTCATCAATACGCCCCATGATCCAGAAGCAGTTATCGTCATCGCACTGCGCACCATCGCCCGCCAGATAATAGCCCCTGAGTTCTTCAGGGAAGTAGCTTTTCTTGAAACGTTCCGGATCACCCCATATGGTCCTGATCATGGAAGGCCAGGGCCGCTTAATCACCAGAAAACCGCCTTGACCGGACGCAACATCACCACCCATTTCATCAACAATCGCAGCTGTGATACCGGGCAACCGAGTGGTGCAGGAGCCTGGTTTCATCGGCGTCACGCCAGGCAGCGGGGTGATCATATGACCACCGGTTTCGGTCTGCCACCATGTGTCGACTACCGGGCAGCGCTCCTGGCCAACATTGGTGTAGTACCAGACCCAGGCTTGAGGGTTGATGGGCTCGCCCACCGATCCGAGCAATCGCAACGATGTCAGGTCGTAGGACTTGGGGTGATAACGCTCATCGGCTTCCGACGCCTTGATCAATGAACGGATTGCCGTGGGTGCAGTGTAGAACGTCGTCACCTTGTGGCGCTGGATCATCTCCCAGAAGCGACCCGCATTCGGGTAGGTGGGCACACCTTCGAACACAACCTGGGTCAAACCCGCTGCCAGAGGTCCATAGGTGATGTATGTATGTCCTGTTACCCAGCCTACATCAGCAGTACACCAGAAGACGTCATCGGGCTTGGCATCAAACGTCCACTGCATGGTCAGCTTGGCCCACAGCAGATAACCTGCACTGCTGTGCTGAACGCCCTTGGGCTTGCCCGTCGAGCCGGAGGTATAGAGGATGAACAAAGGATGTTCGGCATTGACTGACACGGGCGCACAAAGCCTGGGCTGATCCTTGACAAGATCATGCAGCCAGATGTCCCTGCCCTCGTTCCAGGTGACATTGCCTGCGGTGCGCTGGTATACGACACAATGCCTGACACCGTCGCAATTTCCCATGCCAATTGCGTCATCAACAGCATTCTTCAAGGGAATCGCCTTGCCTCCACGCATCTGCTCATCAGCCGTGATCACCAGCGTGGCACCCACATCAATGATTCGCTCATGCAAAGCCTTTGCGGAGAACCCTCCAAAGACCACAGAATGAATGATTCCCAGGCGGGCGCAAGCCTGCATGCAGGCCACTGCCTCGACCGACATCGGCAGATAAATAATGGCACGATCACCAGACTTGTAACCGAGAGACTTGAAGCCGTTGGCAATCTGGCAGACCTTTTCGAATAACTCGTGATAGGTCGTTGTGCTCACCTTGCCATCATCAGTCTCGAATATGATCGCCACCTTGTCGCCCAGGCCGCGCTCAATGTTGGCCTCCAGACAATTGGCCGATACATTGAGCTCACCATCAGAAAACCAGCGATAGAAAGGTGGGTCAGATGCGTCAAGCACTTGCGAGAAAGGTTTCTTCCAGTGCAGATTCTCCCTGGCCAGGCGAGCCCAGAACGCGTCAGAATCTCGGTCTGCCTCGTCAAGCAAAGCCTGATACTGCTGAGGTCCGGATATGTTGGCCTGCTGCACAAATGATTCAGGCGGATTGAACACCCGCGTTTCAACCAGGACCGATTGAATCGAATTCGACATGATATTTCATCTCCTTGTCTGAGCTTACGCTTCGCGATTTTGACTTCGCTTTGCCTTCCCTTCTGCCGCTTCCAAGTGTGCTGTCCCTTCAGGACTGCGCCATCCAACGGGCTTGGGGTCACACGGCTGACGTTCCCATCCCGGTCAAACCTGCCAGGAATTCTCAGGTGTGCCGCTGAATCTGTTCCAGTGTGGCCGGATCCTCAATCGTCGTCAGGTCGCCAGGATCCCTGCCTTCACAGACCGCCACAATCGCACGTCTGAGCACCTTGCCTGATCGCGTCTTGGGCAATGCCGATACAAACTGAATGCTTGCCGGGCGGGCAACCGCGCCGAGCTGATCATCAACCACTTTCATCACCTCCCGCGCAAGCGCCTGTTGTGCTGACGCGGTCGCAAATGTCTCCGGATGCTTGAGTACAACAAAAGCAACCGCCACCTGTCCCTTGAGTGCGTCGCTGACGCCCACAACCGCACTTTCGGCAACTGCTGCATGACTATTGACGGACTCTTCAATCTCACGGGTACCGAGGCGATGACCTGCCACGTTGATGACATCATCGGTACGACCGAGAATAAACCAGTAGCCATCTGCATCGACCAGCCCCCAGTCAAAGGTCGAGTAAACCTGGCGCCCGGGAATGCTCGTGAAGTACGTCTGCACGAACCGGTCATCATCGCCCCAGATCGTCGACATGGCGCCCGGAGGCAAAGGCGGTACGATTGCCACGACTCCCTTCTGGCCTGGCCCCAGTTCCCCTCCCGTCTGCTCGTCGAGCACTTTGACCTCATAGCCATAGACCGGAAACGACGGACTGCCAAACTTGGTAGGGCGCTTTTGAACCCCTGGCTGGGCAGCCAGGATCGGCCAGCCAGTTTCGGTTTGCCAGTAATTATCAATGACAGGTTTGCCGAGCCCCTCGGAGATCCAGGTCGCTGTGGGTTCATCAAGAGGTTCGCCCGCCATATAAAGCGCCCGAAGGCTCGACAGATCATAGCGTCGGAGCAGCTCAGGATCCTGCTTCTTCAAAACCCGGATCGCAGTGGGTGCAGAGAACATCACACTGACTTTATAGTCCTGGACGAGTTGCCAGAGAATGCCACCGTCCGGTCGGATTGGTGTTCCTTCATAAAGAATGGTCGACATACCCGCAATCAGTGGTCCATATACGATGTAAGAGTGACCAACCACCCAGCCAATATCACTGGTACAAAGAAATGTCTCCCCCGGATGGCAGTCATAGACAGCCTCCATCGACGCTGCCAGTGCGACTGCATACCCGCCGGTATCGCGCTGAACGCCCTTTGGCTTGCCGGTGGTGCCAGAGGTATAAAGGATATAACTTGGCTCCGAAGACTCCAGCCAGTGCACTGGCACCGACTTACCATCATGCTCGGCACGCAAGTGCGCATAGTCCAGGTCACGACCTGGAACCCAGTTCATCTCATGCAAGCCACGGTTCTCGACAATCACTGCCGCTGGGGGGTGTTTACATAGGCTGATCGCCTTGTCCAGCAAGGGCTTGTACGGTGTGACCTTGCCTGCGCGTGAGCCAGCATCGGCGCTGACAACCACTTTGGGCTTGGCGTCATCAATTCTCTGTGCCAGATTGACCGAGGCAAATCCACCAAACACGACGGAGTGGACTGCACCTATCCTGGCACAAGCGAGCATTGCAAACACCGCACTCGGAATCATTGGCATATAAATCAGGACCCGATCCCCCGCTTCTACGCCTTGTGCCTTCAAAATAGAAGCAAATGCGTTGACCTCTCGGGCCAGTTGCGCACGGGTATAGGTGATGCGCTGATTCACTTCTGTCGACACCCAGATCAGCGCGGGCTGATCAGCCTGAGTTTCCAGCCAGCGGTCAACCGCGTTGTAGCAGAGGTTGGTTTTACCACCCACAAACCATTTGGCGAATGGCGGATGATCGAAGTCCAGAACCCTCTCGAAAGGTGTCTGCCAGTAAATCCTGCTGGCCTGTTCCCCCCAAAAGCCTTCCTTATCCTGAATGGAACGTAGGTGGTTCGCCTCGATCGTTGGCATCTGATGTCTCCAGTTTTTATCGCTCTTTATATCAGTATTGTGACCCAACAAGCTTTCGTGAGGCTTTCGCAGACCGACACGAACCGATATATTTTTTTAGGCGAAAGGCACAGCCGCCCGTGTCAAGATGAAGAGGGCTCGGGGTATAGAAAAGGTGAACATAGGTCTGAGGCACTGTCACAGTGTCAATTGATGATATTTATTAGGGTTTTCACTATCAGTGACGATACCAAGTGATACTGATTCCACCAGAGATGTTACGATCCAGATTGTTCGATACTTGATTTATCAGGTGGTGTGGTTCTTGACTGTCAGATTTGAGCAGTTTTTCTGACGGACATTGCAGATAATCAAACTTGCACGACACTGACCCAGGCCTGCTGGTTCAGTCGCAGATTTGTCAACCACTACACCGGTCGTGCAATGCTCCATCATTGCTCGATTAGCCCATGGACGTCTGATTGATTTGGCTTCCGAGTCGATGTCTCGAAGACTTCATCACACGGGGAGTTCAGGATCGACTGATGGTTTTGTGGGGGTTTTTTACCAAAAAGACTTCCCCCTCTAATGTTTAGACAAACCTGACGGAACTGGAAAGATTGCGCTATATCGAACCTAACATGTGCTCTTATGCACCTCGACGCTGGCTCCTTCCCATTGTGGTTGTCGTAGCCGCGATCACCAGTGGTTGCTCGACTGTATCAAATGAGCAGTCTGAAGCAGCTTGGCTTGGCTCGGATCGATCACGTCTGGCCGCCGGTAATTCCAAAGGGGGCACCCTTGATCCAATCACGGCCCTCGCTGCTGCTCAGCACCCGTTGAGTCGGCAGGCTTTGCAGCAACTCGGAACACGCTACCGCTACGGCGGCGCATCACCAGACCGTGGATTTGACTGCAGTGGCCTGGTGCACTACTCCGCAAAGGAATCCCTGGGCCTGAAGTTACCGCGACGATCTGTGGAGATCGCTAAAGCCGGAAAAGCCATCAAGCGAACAGAACTGAATGTCGGCGATCTGGTTTTTTTCAATACGCTGGGCGCTCGCTACTCCCATGTCGGTATCTATGTCGGTAGCAATATGTTCGTTCATTCGCCGGCCTCGGGTGGTGTCGTTCGACTTGAGGACATGACAGCCCCATACTGGAACAAGCGCTTCACCGGTGCGCGTCGTATTGATCCTGTGATGCTGGCGAACCGGTAGTCACTGCGACGCCTTCTCAGCCCGCCACTTTGTGCGGGCATAATCCACATTGATTCAGAGCCTTCTGCATGTCACATACAGACCTGCGGCAGGCCATCACTCTGGCGCCGGATCGTTGTGCCGCCTGCCTGAACGACTTCATCACGTTGTGCCCCAGAAAATCTGTCAGCAGGATCACCAGCTCTGTGTTGGTGGGCAGCTGCATGCTACGCCGCTGATGCGATGGATCCCGACCACTGACGTGGTGTGTGATGCGTATGTTGTGAACACTGAGCAATTCGGGGATATTGCCAAGACGATCGGCGCCAACAACAACTGCATTGAGGATGGACATTGGAACACTCCATTTGAGAAACACCCTCAATGATAATGATTCTTATTTAAATTGCAAGCTCATCCTGGCCAACTTCAGCTTGCCTGGCGGCTGGACCACCTTCAATCAGGACTGTCCCAGATGAGCGCGAATCTCCGACTCATCCAGATCAGGTGCCATCATCCCGATAAACGTGTAGACGTAATCACGCAGAAACTCCCCTGACTTGACCGCCACCCGGGTCGTTTGCTGCCCAAACAGATGGCCTGCGGGAATACTGCGCAAATGATCATCTTGCAGCGGGTCGTATGCCATTGCTGCGATGATTCCAATACCCAGTCCGACATCCACGTAGGTTTTGATGACGTCGGCGTCCACAGCTGCCAGAACGATGTCTGGCGCAATGCCCGCCAGAGAAAAGGCATCATCAATGTTTCTTCGTCCAGAGAATGCCAGATCGTAAGTAACAATGGGGTACTGGGTGAGATCGCCAAGTTCGAGCTCCCCCGTCCGCGCGTACTTCTCGAGCAAGGGGTGATCAGATTTGCAAACGACCGAGTGCTCCCAGCGATAGCAGGCCAGGCTCGAGAGACCTTGTGTTTGCGCCAGGGACTCGGTCGCGATGGCCACATCTGCCTCGCCACGAAGCACCATATCCGCAGCCTGGGTTGGGCTGCCCTCGGCCAGAGCGAGGTGCACCTTAGGGAATTGCTCACGAAACGCAGGAATGACCTTTGGCAGCGCGTACCGCGCCTGCGTATGAGTACAGGCGATTGTCAGACTACCTTGGTCGCGGCGAGCATATTCATCACTGACTCGACGCAGGTTTTCAATTTCCCGGTTGATCCGTTCAACCACCTCCGCAACCGCCTGGCCTGGTCGTGTCAGTCCTTTGATGCGTTTGCCGTGACGCTCAAAAATCTGTACACCAAGCTCTTGCTCAAACTCCATGATGGCTTTCGAGACGCCAGGCTGCGACGTATAAAGACTCTTGGCCGCCTCGGTGAGATTGAAATTGCGGCGGATTGTCTCGCGCACAAATCGGAACTGCTGCAGGTTCATTCAATGACTCACAAAAGACACAAGTAACTGTCAATTATAAGTAATGAAACGCACGGTCTTAATAATTAATATGCATTAAGTTAGAACCAGAATTCGGTTTTTCTACTTGTTTCTTCCGCAGCACCGACCGCCGCCTTCAGTGACAGGCCCTGTGGGCATCCCGGTGTGAAAAAATTCAGCACCTCTTGTCGGGCCAGCTGATCTGTCGTAAGACCCGCAAAACTTAAGCTCTGAAACCAATATCGAGGATCTCAGCCAGGAGCCGCGACAACCCCTGACGTTTTCAGAGTCTTGGGAGCCTTGATCCGAAGTCTGTGCCAGAACAGCACAACAGTCAGCAGAAAAAACAGCCCATGCACCAGCCATACCCCGAACTCGAAAGGCAGAACCTCGTTATTGATCCAGCCGTGCGATGCGTTGATCAGATTCATGTATAACAGGGCCACCAGACCGGCGATCAGCAAGTCAAAAGATCTTCCAACGCGAGGATTGACGGCCCCTAACGGGATGGCCAGCATCGCCAGATTAATCGTTGCAATCGGGATCGAAAGACGCCACATCAGCTGCCCGTCAGACCGGCTCATGTCATCCTGCATCAGCAATCTGGTGGGGCGCCCCTTGTGATTGGTCAATGCTCGTTCACGGGCCTGTGCCAGCGTTTGTTCGGAATCTTTGGACTCAAGCCTGATGCCAAATGCCTCAAAATCCGACAGCCTTGAAGTCAGCCCGCCAGGCTGAATGTCGTGCCGCATCCCTTTGCCGAGCACCAGAAACCGGTCACCGTTGGCCGCGAGCTCTGTGATTGCCGAAGAGGCTGTCAGAACCGAATGCCAGGGCGCCTCGAGAATACGCGCAAAAACCTGACCTAACTGGTCTGGATTGTCCACCGAAGGCTCTACGAATACGACTCGTGCGCCGCCATCAAGCTCAAGAAACTCGCCCGAGGTTATTTGCGAAATGTCCGAGCGCAATTCAAACCGGGCGCGATAGTCCTCAATCTGCCGATGAGACCATGGCGATGCGAACAGAGTCAGGACAGCAACAACAATCGCAACAGGCACTGCTAGCCGAACAACCGGACGAACCCAGTCCACTAACGACAGCCCACTGGAGAACCAGACCACCATCTCGCTTTCACGATAGCTTCTAGACACGGTCGTGAGCACGCCGATAAACACCGATACTGCCATGATGGTTGGCAACGCCGCAATTGTTGTCAGCGCAGACAGGCCGAGCACGACGTCAGCACCGATATTGCCCGCAGCAGCCTCCCCAAGCAGGCGCACCAGCACAATGCTGAGCCAAATCACAATCAGCGTCGAAAACACGACACTCGCGTTGCTGGCAACTTCTGACACGACGGCGCGTTTGAATAAGGACATGAGAACTCTTATGCGGGATAATGAACAATCCCGACACATTGACCACGAGCGAGAGAATCACATGGAATTTAGCACACAGGTGAGTCCAGCACTGCACCAGATACGCACGTCCGCATTGGCTATAGGCGTTTTCGAGGGTTCGGAGATGACCTCTGCAGCCGAGATCATCAACCGTGCAAGTGACGGTGCGATCAAACGCGCAATGGGCGAGGAATTCACCGGCGCGACCGGTCAGACGCTGGTTCTGCGAGAGGTTCCTGGCGTACGTGCAGGCCGCGTTGTACTGGTCGGCCTGGGCAAGCAGTCCGAGTTGACTGACACAAGTCACTTCAAAGCTGAACTGGCATTTTTCAGGCAATGCGTGCAGTCCCGCGTTTCGGATGCCTGCTCAAGCTTGCTTTCATCTGCCAGCGAAGATTCCAACCCGAGTTTAAGAGCCAGACTGAGTGCTCAGGCGGCAAGTGAAGCCACCTACATTTACACAAAGACACTTAGCAAGCCCGATCCCGCCAAACAGCCCAGGCTGAAGAAGGTTTCTTTCACCACAACCAAGGCTCTGCAACCAAAGATTCAGCAAGCCCTCGACCAAGGACGCGCGCTTGGCGAAGGGATCTCGCTTGCCAAAGAACTGGGCAATCTTCCGGGCAACATCTGCACCCCCTCATACCTCGCTGATCAGGCCAAGGCGCTGGCAAAAACATGCAAGTCCCTGAAAGTGACTGTGCTCGAAAAAAAGCAGCTCGAGTCTCTCGGTATGGGGTCATTCCTTTCGGTGGCACGCGGCTCCGTCGAACCGCCCAAGTTCATCATCCTGCATTACAAAGGAAAGGCAGATGCCAGCGCCGCCAGGCAAGGACCTGTCGTTCTGGTTGGAAAAGGCATCACATTTGACACAGGCGGCATTTCCATCAAGCCTGCTGCGACCATGGACGAGATGAAGTACGACATGTGCGGCGCAGCATCAGTACTGGGCACGTTCCATGCTGTGACGACGATGCAGTGGGAAGGTGAGCTGGTAGGTCTGATTCCTGCTTGCGAAAACATGCCCAGCGGGCATGCCAACAAGCCCGGTGATGTCGTCACAAGTATGTCTGGCCAGACCATCGAGATTCTGAATACCGATGCTGAAGGCAGACTGGTCCTGTGTGACGCGCTGACATACGCCGAACGCTACAAGCCCAGTGCCGTGATCGACATAGCAACCTTGACCGGTGCATGCGTTGTGGCACTGGGCAGCGTCAACACAGGGCTGTTCTCCCCTGATGATGCACTCGCAGCAGATCTGCAGGCCGCTGGACGTGCGGCACTCGATCCCGCATGGCGAATGCCGGTTGAAGACGCTTACCAGGAGCAACTGAAGTCAAATTTCGCAGATATCGCTAACATCGGAGGACCTAAAGCAGGTGCCGTGACTGCAGCATGCTTTCTTGCAAGATTCGCTAAAGCCTATAAATGGGCACATCTCGACATTGCGGGCACAGCATGGAACAGCGGCGCCACCAAGGGATCAACTGGACGTCCCGTACCACTGCTGGTGCAATTCCTGATGAGCAGAACAGGTACCAGTGAGGTCCGAGGCTGAGCCATATGCGTGTCGATTTCGCATTTGGTGCTGATGATCGATTGGTGCAGGCTGCGCGCACCACGATCAGACAGGTGGGTCGGGGTGTGCGACTGATTGTCTACTGCCCCGATTCACAAAGAGCAGATCGTTATGACCAGCTGCTCTGGAGTCTTGACGACACTGCTTTCGTCGCACATGACCGACTTGATGAGACAGACAGTGACGATCTCGCCGTGTACATCATCGGCGATCGTACGTGGAAAAAGGCTGAGGCCGCGCTAAAGGCTGGAAGCTGGTTGCTCAACCTGCACGACAACTGCCCTCCCCTAGCCAATCCGGCTCAGAGAATTCTTGAAATTGTCAGCACCGAGGATGAGGACAAAGCCCTGGCCCGCGCGCGCTGGCGCCACTACCAGCAGGCTGGCTACGCTCTGCGTGCCCATCAGCTTGCAGGTGAATAGACGTATCTTGTTACGGGTCTGGCAGGCGCAAAGCGATTATCTGGTCTGTCACCAGATTTGAGCTGAGGGTTTGTCTTCAAATCCGCTGAACTATCATGTACTCTACGTGTCTATGGAAAGTGTGAATCAGCTTTTCACCTTATAGTCACATGCAGAGTTTTTACGGGAGAACAGGCGTTTATGAGCGACTACAGAAATTCCATTCCTGGCCGCTTCACGCAGACAACGACGGCCGCAACGCGTAATCAGGTATTGCGCAATACTTACTGGCTTTTGGCGCTATCGCTGATACCGACAGTGCTAGGCTCTGCTGTAGGCCTTTACTCGGGACTCAATCAGGTTATGGCCGGCAGTCCTGGGCTGACGATGATCGTCTTTCTGGTCGGGGCTTTCGGTCTGATGTACGCCATCGAGAAAAACAAAAACAGCTCCGCTGGTGTCGGTCTGTTGCTGCTGTTTACTTTTTTCATGGGCGTGATGCTCTCACGCATGCTGGGTTTTGTGCTTGGCATGGGTAACGGTGCCCAGCTGGTCATGTTGGCCTTTGGTGGTACAGCGGCGGTGTTTGGCACCATGGCGACCCTGGCTTCATCAGTCAAGCGTGACCTGAGCAATATGCAGAAGTTTCTGTTCATGGGTGTGGTCGTCATCATCCTGGCTGCAGTGGCCAACATCTTTTTGCAGCTTCCAGCGCTGATGATCACCATCTCGGTTCTGGCGATCGGTATATTTTCTGCGTTTTTGCTGATCGACCTGCAACGCGTCATCAACGGTGGCGAGACAAATTACGTCAGTGCGACCCTGGCCATCTACCTGGATCTTTACAACATTTTTGCCAATCTGCTGGCTCTGCTTGGCATCTTTGGCGGTAGCCGAGAGTAGGTCATTGAGAATAGTCCGGCAGAGTAATCTGCCGTGACACTCACAAAACAGCCCGTTGCTCAATGCGCCGGGCTGTTTTTTCTTCAAATCGCACTGACATCTTGCTGTACTTACTCTCGCAGTGGCCCTTGCTAGCCAACCTGTCCCACTGAAAGGCCACCACAAACGTAAATAACCTGACCGGTGGTGTAACCGGCCAATGGGTCCAGTAGCATGGCTGCGATGTGGGCAATCTCCTCAGGTTTGCCCACCCTTCCCAGAGGAACCGACGCTTTGAGCGCTTTGGTCTGAGGTGAGTCGTCGGGATTGGATGCGTGAAACAACTCCGTGCCAATCGCGCCCGGCGCAATCAGATTCACTGTCACCCCATAAGCCGAGAGCTCAAGCGCCCAGGTACGGGTCATGCCGACAAGACCAGCCTTGGTCGCACCGTAAACCGTGCGACCCACCTTGCCAAGGCCCGCCCTGCTTCCAATATTGACCACGCGACCGTACCCTTTACTCTTGAAGTTCGGAATCAATCCTCGAGTCAGAATCATCGGTGCCAGCAAATTCAGATTCACCATATCCTGAACCTGCTCTGGCGTCACATTTTCCAGCGCCGCGACGTGAATCATGCCTGCATTATTGACCAGATGAACGATCTCGCGCTTGGCGGCCCAGTGCTCAATCGCCTGCTGGGTTGCCTGGGCATCGGTCAGATCCGATTCAAACATTTCCGCCTGCAAAGCATTGGCACCCGGCGTCCGACTGAAGTTCAGCACCTCAAAACCGTCTCTGATCAGTCTCTCGACCATAGCCCTGCCGATTCCCCGACTACCACCAGTTACTAGTACCAAAGGTTTATCCATCTGCATGCCCCTCACATTAAGTTTCACGATCTTACCTGCTGGCGCTCTGTTATCCAAAGATATTAAAGATATGACTATAGTAAGATTGGATTCTGGTTAACCCTGACACAAAATGATGGAGACAACACAATGGGCCGCTGGAAGCAAAGACCGCAAGGATCGACATGGGGTGACTTTGGAGCTGATGACGAACTTGGACGACTTAATCTGTTAACCCCTGAAAAAGTCAGACAGGCCGTCCAGGAAGTTCGTACTGGCGAGGTTTTCTGCTTGTCGCTACCCTTGAATCTGCCGGGGGGCAACGTCCTGAATCCACGCCGCCATGCACCCGTGCTGTCGCCGACGTTCAAGGATGGAACACCTTACATGAACATGGAGATGAGCCGGGTTCAGAAAGACGCCATTGATGTGCTTTGTGACGATCAGGTGACTCTGAGCATGCAATATTCCACACAATGGGATGGTTTGAGCCACGTCGGTGCCATGTTTGACACGCAAGGTGATGGAAAATTGCGAAAAGTGTTTTACAACGGTTTTGAAGCTGATGTAGACATTCTGGGTGGCGGTGATGCTGACTCCTCGCATGGCTGCTGCGCACAGGGCGGATCAAATGCAAAACGCCTCAGTATTGAGTCCTATGCCCGCAAAGGTATGCAGGGGCGTGGCGTGCTGGTTGATCTGGCGCGACACCTTGGCGTGGGGCGTACCATTGTGAACGCAGAAATGCTGCTCAACATTATCAAGACTGACGGTATTGAAATCACCCGAGGCGACATGCTGGTCCTTCGCACCGGCTTTGCCGAGACCATCATTCAGATGAACGGACATCCTGATCAGACGACACTCGAGCAGTCGGGCGCGGTGCTCGACGGGTCTGACGATGAACTGCTGAACTGGATCACAGAGTCCGGCATTGCTGCCATTTGTGCCGATAACTATGCGGTGGAGAACTACCCGGCCCGCACATCCGGTCCTGCCCATTCGATTCTTCCGTTGCATCACCACTGCCTTTTCAAACTGGGTGTACCCCTGGCAGAACTCTGGTACCTGAAAGACCTTGCACAATGGCTGTTCGACCATAAACGCCATCATTTTTTACTGACCGCGCCGCCGCTGCGCATGCCCGGCGCTGTCGGCTCTCCGGTCACGCCCATTGCCACCGTCTGAAAACGGAATCGAAGACTTATGCACAGCACGCTATCTGAACGCCTCGATCACCTTGCAAAAACCTGCGGCGACACAATCGCAATCATTGAGCCCGAAAGACAGATCGACTTTGCGACCCTGAGACACCAAAGCTGCAATCTGGCCGGGCACCTTGCGAGCAAAGGGCTCAAACCAGGTGATCGGCTGGGTCTGTGGCTACCCAATGGCATTGAGTGGATTCAATGTTTGCTGGCGTGCGCACAACTTGGGGTAACTGTGTTGTCGATCAACACCCGCTTCAAAAGTCACGAAGTTCAGGACGTTATCGAGCGTGGTCACACCAAGTGGCTTGTCTACTGGCCCGGCTTTAAAGGAATCGAATTCGACAACATACTGGCTGACGTCGATTCAGACACTCTTGCCGCGCTTGAGGGCACATTCACCTTCGATGATATACAGAGCATGGCAAGTCGTCCGTGTCAGGCCGTGCCCGCACACGGTGACCATGGTGTGATCACTTTCACGACATCAGGAACGACATCACTACCCAAGTTTGTGTTGCACACGCAAAGCGGACTGATCAGTCATGCCGATGCCATTGCCAATGCATTTCTTTATGATGCCTCGACCCGCGTACTGGCCAGCGCTCCATTCTGCGGCACATTCGGCTTTTCGACACTCTCCGGCGGATTGCTGACTGGGCGTACAGTCGTCTGTGAAACCGTGTCTGATCCATTGAGCTTGCTCAATCTTATACGGCGGCATCGCATTACTCACACCTATGCAAACAATGCCTTGATCCAGCAAATCATGGACGCTTCAAACAGCCGTGACGACTTTCGGTCTTGCCGATTGTTTGGATTTGCCGCCTTCGCCCCAGCACTGGGCGAACTATTCGACATGGCACTTCAAAATGGTCTTCCGCTGACGGGACTTTACGGCTCGAGCGAACTCCAGGCCTTGGTCGCAGCACAACCCACGGATCCCTTGCAGGGTGATGTCAGTGTGTTACATCAGCCCGGAGGTTTGCTGGTGCATCCAACAGCACGCGTTCGCGCACGTGATCCCGAATCTGGCGAGTTGCTGCCGCTTGGACAGTCCGGCGAACTGGAGATTTTGACGCCATCTCACATGTCAGCCTATCTCGATCAGCCTGAATCCACCCACAAGTCTTTTACGGAAGATGGTTATTTCAAGACTGGCGATCTGGGCTGGTGTCTCAACGAGCGACAATTTGTGTTTCAAGCAAGGATGGGTGACTCACTGCGACTGGCCGGATTTTTGGTCAATCCGGCGGAGATCGAACAAGCAGTCGAGGAACTGACGGGCGTCTCGGCAGCCCAGGTCGTGGGCGCCCAGAAGGACGGGAAGTATGTTCCAGTTGCGTTCGTCGTGATGGAACCCGGCCGCTCAGCAAGCCCGCAAGCGTGGTACGCGGAGTGCAAACGTCGTCTGGCCGGCTTTAAGGTTCCTGTCCATTTCGAGGTGCTTGAGGACTTTCCTACAGTCCAGAGCGCGAATTCGACCAAGATCCAGAAACACCGTCTACGCGAGATGGCCCAGGCCCTGGTTGACAAGCTGCCATGAACAACCCGCTCTACAAACGCAGTCCACAGCCTCTTTACCTACAGGTTGCCGGCATTTTACGAAGAAACATAGAAAGCGGGCGATGGGCCCAAGGCAGCCAGGTGCCACCACTCGATGAGCTCACCAAGACACTTGAGGTGTCCCGTACGACCTTACGCCAGGCGTTCGGTCTGCTCTCCGACGAAGGCCTGATCAGTCGGGCCCGAGGTACTGGAACCTTTGTGCGCAAACGTCCGGCCATCGCAAAACTTCCACTTCCGACAACCTGGCAGCAGACAGTAGAACTTAGCAAATCGCTTGGCACCACAACTTTGCGTGAATCGAGTGATGACGTGGCGCTGCCCGATTATCTGTGGCCAGAGAATTCAGGGAACTGCGCGGGGCGATACCAGTACTGGCGCAGAATTCATACCAGCCAGGGAAACCCTTTCTGTTATACGGAGGTCTACCTTGATCGTGACCTGTATCTGCAGAATCCGCAGCGCTACTGCGATTCGACCATCGCTCCTGTACTCGATGAACTGCATCGCAAGCACTTCACCTGTGCACGCCAGTTTATGAGCATCATCGAAGCGGGCTCCGACTCAGCGCAGGCCCTGCAGATTCCCGTGTCCTCGCCCGTGGCTCAGCTTTACCGATACGCCCAGATAGGCAAACGTGTTGTCTACGTGGCACGTCTTGAGATTCCGACCCGTCTTGTGCAAATGGAACAGGACCTATTAGCGAGTGAACCAGATCATGTCTGACAACCTTCTGCAGCTGCCATTCTTCGAAGACGAACATCGAGCACTCGCCACGCGCCTGCGCAACTGGGCAGGTTCAAGCTTTACCAGCCGTATCCACGCGGGTGATGTCGACCAGACCTGTCAATCTTACGTCAGACGACTCGGTGATGCAGGTTGGCTCCGATACTGTGTACCTGCAGATGCCGGCGGTCATCACGAACAAATCGATTCGAGAAGTATTTGCCTCATGCGCCAAGGACTTGGATACTTTGACGGATTAGCTGATTTCTCGTTTGCCATGCAAGGCCTTGGCAGTGGTCCGATCTCTCTGTTTGGTAGTAAGGAGTTGCGCCAGCGCTACCTGCCGCGCGTTGCATCAGGCGAGGCCATCAGTGCATTCGCACTCTCAGAGCCGATGGCCGGATCCGATGCTGCCGCCATGACCATGCGAGCGACTCGTGAAGGCAATCATTACCGCCTCAACGGCATCAAAACCTGGATATCAAATGCTGGGATTGCAGATTTCTACACCGTATTTGCCCGCGGCGAAAACGATCTGGCTGACGGCGTCTCGGCTTTCGTGGTCGAGGCCGGTACGCCAGGCCTGACAGTCTCGGAGCGATTTGATGTGTGCGCTCCGCATCCGATCGGCACGCTCAAGTTCGAGGACTGCATCATCCCTGTGGAGCAGCGACTTGCAGAGCCCGGCAAAGGATTCAAGGTCGCATTGCAGACGCTGGATGTATTCAGAGCGTCAGTCGGCGCAGCCGCGCTGGGCTTTGCGGAGTCAGCACTGGACATGGCACTGGACTACGCTCACAAGCGTCCGATGTTCGGCGCCACCCTGGCAGACATGCAGCTAACCCAAGCATCCTTTGGCGAAATGGAAACTGAAATCGATGCATCAGCCTTGCTGGTTTACCGAGCCGCCTGGGAGCGCGATGTGCTCAAGCGGCGAACCACCCGTTCTGCGGCGATGGCCAAGCTATTTGCAACCGAGGCTGCGCAGCGCATCATTGACCGTAACGTGCAATTACACGGCGGCCTCGGTGTCAAGGTTGGACACCCGGCAGAGATGTTGTATCGTGAGATCCGGGCCCTGAGGATTTACGAGGGTGCCACCGAGGTGCAGAAAATCGTCATCGCCAGAGAGGCTGCACGAGAGAGAATAAGAGGAGATTGAGTCTATGAATGGATCACAAGCCATGGTCAAGACGCTGCTGGACGGCGGTGTAGACGTGTGTTTTGCGAACCCTGGTACGTCCGAAATGCACTTCGTCGCAGCACTGGATCAGGCGACTCAGATGCGTTGCATTCTGGGACTGTTCGAAGGCGTCGTAACAGGCGCGGCTGACGGGTATTACCGCATGGCGTCCAAGCCAGCTGCCACACTGCTGCACCTTGGCCCAGGATTAGGCAACGGACTGGCCAACCTGCACAATGCCAAGCGAGCACGTTCTGGAATTATCAATATCATCGGGCAGCACGCGCTGGATCACCTGCACAACGATGCGCCCCTGAATTCAGATGTTGAGGCGGTCGCACGCCCGATGTCTCACTGGGTCAAGACAACGGTCTCGGCGACACAGGCTGCAGCGGACACGGCGGAGGCCATTTCTCAGGCTTGCAGTCAGCCTGGTCGCATTGCGTCACTCATTCTGCCTGCCAATTGCGCATGGGAAGATGCTGATCCTGGCCACTACACATTTGACCCTGCCTGCACTGCAGCAGCACCCTTGACCGACACCATTGACCGGGTCGCGAGGCTGCTTGCTGACCCTGAACAGGCCCGGCAAACGGTTCTTCTTATTGGTGGCGCAGGCCTGATGGAGAAGTCAACCTGGCTGGCTGGCCAGATTGCCGCCAAGACAGGCTGCAAGCTGTTCAGCGAACCCCGCAGCATGCGCCTGGAGCGCGGGCGCGGGAGGGTCAACATTCGTCCCCTGCCATTCCCTGTAGATGGCGCTGTCAAGGCCCTGCAAGGCACCCGGAATCTCATCCTGGTGGGCGCCACCGATCCTGTTGCCTTCTTTGCCTATCCCGAGAAACAACGTCGTATAGCTCCAGCAGACTGCAAAGTAACCCATCTGGCCACCCCACTGCACGACGTATTTTCCACCCTCGAAGCGCTTTGCGACGCGGTCGGTGCCGGATCCGAAACGCCTGCACAACTCGCGACGGATCTCCCCGCACCCAGCTTTATCGATGGCAAACCAGATGCCAGCAACATTGGAATGGTGATTGCCGGCGCACTACCTGACAATGCCATTCTGGTTGATGAAGCAGTGACATCAGGACGTCAACTCGCAGACTCCATTCCCTATGCACCACCCCATGATTGCATCGACATCACAGGTGGAGCAATCGGGTTTGCCTTGCCGGCAGCGGTTGGTGCTGCAGTGGCTGCGCCTGACCGACGAGTCGTCGCGCTGGTTGGTGACGGCGCTGCAATGTACACCGTTCAAGCTTTGTGGACCATGGCACGTGAACAACTCAATATCACTGTTGTGATATTTGACAATCGCTCCTATCGCATTTTAAGAGGCGAACTGGCCAATATGGGCGGACCACAACCTGGCGAGAATGCGCGCCGAATGCTCGATCTGGATGCACCAGATCTTGACTGGGTTTCAATGGCCAAGGCCCAGGGCGTTCCGGGCGTTTGCGTAGACACCTTGGCGGGGTTTGATCAAGCACTCAAAAAGGCCAATGCGAGCCAGGGTCCGAGCCTGATTGCACTCAGAATCTAGGTCGATTGCAAATTTGACAGCCGGGAGAGGACATTGATTCTCTCCCGCTTTTTTGTTGATCGTAACTTTGAAAAAGGTCAGAATTGACGCAAACTCAGCATGACCTTACGACTCATCAGATCAGCATCAGGAAGGTATTGATCCAGTTGTGTGCGTATCAGGACTCTGAGCGATTCTGCCTTCGAGGAATCGTTGAAGTCTGGCACCTGCGCATCGATACCATAGCCAATTTCGCGCAGTAACACCCACTCAAAGCAACGCAGAGTACTTGCCTGGGACTCGCCCCGAACCAAAGCGCCCAATGCGGCTTCATAGGCATCAAACAAGCGAGGATGGGCATCTTCTCGTGGTAACAGCTTGAGAATCAACTCATTCATGTACCAGCATGACATGAGGGCGCGAGATGGTAACAGATGAATACCTCGAGCCTCGGCATTGGTGAGGGTCTTGACCTCACCTCGTCCCGACCATGATAGCAACAAGGGTTGAAACGACTGCAAAACAGTGCGCAATCCGGAGTATGGCCTCTTGGCACCTTTGGCCACAACGAGCAAAACACCATGTTCGCGAGAAAACACCTTGGCAATAACTGATGTTTCTCTCCAGGCCGTTGTGTGCAACACATAACAACCTGAATCCATGATCCGACTCTGCTGACGGCTACTCATATCCCAAGTCACGCAGACTGGCTTCGCGGTCAGCCCAACCCTTGCGTACCTTGATATAGACTTCGAGATGGACGGACTTCTCCAGAAGCTGCTCCATCTCCTGCCTGGCCTCGCTCGCGATACGCTTCATGTGCATGCCTTTCGCACCCAGCAAGATCGGCTTATGCGTTTCACGCTCAACGATGACACAGGCGGAAATCACCGCTCGACTAGGTTGATCTTCCCACTTCTCGATGACAACGGTACAGCCGTAGGGCAACTCGTCACCCACGAGTCGAAAGATTTTCTCTCGAATCAACTCTGCGGCCAGAAACCTGACGGGACGATCTGTCAGCGTATCTTCGTCAAACATGGCCTCACCTTCCGGCAAGCGCTTTCCAACCTCTTCAAGCAAGGTGTCGAGCTGCTCACGCTTGACAGCACTGACCGGAACCACTGCAGAAAATGGAAATCGGGCAGCCACTTCAGCGACAAAAGGAAACAGCGTCTCTCGCTTCTTGACCGCATCGACCTTGCTCAGCACCAGAATCACGTTCGATCGCTGATCGAGCATCTCGAGTAACTTGGCATCGGCACTTGACCACTTGCCAGCCTCTACAACAAACAGGACCACGTCCACGTCGGCTAGCGCCTGGGTCACTACCCGATTCATCATGCGGTTCATCGCTCCGCCATGACGGGTTTGAAAGCCTGGCGTATCGACAAAGATAAACTGCTCCCGCTCCCGGGTCAGCACACCCTGGATTCTATGACGGGTGGTTTGAGCCTTGCGTGAAACAATCGAGATCTTGGCACCGATCAATGCGTTGGTCAGGGTAGACTTACCGACATTGGGTCGTCCGACCACGGCCACAAATCCGCATCGAGTCACAGTAGAAGCATTCATTTTTTTATATTCACTGCCGTTGGCAGCGCCCTCAGAGCGGAATTGGCAGATTTTGCAGACTTGCTACGGGAGTGCTTCGAATTCTGCAAAGGCATCTCTCTTATCAGACTCTCGAGGATGTGTTGCGCAGCGACCTGTTCGGCCGCTCGACGGCTACTACCACTCGCCGTCACCATGATGCTCAACGCAGGCACCTCGCAGGACACCTCAAACTCCTGGTCATGGGCAGCTCCTCGAGTATCAACAACCGTATAGCTGGGTAAAGCAATCTTGTGGGCTTGCAGGTATTCCTGCAAAAGTGTTTTAGGATCCTTTCCAACGGTCAAGGGATCAATCCGCTCAAGCATCGGCGCATAAAGCGCCTCAATCACGTTCCGGGCTGCTTCAAAACCACCATCAAGGTAGATCGCCCCCAAAATCGCCTCCATCGCATCGGCCAGGATCGAGGGGCGTCGAAACCCACCACTCTTGAGCTCACCCTCGCCTAGACGCAACAGGTCAGACAATTTCAAGGTCTGCGCGATGTCCGCCAATGTCGCCTGCTTGACCAGATTGGCCCGCACCCGGGACAGATCACCCTCGTCAAGCGAATCAAAACGATGAAACAATAAAGAGGACACACTACTGCCGAGGACTGAGTCGCCCAGAAACTCAAGCCGCTCATTATTTCTTGAACTGAAACTGCGATGAGTCAGCGCTTGCTCAAGCAGGTTACGATCCGAGAATGTGTAACCAAGCGCAGTTTCCAGAGACTTTAATGTCATCGCATCGTTCCACAAAGCACCGAGTCAGGCCCATGACAGGTCTCGTTCAATCGAAACTTCCAATTCGGCTCGGCTCGGAAAAATTCATCCAGATGAAAAACGCTCTGCCAACAATGTTCTCAGACGGCACAAAGCCCCAAAAGCGACTGTCCAGGCTGTTATCACGGTTGTCACCCATCATAAAGTAGGTGCCTTCTGGTACTTTACAAACCATTCCATCCGCTCTGTACTGACATTGATCGCGGTTCGGATAACGCCAAACGGGCCGAAGGTCTTGCCGACTTTGCGAATCGACAAGAATACGGTTTGCAGTCTCGCCCAGTTGCTCGATGAACTGGGCCGCATAAGCCAGACGGTCAGGCTCGAAATACTCACCATCGCGCTTGACAGGCACTTCCTGCCCGTTAATGTAAAGACGCTTGTTGAGGTATGCCACCTCATCACCCGGAAGGCCCACCACCCGTTTGATGTAATCAACCGACGGATCCACAGGATAACGGAAAACCACCACATCACCACGCGTGGGTTCACCCAAGGGTACCACCTTGGTGTGAATGATTGGCAGACGAATTCCGTAAGTGAACTTGTTCACCAGAATCAAGTCTCCCGACTTCAAAGTCGGCAACATGGAGCCAGATGGAATGCGAAAAGGCTCAACCACAAACGAGCGCAACACAAACACAAACACGATCACCGGAAAGAAGCTTGCCCCATACTCGACCCACCATGGAGTCTTGTCCTCAGGCGAGCGCTTATGGCGCATGTAAAAACGGTCAAAAATCCAGACGCTGCCCGTGATTAAAAGGGCGACAAACAGAATAAGAGAAAAATTCCAGCTCATGCCTGACTGATCCCCATCATTTGTCCTCAACTTGCAGAATGGCAAGGAAGGCTTCCTGGGGAATCTCCACACTGCCAACCTGCTTCATGCGCTTCTTGCCAGCCTTCTGCTTCTCCAGCAACTTCTTCTTTCGTGAAATGTCGCCACCGTAGCATTTTGCCAATACGTTTTTACGCAAAGCCTTGACGTTCTCGCGGGCGATGATTTCGGCTCCGATCGCCGCCTGAATCGCGACATCGTACATCTGACGGGGAATCATCTCACGCATCTTGGCCACCATCTCGCGACCACGGTACCGGGCGTTGGCTCTGTGACATATGGTTGAAAGAGCATCCACCCGGTCGCTGTTGATCAAGACATCAACCTTAACCACATCGGAGACTCGGTACTCCTTGAACTCGTAGTCCATGGAAGCGTATCCCCTGGAAACCGATTTCAGCTTGTCAAAAAAATCCAGAACAATCTCGGCAAGGGGAATCTCGTACTGCAAATGGACCTGTCTGCCGTGATAGCTCATATCAAGCTGCTGACCACGCTTCTGATTGCAGAGTGTCATCACCGGCCCGACGTACTCTTGTGGCATGAAAAGCGTGACATGCACGATCGGCTCTTTGATCTCCCGGATTCGCCCAACTTCTGGCATCCGGGAAGGGCTCTCAATGGTGAGCTCCGTGCCATCGTTGAGGACCACCTCATACACCACCGACGGCGCGGTGGTGATGATATCCATGTCAAACTCGCGCTCCAGCCTCTCCTGAACAATCTCCATATGCAACAGACCCAGGAATCCACAACGGAACCCGAATCCAAGCGCCTGTGAGACTTCCGGTTCGAACATCAGTGCCGAATCGTTGAGCTTGAGTTTTTCGAGAGAATCACGCAACTGATCATACTCACTGCTCTCGACAGGGTACAAACCGGCGAAAACCTGTGGCTGGACCTCTTTGAAACCGGGCAACGCTTGGGCCGCCGGACGTGATGCGTGAGTGATCGTATCGCCAACCTTCGCGTCCTTGAGTTCTTTGATACCCGCAATCAGGAACCCGACTTCACCTGCGCGCAGTGTGTCACGCGCGACTGACTTTGGCGTGAACACACCCAGTTGGTCAGCCGGGTGTGTCGCACCTGTCGCCATGAACTGGAGCTTGTCCTTGAGCTTCAAGGTTCCGTTGACGACACGCAGCAACATCACAACGCCAACGTAATTATCAAACCATGAGTCAATGATGAGCGCCTGCAGCGGGGCATCCGGATCCCCTTTGGGCGAGGGAATCTTTGCCACGATCGCTTCGAGAATCTCATCAATTCCCATGCCGGTCTTGGCACTGGCCGCAACGGCATCCGAGGCATCAAGACCAATCACGTCCTCGATCTCGGCGCGTGCGCCTTCCGGGTCAGCCTGAGGCAGATCCATTTTGTTAAGAACGGGCACCACCTCAACACCGAGTTCGATCGCGGTGTAGCAATTGGCCACGGTCTGAGCCTCTACACCCTGCGATGCATCGACCACCAGCAAAGCACCTTCACAGGCCGACAGCGAACGACTGACCTCGTATGAAAAATCCACATGACCCGGGGTATCGATCAGATTGAGATGATAAGTCTGGCCATCCTTGGCAAGATAGGAAAGCGATGCGGTCTGAGCCTTGATCGTGATTCCTCGCTCGCGCTCGATATCCATCGAATCAAGAACTTGCGCTGACATTTCACGCATATCAAGTCCTCCACACCGCTGAATAAGTCGGTCAGCCAGCGTAGATTTACCATGATCGATGTGGGCAATAATCGAGAAGTTGCGAATTCGCTGCATAAATCCATTTACGGAACAAGACGAGCACCTGATCATCACAGGTCACCCAAATACGAAAGGGGCGCACACCGCCCCCTTTCGTTGCGTTAGTCAGGCATTTTAGCCCGATCAGGGATCAACTCTTTTGAGGGCGAACCAAAACCCACTGAGTCTGCCCTTCGCGCTGAATCATCATGCCGACGGGCTTATCTTTTGCCACACTGTTAGCCAGTTTTACGAACTGCTCCGCAGAAGTGATGTCCGTATTGCCAACCGTCAAGATAACATCACCTGGCACGATCCCAGCCGTTGCGCCAGCGCCTGTACTTTCCGTCACACGCACGCCACCAGCGGTCACACCCAGCTTCTTTCGTTCGTCAACTCCCAGATCAACGACCGTTACACCCATCGCTGTCACCCCGGGGGCGCTCGGCTTGGCTGGTGCTGCGCTCGCAACAGACTGGGCTCCAGGCATCTCGTCGACAGTGATGTCGAGCGTAACACGCTTGCCTTTGCGCCAGACTTCCATTTTAGACTGGGTACCGGGCTTGGTCTGTCCCACGATTCTTGGCAAATCCGACCATCTGTCAATCTTTCTACCGTCAAACGACAAGACAATATCGCCTGGCTGAACACCTGCTGCCTGAGCAGGGCCATCTGGCATCACGCGGCTGACCATAGCACCCTTGGTATCATCAAGCCCACTGGCCTGAGCGATATCCTGGCTCACCTCGCCAATCTGCACGCCAATGCGTCCGCGAGTCACTCTCCCCTCACTGCGAAGCTGGGAAACAACTTCCATCGCTTCATCGATCGGTATGGCCAGTGAAATACCCATAAAGCCACCGCTGCGCGACACGATCTGGGCGTTGATCCCGACCACCTGGCCATCCAGATTCAATAACGGACCGCCGGAGTTTCCGGGGTTCACAGCAACGTCTGTCTGAATAAATGGCAGGTAGTCACCGGTTTCGCGGCCGATGGCGCTCACAATTCCTGCCGTGACCGTGGACTCCAGTCCAAACGGCGACCCAATCGCCAGTACCCACTGACCCTTCTTGAGATTCTTGGCCGATCCGACAGGCAATGCCGGCGTTCCCGAGAGATCGATTTTAATCAGAGCCACATCAGTACGCTCATCACTGCCAACGATTGTGGCCTTGAACTCGCGCCCATCTGTCATCGTGACAAAGATTTCCGATGCACCTTCAATCACGTGATGATTCGTGAGAATCGCTCCATCGTTTGAAATAAAGAATCCTGAACCCACACCTCTGGGGACAGTGCGCTCTTGCTGCGACTCCGGATTCCCTGGATTCGCGGGATTGCCAGGATTACCTCTGCGCTGGGCAGGAGGCGGAACGCCGGGCCCCTGAAAGTCAGGACCAAAAAACCAGCGAAACATCTCCATCGGATCGCGCCCGCCGCCCTGGGCCGTCGACACGGTCGATGTCGTGCGGATGTTCACAACGGCCTTCTCCGATGCCTCGACGATATCAACGAAGTTTGGCAATCCGGCAGCAGGGTTGGCAAAGGCCGTCGCTATTGACGTAAAGAACGCCATCACCAAAACCATGAAGGCGACTGCGAAACGCCTGGTCGAATAGCCGCTGGTAGCCAAGCCGCGCAAAGCGACAGGCGATGCTCTAAAACTGTGCATGATCAACTCCGGTCTGATCTTGTTATTGAGGCAACTTCACCGACATCACTATCGGACGGTCCGGGTCATTGAGTCAGCAACAGTCTGAATGGTGACTGCTGGCACCTCGCCCACAATCATCACCCAGGAGTCTCCGACTCGTTTGCCAAACAGGTTCACTGAACCCATATAGCGTGGACCGGTTGAATGATGTTGAGACAAGTTTTCTTGATAAGGTTCAATAAAAATCGAGATGCTTGCAAGCCCGTCAGTCAAGATGATCTGATCCACCTCACGGCCGTCCTGAAACACCCGCCGGGCCTGTTGTGAGACTTTGTAGCCGGGAGGAACCATGTACTCCCAGCCGAGGCTGGCCAGGTCAATCTCGCTAAGTTCGCGGTTGATCACTTTCCAGCCATCTGTATTCCACGGTGCCACAAACACTGAATCATCAATATCGTGCCCAATCTGAACCTGGGTGAAAGCCACCTGCTGACTAACCTTGCCAGAGGCCTCCAGCACCTGAGCCTTGAGCAGCAAACCCGTTTGCTCATCAGCACACAGACGAAACTGTGGCCGCAAGTCGTCCTTGGGTACGATATCCAGCTTGACGCAAGCACGCCCTGCCACTCGACCCGGGCTTTCGCTGCGGATCATGTCGTAGTACCGGGAAAACTCCACAGGATCAGACATTAGAAGTGCCGGAAATCTCGCCTGACGCCTCGACTCGATCAACACGATCTTGTTATCAGGAATCAGACATCGCACCGCATCGTTGCGCCGAAAAAACTCTCTCTGAACATTATCCAGCACTTCGAGTCGCTCGTCTTCATTGGTGCCATCAAAGCGGTGCGTGATGCGAAACGACTGCATCTGGCCGCTTTGCTGATAGGCAAACACACCCTCGTAGTCAAGGGTGCGGGCCGCTTCCTGAATTCTCTGCAGGACATGGGCCGCAGCATCGATTTGTGCCAGCGCTGAACCTGTTGTCAGCAAGGATCCCAGCACGCCAGTCAGAACAACTCGCGCAATCCAAAATCTCACTGACGACCTCCTGGCGGGTAAGAAGCCTGCTGAACCGCGATAGGTCCTGCGAACTGCCGATGCGCCTCGGTATAGTCACTAAACGCCGCCTCGCTCGACGGCTGGATCGGCGTGGACTGCGTTAGTGCGACCTGGCTGACCGGTTGATCAACAAACAGAGGTTGTGCGACCCATACCACTGAGGCAACCGCAGCCGTCACAGCAAAAGCAGGCCAGGTAACCCATCGCCTCCATCCGGAGGCCTCTTCAGCCTTAACCGGAGTCACAAGGTTCACTGGCTTCGAACGAACTGAGTCAATCGGCTTGTGCGGCGCTTCACGTGCCAGTGCGGCAGACATCCTGACCGCAAAAATTTCCGATACCGGCTCAATGGTGTCAGAGCGTCTCAATACATCGCCGATCAGATGGTACGCTGCCCATTCCCTGGACTCGCACTGCGCAACTGCACGCGCCACGTCATCGCCTTCGAGTTCTCCGTCCATCAAAGCGCAGATTAACGCCCGATCGGTCAATTGACCAGGCTCGTCGGCACCACCAGCCGGGTTGGAGTGCATTGAGTCAGACATTGTTCACCTTCATCACCAGCGCCGATCGCCCTGTTGCTCCATGAGCGGCTTAAGCTTGGCGGCAATTGCTTCGCGCGCCCGAAAAATGCGCGACCGCACTGTCCCAATCGGACAATTCATCGACTGAGCTATCTCTTCATAACTCAGGCCTTCAATCTCACGCAACACAATCGCCGTACGCAACTCAGACGGCAGTTCCTGTATCGTCTGATTCACGCTATTTGCAATTTCCTGACTCGCAAGAATCGACTCAGGCGTGTTGTTGTCTGTTAGGTTGTCAATCTCGTCAAAAGTTTCACCATCTTCTGACTGGTTCAAATTTGGCGAGCTTGGACGTCGCCCCTGGGAGGCCATCCAGTTGCGGGCAGTATTGATCGCGATTCGGTACAGCCAGGTGTAGAAGGCACTTTCGCCACGAAACTGAGGCAGCGCCCGGTACGCTTTGATGAATGTCTCCTGCATGACATCCTCTATCTCTGACTGGTCGCGCAGCATTCTGGAAAGCAGTCGGGTGATCTTCCTTTGATACTTGAGCATCAAAAGATCAAACGCCTTTTTATCGCCCTGCTGAACCCGAAGAACCAGGTCCGCATCCGCCTGCTTTTCACTCATGCGCAGCCCCTCTGAACAACCAGCGAACAACAAGTGTCATACGGCGATACTGCTGCTGGGGAAAATGGTGGCGCCAGAAGACAATGCGACGACGCTGCGTGGACTGTTGCGAGTCATGTGCACGCAAGACGATAACCATGCATAAAGGGTGCAGCGCCAACCCGACGACTCGCATCGGCAACTGACCGCCACTACGCACGCAAACACCGACAGGTGTGATTCGAACCGCTGCGGCAGGTTTCATATCACCCGACCAGTGCCGCACGAGCGTTATCAATGAAAGCCCGGCTATCAGGACAAACGCCACGCCCCAAAACCCGGAAATCAGTAAGCTGACAAGAAAAATTGCTGAAAGTGCCAAGGCGCGTATGACACAAGTCAGGACTGCTTGCGTTCGATCAGAAAGCCCTTGCTCCCAATCGAACGCCCAGTTTGCATCCTCGAACAGGACCAAATCAGACTCGCCGCACAAGCATGGAACCATTGGTTCCACCAAATCCAAACGAGTTTGACAGCGCAACCTTGATTTCCATGTCACGTGCCTGATTCGCACAGTAATCCAGATCACACTCAGGATCTTGGTTGAAGATATTGATAGTTGGCGGCGAAATCTGATGATGCACAGCTAGCGTGGTGAATACGGCTTCAATACCGCCAGCTGCACCCAGCAAGTGCCCTGTCATCGACTTGGTTGAGTTCACCACAAGTTTTTTCGCGTGATCGCCAAATGCCAGTTTCAGCGCCTCTGTTTCATTCTTGT
>CAZBIN010000018.1:0-5677 GCA_964491995.1 uncultured Orrella sp.
TTCGCCGGATAGTCTATGTCAGCTCGATTTCAGTCAACGGCAAGCACAACACCAGCGGTCCGTTTCGACACGATGATGCGCCGAATCCGGAGTCGGATTATTCACAATCAAAACTTGATGCAGAGATCGCACTCCGGGCGAGCCGTGTCCCTGAAGTTGTGATTGTCCGTCCGCCGCGAATAATCTGGCCGGAGCTGTCTGGAAACCTTGCATTCATGGGAAAGCTGATTGCCAAGGGCATTCCGCTACCGTTTGGACTGCTTGACCATAACCGTCGCGACAACATCCGCGCGAGCAACCTGATCAGCGCGCTGATTCTCTCGGCAACCTGTCCGGCAGCTGCTGGACACACGTTTCTTGTCAGTGATCAGCAACCACTTTCGACTCGCGAACTGGCAATCCATATCGGGGATATGCAGGGAAGAAAGCCCATACTGCTACCTGTCCCGGGTTTTTTATTGAGAGCGATCGTTTTTCTGTTGCCGCAAAGCTTTTTAGGAAAGCTCGATGCTCGAGGCATCCTGGATGAACTGACTCGAGATCTCTGCATTGATATAAGTCACATTCAGCAAGTGACTGGCTGGACGCCATCAAACACCAGCCAGAGCAGGTAAATGTTCCATATAATTTTTTGTATTGACGAGACTCAAAACGCAAAAAATTTTAAACATCAGAGAAGATCATGACAGATAGATACACTTACATAAAGCCGCCAGAGAGCTTGAAGCCGATCGAGCCAGGTTTGAAATGGGACGCGGGGATGATTGATTATTCGAAACACCCCGCCTACAGCGACTTCGTATCCGGTTCGGGACTGTTTTACAGAATCTCCACGTTAGCCACTTTTTTGGCGAATTTTTCACTACTTCTGGTCAAGCGCGTCGTTCACTATGAAGTGATTCCCTATGAGAATCGGGCACCACGATCTTTGAGCGAGAGGATCGGATTTCTTTTTTCAGGCCTGAAAAACATATTTTCAGGTTCGAAACCGGTCGCGAAGCAAGAACCCAAAAATCCGGTGACTGAAGAGCTCAGGAGCAAGGGCATCGCGGCAGTGCTGATTCCCGCAGGACGTTTTCAAGAGGCCAAGGCGATGGCCGAGAGCCATTTCGAGAAGCTCGCCCAGCGACGAGGAAAGAAGGAAAGCCGACGCGAATTTGACGAGTCCCGGTCAACGGTCGATCCGCGGGATTCAGCCGAGTTCGTTGGACTTATCAATAAGGTCCTGGAAGAAGGGGGTGTTCTGGACGCCGCCAGTCGCTACGTCGGTCGTGAATTGCATCTCGTGGACGTTAACCCTCAGATCAACGACCCAAGCGATACGTTCTGGACAGATATCTTCCCTGACCGGAAGAACGACAAACTGCCACGCACCGCCTACTATCATAGAGACGCGTCAGGAGGCGACATCAAAGCCATCATCTATTTTTCAGATGTGGGTCCGAAGAACGGCCCCTTCGCCTACGCGACGGGCTCCAACAGAATGCAGATTTCCAGACTTGATGATCTGTTGCGCGAGGCAAATGACCATAACGGGCTGTCTTCAACCAGTCCGCAAGCCAGGAAGAGATTTTCGGCGCTCCCAGCCAAACTTCGCCAAAAAGGGGCTTTCGGTAACGATCAGCCCGATGACTCTTTGCTCACAAGGGCAATCGCAAGCGCGGAATGGGAAGTCACCGCACCCGCCGGTTCGATCGTCCTGTTTGACACGAAAGGCATCCACAGAGGGGGTATGGTTGAACAAGGCGAGCGACGGGTCATAACCTGTGTTTTAGGTTGACTAGGCAGCGCATGACAACCCGTATTCTGGTGACCGGAGCCAACGGCTTTCTGGGGCGAGCACTCTGTACCACTCTTCTGGTCAAGGGCTTTCGTGTGATCGCGATGGTTCGGCGTGCTGAAGTCACACTCGCGCCTGGCGTCACTCCATGGATTGCGCCTGCGTTGCCCGAACTTGCTGAAGATGCCACGCGGGTCCTCGCCGATGTCGACGTTGTGATCCATACCGCAGGGCGCGCGCACATGCTCCAGGATCAGGCAGCCAATCCCCTTGCCGAATTTCGTCGCGTCAATACAGAGGGCACTCTGGCCCTTGCGCGTGCTGCCGCTGCCGCTGGTGTCAAGCGCTTCATCTTTGTTAGCTCGATCGGTGTCAATGGCAGTGAGTCAGGATCCCGTCCTATGCGCGCTGATGACCCGGTTCGCCCCGACTCGCCCTATGCGCAGTCCAAATGGGAAGCGGAGCAGGCTTTGCTTGAACTGGCCAGACAGACGGGGATGACGACCTTGCTGTTGCGCCCTCCCATGATTTACGGACCCGATGCACCGGGAAACTTCGCGCTGCTGGCGCGCTTGGTCGCCAAAGGCTGGCCACTGCCGCTTGGCGCCCTTGATGCGCCAAGAAGCTTTGTGTCGGTTGACAACGTCGTTGACCTGCTGATTCACATGGTGAACTTTCCAGACCCGGTGAGCGGCGTTTATCTGGTGGCCGATGCGCAAATCACCACCACCACACAGTTCATCCAGGCGATCGCTCGCGGCATGGGTCGCAAGATCCCGTTGATTCCTGTGAACAGCACACTTCTGCAAATGCTGGGCACGATGGCTGGGCGCGGGGACCAGATCCGCAAAATGTCTGTTCCCCTGGCTGTTGACATCCGGTCGACCACAGACCGCTTGGGCTGGACCCCGCCCATCAGCATGGATCAAGCCATGCAGCGTGCATTTTCCGCTTCTCGCACCTCCCCCACCTCCCTGGAATCCAATTCATGAAGCGAACCTTCATCATCGCCGAGGCAGGCGTCAACCATAATGGCCGGGAGGACCTGGCTTTGCAGCTCGTCGACATCGCGGCCGCCTGTGGTGCTGATGCCGTCAAGTTCCAAACATTTTCCGCGGACAAACTGGTCGCCAGAGGCACCGCAAAAGCCGACTATCAGGCCCAGAAGACAAGCGAGGGCGATCAGCACAGTATGCTGAAAGCCCTGGAGTTGTCCGATGCCGCGCATCAGCGTCTGGCGCAGCGATGTCATGAATTAAGCATCGAGTTCATGTCCACGCCTTTTGATGAGGTTGCTGCAGACATGCTGCTGAGCCTGGGCATGCAACGCATCAAAGTTCCATCTGGCGAGTTGACCAACATTCCCTTCCTGAAAGTGTTGGCAGCGAAAGGCGTTCCCTTGATATTGTCGACTGGCATGGCCGACATGCAGGAAATTGAGCAAGCTGTCGCGACAGTCAAGAATGTCTGGCGCCAGACAGACGTAAATCTGGCTGAAGATGCCCTGACTGTTTTGCATTGCACGTCAAACTATCCCGCGCACTACAAAGACGTGAACTTGCGCGCCATGCAAACGATCGGTCAGACTCTGAGTGTCCCCATGGGCTATTCCGACCATACGCTCGGAATAGCCGTGTCGACAGCAGCGGTCGCTCTGGGTGCGACCGTGATTGAAAAGCACTTCACGATCGACAAGAACATGTCAGGTCCCGACCACAGTGCCTCGCTCAATCCCGATGAGCTTAAAGCCATGATCGACAGCATCCGCGCAGTCGAGCAATGCATGGGATCACCCATCAAGGCGCCAACAGAGACAGAGCTGCCGATTCGCGCGCTCGTTCGTCGTAGCGTCACGCTGGTACGCGACGTGGTCGCGGGTCAAACTATTGGACTAGACGATCTGACGCTGTTACGGCCGGGAACGGGAATTGCTCCAGCCGACCTGGATCGTGTTCCGGGCAAACAAGCCACCCGTTCCATGACGGCAGGTACGACACTGAACTGGGCTGATCTGACACCATGCGAAAGATAAGCTACGTATCGGGCACCCGGGCCGACTTCGGGTTGATGAAGTCAACCCTTCAAGCCATACATGCGCGAACGAACCTCCACGTAGATGTGCTGGTCACCGGGATGCACTTGAGTGCCGCGCATGGCAGCACAGTTGACGAAGTCCGCGACAGTGGGCTGCCCATCCGAGCAGAAGTGCCGGTACCTCTAGAACCTGCCACCGGTGCAACGATGGCTCGAAACCTGGGTCGAATGGTCGTGACCTTTGTTGACCAATGGGAATCAGACCGGCCAGAGATGGTTCTGCTGCTAGGTGACCGGGGCGAGATGCTGGCTGGAGCCATTGCCGCGATCCACCTGAACATTCACGTGGCACATATTCATGGCGGAGAACGATCGGGTACTGTGGATGAGCCGGTTCGACATGCCATCAGCAAGCTGTCGCACTGCCACCTTGTGGCGACCGAAGGCTCCCGTGAACGACTGATCCGGATGGGCGAACGCAAGGAGCATATCTGGGTTGTCGGGGCTCCGGGTCTGGACGGGTTAACAGAACTGGCCGCACTGCCGCGCTCATTGCTCTGCGAAGAGCTGGGTCTTGATGCTGCCGAACCTGTTGCGCTGATGGTGTTCCATCCCATATTGCAAGAGGCTGAGAACGCGGCCGAGGCAACCTGCCTGATTCTCGACAGCTTGCAGGAACAAGCCATGCAAGTTGTCGCGTTGATGCCCAACTCTGACGCCGGAAGTGACCCCATTCGCAAAGTACTGCGCGAGCGTGATGGCAAGCATGGCGTTCGGGTGTTGACGCACCTGGGTCGCGACCGTTTTGCGTCATGGATGGCACAATGTGATGTGATGATTGGCAACTCGAGTGCCGGAATCATTGAAGCCGCCACGTTTGGGACACCTGTGCTCAATCTGGGCAACCGTCAGAGTCTGCGGGAGCGCAATGCAAACACGATTGATGCCCCCCTCGAACGGATTGCACTCTCAAGTGCACTCGAAAAACTGCGCAGTCAAGGGCGAGTCCTGCCTGCCAACGTCTATGGCGATGGCCGGACGGCCGAACGCATTGCTAACCTGCTGGCGGATCTTTCGTTGACACCGGAAATGCTGTCTAAAGTCAATGCATACTGAAACTGTTCACGTACTGGGTGCTGGGGGCCATAGTCGCGTAACGATCGATGCTCTGCAGCTCCTTGGCTATCAGCCTCGCGCTATTCGAGTGTATGATGATCGGCGCGATTTACACGGTACATCGATGCTGGGTTGCTCGATAGAGCAGATGACGCTTCCACTTCAGCAGGTACAGGGATGGGTTCATGCAGCGGTTGGCTCGGGATCGATCCGCCAGCGATTGCTGGAACGCTCAGGACTCGCGCAAGACCAATGGCTGACTATCGTTCACCCTCGCAGTTGCGTGTCGAAAAGCGCATCGCTGGCATCCGCTGCATTTGTAGCGGCGCAATCCGTGATTGGACCTTGCGCCAGGATTGGCACGGGTGTGATTGTCAATCATGGCGCTGTGGTGGATCACGACTGCCACATCGGAGCATTCTCGCATGTCGCGCCCTGCGCCTCACTGGGTGGCGAAGTCCATATCGGTGTTAGGGTACTGATCGGTGCTGGTGCCAGGATACTGCCGGGCGTTCGCATCGGTGATGACGCCGTCATTGGAGCGGGCGCCGTCGTTTTAAATGACGTCGCGCCCAGTCAGACGTGGATGGGCGTGCCAGCCCGTTTCGCATACAAGGAAAATAAATGAGCAAGATTGATATGCTGACAGTACGCAGGAAAGCCACGCTGCTGGATGCACTGTCTCGAATGGATCAAGGTGCCAAGGGTTTGCTCTTGCTGGTCGATGAACATGATCGATTCGAGCGC
>CAZBIN010000018.1:5692-26421 GCA_964491995.1 uncultured Orrella sp.
GTGACGGATGGCGATCTGCGCCGTTTGTTGCTGAGTGGCGCCTCTCTGGAAGACACTCTGGAATCCATCCCCCCGACAACGTCTTACATCATTCAGGAAGGTGCCACGCGACGTGAAGCCCTGGATAAGCTCAACAAGCACGGGATCAACCACCTGCCGGTCATAGGCGCCGACGGTCAAGTCGTGTCGATTCTCGACCGCAAGGAAATTGACGCCCAGATTTTATTATCCACACCTCACATGGGTGAGGTCGAGAAGCATTACGTCGAAGAGGCGTTCAAGACAAACTGGATAGCGCCTCTGGGGCCCAATGTAGATGCGTTCGAGAGAGAGCTCGCTGAGCTGGTTGGTATTGGACATGCTGCTGCCCTGAGCTCCGGAACGGCGGGCATTCATCTTGGATTGCGTCTGTTTGGTGTCGGTCCAGGTGACAAAGTGTTTTGTTCGACTTTGACATTTGCTGCCAGCGCCAACCCGATCGTATACCAAGGCGCGGAGCCGGTATTTATCGACTCCGATCACGAAAGCTGGAACATGTCTCCACAGGCCCTGCAGCGCGCCTTTGAAACAGCTCGTCGCGAAGGCTGGATGCCCAAAGCCGTCATCATTGTCTGCCTCTACGGGCAAAGTGCTGATATGGACCCTCTTCTGGACCTATGCAATCAATACGGTGTTCCAGTTCTTGAAGATGCGGCAGAAAGCCTGGGGGCCACATACAAAGGCAGGGCCAGTGGCACGATAGGACGGCTGGGGGTGTACTCTTTTAATGGCAACAAAATCATCACGACCTCGGGTGGCGGGATGTTGGTTTCCAATGACCCAGACCTCATCTCGAAGGCCAGATTTCTGTCAACCCAGGCGCGGGACCCCGCACCTCACTACCAGCACTCCGAAATTGGCTTCAATTACCGAATGAGCAACATACTTGCTGGTGTCGGACGAGGTCAGCTGCAAGTTCTTCACAGCAGAGTTGACGCTCGTCGTCAGGTGTTCGAGTCTTACCGTGAGGCCCTGGCCGATCTGGACTGCCTGACCTGGATGCCAGAGCCAGAATGGAGCCGCTCCACACACTGGTTGACGGCGTGCACTATAGCACCCCGAAAAAAAGCCGACCGCTATTCACTCATGGATTACCTCGCCTCCGAACTCATCGAAGCACGCCCGCTCTGGAAACCCATGCATTTACAGCCTGTATTCGCGAGTTGTCGCTATTTTGCGCATGGCGACGATTCGGTTTCGGACGTTCTGTTTGACCAGGGACTATGTCTTCCTTCCGGATCCAACCTGTCCGAAGGCGAGCTTGATCGCATCTTCACCATGATCCGAAGATTCCTCAAATAAAAGCCGTCAATCGACCGTCAAACCCGCTTTCTACCAGTTGGATCCACGCATGAGCCCATGCAAGCATCCAACTGGCACATCTCTGAGTCAGGGATTCATTGGCAATGAGCAAAAACTGAATCAGAACTCATCATGGGTCAGAGACTACCCGATGACCCGCAAACAGACCGGCCTGATGGCTCAAAAACGCATTTTCCTTCGACAAGTGCTCATGTGTCGAACAGAGCATCGACTGTATCTGCCAACGTCTTTGATACCCCGTTGACTCTTTGCCGTACTCACCGACGGTTTCAGCGTGAGACCGCCTTAGCCATAGCGGCACAATCCATGCACCTGCACCCTGACTACACCGCTGACTTCGAAGAACAAGATCGATACCTCTCGACTCTCGGGAACATTGAAAACGCGACTATAGCTGCCTGATCGCCGATGTCGTTGTGAAGTTTCAGACTTGCATATCGTCTTGCGACTGCTCAGGCCACATCCCGATTCGGAGATCATTGAAAGGTTCTTCCACTCTGAAAAGTCCTGATGAATCACAAAAAAGCTATCAAAGCACGAATCGCTCGATAAAAAAATATGACCAACCAAACGCATTCGCCAAACTCTTCCGGCTTATCAGTACGATCGCTCGCATTTTATGCAGCATCCATGATCATCTGGCTGGATCTGCTTTACATATTAGAGCAAGCCTCGATCATTGAACTTTCCCGGATCCAGAGAAATCTGTGCTTTTACATCCCCCTGGGGCTCATGATGGCACATGGATTAAAGTCAAGAGCAGCGCTTTCCCGATCAAAGGTAGGCCAGTCTGCTATTGTTCAGTATGCATTTTTAGCAACTGTCATTGCCATCATAGGCCTCATCAAAAGTCAGGCCATTGAAGACACTTTCATTGACGAGCTTTTCAGGCTGGCATTTGCCCATTCGATTTCAGACTATGGACTTCCCACACTGAATTCGTGGTGGATACATGAGGCCAGAGGATCGGTTTCGTACTACCTTTTGACAGAATACATCGCAGTTTCCATCATCCCGTTTTTTGTCGACACAGAAGGCCTCAGTACATTCTATTTACAGTGGTACAGATCAATCATTGCCTTCATATCGTGCGTCTTGCTGTTTGATTTTTACAAAAGAAAAACAGAGAGCATGACAACCGGGGAAACGAGATTAGAAACGGCAATCAGTTTCATGGTGCTATTCCTGATTGCAACGCTGGTTTCAGTTGGAATCAGCCCGTACACACAAGGCCTCGCACACTCACTGTTTCGCCAGAACTCGTTGGCCCTGATGGCGTCGATCATTGCAGTCTTGCTTCTCATCGAGTTCGAAGACGAGCATCACAAAGCCGGGAATTCCGTCTTCTACCTGGCTTGCCTTCTGCCCGGCGCAGTCGCAAATCTGAAAATACTGTATGTTCCCGTAATTGCCCTTCTGCTTCTTTTCTTCTCGATCAGATTTCTGGCGAAAGGAATCGTCAGCTACACGACTGTTCTTATTGGAGGATTCGCAAGCCTTGCGTTCATATTTATCAATATCCACTTCAACGGAACGCTTGATTCAGCGCAAAGTCTGAGTGGCGGATCCTTGTATATTGATTTATTTGTCACACTCAAGACTTTGCGCAATGGCTGGATAGTGCCTTTCAGCTCGGAATGGATTTCAGCATCACTGCTGGTCTTCGTCATTCCATCTGCCCTGCTGATGACATTAACCTTAAGCAACCGGAAGAAAGATAACCGTAGCGCCCTGACGGCGGCATTCTGGATCACACTCGCCGCATCGGCGATCAGCATTGCCATGGGCACATCCGTCAAATTCAGTGCAAATACGGGTGATGCTGAGTCATATTTCATTATTGCGGGCTGGTCTTTCTTGTGCGTCGCCGCAGTACTGGCGCTCACCCTTAAAAGCCATGAGCTTTCGAAGCGCACTGGATTCGCGATCCTGCTTTTTTTAATGGGATTGTCTACTGTAAATTTGCTCTATATTTACATCGACATAAAAGACAGAATCAAATATTCTTACGGCCCCGTATTTCAGATCTGCGAGACCATCCACTCGAACAAAGATATTATCGAACCCTACAGGAACAGTGTTCGCATTGCTCACCCATGGAACGAGTCCAGAATTGCTTATGGTTTTAATGGATTCTGCGGACTCAAGTCTTTTACGATTCCTGGAATCGATGATCCGTATGCGTCGTCAATCAAGAACAGCGCAGATCATGTCAAAACCCTGGATATGATGCGAAAAATTACCGGCAGTCCTCAGGGAAATCTGAATGCTCTGCTAAATGAACTGAACATCAATATTCCCCTTATCATCGTCAGAGATAAGTCCATTTCCAACGACAGCATTTCTGCCGGTTGTCGCGCATTGCCGGAAAGCGAAAAGCATTCCATATTCCTTTGCGTCCCTCCCGCATGACCCTATTTCTATTTGTGCATGGCTTTGCAAGCGACTTCAGCAGCTGATATGTTTCGATCCATATCATGGACCGTTGACAGATGCGACCTGCACGATAAGCGAGTCATACCAGAGATCTGACAGAAAAACAGCAATATCGCACAGCCTGGCGCGGCGGTGTGATTGAGTCTCAGACGAGCAGGGACATATCCAGTCCACCAGGAATCTTCTTCGATTCCGGTGGATTTTTTATTTCTGCGTGCTCATTTCACCATGCCGGTGATGCTCCCGACCATTGCGGCTGCATCGCGCATCGGCCAGCGGCCACTCTTCGCTCTGCTGATGAAGTCGCCCACGAGTCTGTTGAAATCCTCAGGCAATTCAAGGTTGATCGTGTGTCCACAGTTTGGCAAGACACTCAGCGCCGCTGAAGGGATGACTCTTTTGAGCATCAGACCCGGTGCCAGGCACGGCCAGTCTTCGTCGCCGTTGACGATCAGCGTTGGCACGGTGATCGTGGCGAGTTCCGACTGAATCTCATAGAGTGAAGGACGCTCGCGCTGAACCCCGAGCTGGGTATTGGCAGATCCTTTCGCAGAGTGGGTTTTCATGAGGGCCACAAACTCGGCAAAACCCACCGGATCGTGTCGCTTGAACGGAATCCGTGTCGGACCCTGGGTGTAGCGTTCAGCAAACGCCTCCATGCCCATTTCCAGCAGCGCTGCCGCGCAAACTTCAGCCTCATGCCTGAACTGCTCGCGCTTCTCGAGTTCGGCACCATAGCCTGCACCCGCCACGCACAGCGACAGTGCCCGATCCGGAAAACTCATCCCAAACTGAAGCGTCGCAAAACCGCCCATCGACAGCCCGACGATATGTGCTTTTTCAATTGCCAGAGCATCCATCACACTGGCAATGTCGCGCGCTGCCTGCACTTGCGAATAGGACTCAAAGGACTCCGGCACTTCCGAAGGGGGGTAGCCTCGAGCGTTAAAAACCACACATCGATACTGCCGGCTGAAATGGCGCACCTGCCCTTCCCAACTGCGACTGTTACCCGCAAACTCATGCACAAAGACGATGGCCTCGCCTTCGCCAACTGCCTCGTAAAACAGACGCGCACCGTCCGATGCAACTGCAAACGCCATGGCTATCCCCTCGATTGAATTCAGATTCAAGACTTCAAATGATGATCTGCGAAGATCTGGTGATCCGCTGACGAAATGGCCACGCAAGAATTTGTTTATGTCACCAAGGTTCGTCATTCACCGTCAATATATTTCAATGCACCACAAAAGGTATACCTATCACAAGAAGATTTATACTTTTTACGACGTTACACTATACGGATTTACCTAAGCACGTTTTATTGTCTTGTTTTTTTCAGGAACCCATGAAGGTCAGCGACCAGATACGCGTATCGATTGAACAGCAGATTCGTGATGCCACCTTGCTTCCCGGAGATTCTGTGGATGAGGCCAGACTGGCGGCCGCACACGGGGTGTCTCGCACACCCGTTCGCGAGGCTTTACTGCAGCTGCAGGCGCAAGGCCTGCTCATGAGCCTGCCGCGCGGCGGTATGGTGGTGGCAAAGATGGATGTGCAGGAACTGCTTTCTATGTGGGAGTTGCTTGCGGAACTCGAAAGTTTGTGTGCCCGATATGCCTGTGAGCGTATGAGCACAGAGGAACGCCAGGCACTGGAAAAGCTGCACCAAGAGACATTGAAGATCGTTCAAGCCCATGACGAAACCGGCTGGCAAGAAGCCAACATGAAGTTTCACGAAATGCTCTACCAAGGCTCACGCAACCCCTATCTGCGCCAGGATATCCTGAGAATGCGCACCCAGACGGGTGCCTACCGCAGACATGCCTTCGGTGCGGTCGGCCGCCTTCCCGCATCGTATGCCATGCACACGGACATCGTGCAGGCAATCCTGGCAAACGACCCCAGACAAGCTTCGGCTGCCATGTTTTTACACATGAGCCCGGGTCACGGCACTCGCGGCGTTACGGATCTGATCGTCAACATGCCTCGCAGCCTGTTGAGCTAATCAGCCCTGCACTCAGGCAGAACGTCAGGCAGCACTGCAGGAAGCACTTCAGACAGCACCTCCGGCAGAACCTTGACCGCGTCGCAAGGTGCTGCCTTTAGCTTTTGGCACGCCAGATATCGGCATCGATCTTGCCAGACAGCTCGGGATAATCATCGCAGTCAAAGCGCGGCACGCCTCTGGATTTCTGATCAAAGTAGTCCCTGGTCAGCTTGACGACAACCTGAGACAGCAAGACGATGGCGACCAGATTGACGCTCGCCATCAATCCCATGGCCGCATCTGCCACATTAAAGACCGTCAGCACACTCTCATAAGCCCCCCACACAACCATTGAGAGCACCCCGATACGCAAGGCCGATCGCCAGACTGTTCCATGGGCGTTGAGATAGCTCAGCGCATTTTCTGCATAGGCGTAGTTCCCGATGATGGAGGTGAAGGCAAACAGCAAAACCGCTATCGCAATGAAGTAGACCCCCGCACCCCCGATGTGCACTGCGAACGCTTCCTGGGTCAGCGCTGTACCAGTCATGCCGCTTGAATGACTCAGAACCCCGGAAAGAAGAATCAGCACTGCGGTCGCTGTACAGATCAGGATCGTGTCAATAAAAACTCCCAGCGCCTGCACAAACCCCTGAGACGCAGGGTGATGGGGTTGTGGAGTGGCAACCGCTGCGATGTTGGGCGCAGAGCCCATACCCGCTTCATTTGAATACAGACCGCGCTTGATGCCGTTGAGCATGGCACCCATCACGCCGCCAGCCGCAGGCTCAAAGCCAAAAGCACTCTTGACAATCAGAGCGATCACGCCAGGCACCTCGGTGAAGTTGACTGCCATGACGTAGAGAGCCAGCAGTAGATAAGCGATCGCCATGAAGGGCACCAGCCATTCGGCGACCTTGGCGATCTGGCGAATCCCGCCAAATATGATGATGCCGGTCAAAGCCGCGATGACAACGCCCACACCGATTTTAGAAACCCCGAAGGCACCCTCCATTGCCTGCGCAATTGAATTGGCCTGCACAGCGTTAAAGACCAGTCCGAAAGCCAGAATCAGACAGACAGAAAAAATCACCGCCGCCCACGGGGCATTGAGACCTCGGGCAATGTAAAACGCCGGACCACCCCGATAGTTGCCCTCATCATCGCGCACCTTGTAAAGCTGCGCCAGGGTGCTTTCGGCATAGGCAGTTGCCATGCCCAGCAATGCAACCATCCACATCCAGAATATGGCCCCCGGACCGCCGAGCGAAAGCGCAACCGCCACGCCCGCGATGTTGCCGGTTCCAACACGAGAGGCCAGACTCGTACACAGGGCCTGAAACGGTGTAATACCCCCTTGATCGCCTTCCGGTGCTTTGAGCACCAGCCGGAAGAACTCCGGAAAATGACGGAACTGGAGAAACCCCAGACGCAAGGTAAACCAGACCCCGACGGCCAGCAAACCGACGATCAGGACATAGTTCCACAAAATACCGTTAATAAAATCAATGATGGCGTCCATGCCCTATCCCTTCGGGTCGCCAGTCTCTCTGATCACAGGCGCCTTCAACAGGCCCAATGCACTCTATCCGTCAGGGCTCATGCACAAGGGGGAGCCCAGCGCCCCAAAAGCCGCTGCCCAATGATCAGAAGCAGGCCTGAAGGCTATGCTGGAAAAGAAAAGACCGGACATCTGTTAGCAAAGCAAAACTTGGCGAATTATGACAGATTGCCCATCGTCGGCCTTGATCCGTCTTCTCGGGCCTGTCTGAGGTCCTTTGAAACATTCGCGGGCAAGACCGGTCCAACACTTTTAGGATTCTCGCGATCACTCTGTTCACCGCAGCGCCCATCGCTGGCACGCTGTGGATCACTCGCATACGGCTGTCTTGTGGCAATCGCCCATGCGCAAGACGAAGGTTTGAATGACCATGAAAGATCTGCATGAGATAATCAAAAACTTGTCGACCTAGGCCAAACCTGCCATGAACCTGACCAGCCTGCTTTCAAAACACTTTGATGACCACATCGAGACGGCCAATCGCACGCTCGATGCACTGGCCACTCCGCTGGAAGTGGCCATCGAGACGTGTTTTCAGGCGCTGACGAATGGCTCGAAGGTGCTGGCCTGCGGCAATGGTGGCTCTGCCGCCGACGCGCAGCACTTCGTCGCCGAGCTGGTGGGAAGATTTGAACGCGAACGCCTGCCGCTGGCGGGTGTTACGCTGAGTGCGGACACCTCCATTCTCACGGCTGTCGGGAATGACTATGGTTTTGAGCACATTTTTTCGCGTCAGGTCGCCGCTCTCGGTCAGCCTGGCGACGTACTGCTGGCGATATCCACCAGTGGCAACTCAGGCAATGTCCTGGAGGCCATACACACCGCCCACGACAGGGAGATGTCTGTGATCGCCCTGACCGGGCGCGATGGTGGCAAGATCGGACAGATGTTGTATGAAACGGATGTCCATCTGTGTGTGCCACACACGAGAACCATGCGTATTCAGGAGATGCACATTTTCATGCTTCACCTGATTTGCGATGGTATCGATGCAATGCTTTTAGGGGAGCCCGAATGACCTTGCAATATATATTCAGCCGTCGCCTTGCCATCGCTGGCACAGCGCTTGCCATCAGTGCGCTGGCAGCCGGCTGCGCGCCCGTCCTCGTGGGCAGTGCAGCACTGACAACGGCTTCCATCGCTACCGACCCCAGGACAGGCAACGAGCAGCTCATTGACACGGAAATCGAACTCAGGGCATCGAACACGCTGCAGACCCAGTTCAGCGAACTCGCCCGTATCACCACATCGGCCTACAACGGCGTGGTTCTTCTGACCGGGGACGCATCGGATGACGACATCCGGCAAAAGGCGGTCAGTCTCGTCTCGAAGATTCCGAACGTCAAGTCCGTCATTGACCGGATCACGATCGGTCCGCGCACGTCTTTTACCCAGATTACATCAGACACCTGGCTGTCTTCGAAGATCCGTACAACACTGATCGCAACCAAAGACATCCCCTCGAACTCAGTCAAGGTGACCGTCGAAAACGGCAATGTGTACCTTCAGGGCATGGTCACCCAGCAACAAAGCGAGGATATTTCCAAAACCGTCAGCTCGATTAGTGGCGTCAAGGAGGTTTTCACCTTGTTTGAAATTCTCAGACCCGATCAACTCGACCGGATTCGTGGCTCATTTGGTTCGTCCACTGCATCGCAAAACAGCCCCGCAACCTCTGGCAGCCAGTCGGCCGTGACCGAGCCGGGTCCAAACAGCCCGAGCGTTGTGCCCATCGCGGAACCTTCCTCTCCCCAAGCCACTCCCATATGAGGAAAAGCTCTTCAAGACGGTTCGGGCTGAGCGCTGGACTGTTGACTCAAGCTGATTTGTTGACTCTATGAAAAAACTTGTCTCCCTGCTTGTCGTGCTGTGTCTTGTCGGTGCCGGCGCCTGGTTCCTGTTGGCGCCCAACCCGGCTGCGCCATCCGTGACGTTTCATACGCTCGACGACAAGAAGCTCGCACTCGATGATATGAAAGGCAACGTGGTTCTGGTCAAATTCTGGGCCACCAGCTGTGTGACCTGTGTCAAGCAAATGCCTGACACGATTGCGCTCTATCAAGAGCTCAAACCCCAGGGATTTGATGTCGTGGCGGTCGCCATGTCTTATGATCCGGTGGAGTACGTCAAGCACTTTGCCTCGACCCGCGATTTGCCATTTACTGTCGCCATCGACGGGTCCGGCGAAATCGCCAAGGCATTCGATGATGTACGACTGACACCAATCGCGTTCCTGATTGGCAAAGACGGTTCCATTATCAAGAAGTACCTTGGAAACTACGACAAGCAAGACCTGAAGAACACCGTACAAGCCGCCCTGGCAAGTTAAAGCCCACCATTTCGAAGAAGGGTCAGCCATGACAACACCTGCCGACTCCAACACACTCGCGCCCGAGGTTATTGCACGTGTGCTGTCGGAATCTTTGCCATACATCCGTCAGTTTCACGGAAAAACCATCGTCATCAAGTACGGTGGCAACGCCATGACCGAAGAGGTTCTGCAGCGAAGTTTTGCGCACGATGTCGTGCTGCTGAAACTGATTGGCATGAACCCTGTCGTGGTGCATGGTGGTGGTCCACAGATTGATCAGGCACTGAGCCTGATCGGCAAGAAAGGAACATTCATCCAGGGCATGCGTGTGACCGACAGCGAGACGATGGAAGTCGTCGAGTGGGTGTTGGGCGGTCAGGTCCAGCAAGACATTGTCATGATGATCAATGAAGCAGGTGGCAAAGCGGTCGGCCTGACAGGCAAGGACGGTGGGCTGATTCGTGCCCGCAAGAAGCTGATGGCCAACAAAGACGATCCCAATGCCCCGTTCGATATCGGGTTTGTTGGCGACATCACGCAAATTGACCCCGCGGTGGTCAAGGCGCTGCAGGACGATCAGTTTATCCCCGTCATATCGCCGATTGGTTTTGGGGAAGATGGGCTGGCCTACAACATCAACGCCGATGTCGTCGCCGGTAAGATCGCCGAGGTTCTCGGTGCCGAGAAGCTGCTCATGATGACCAATACGCCCGGCGTGCTCGACAAAGACGGCAACCTGCTGCGTGAGCTCTCGGCCCGGCGCATTGATGCCATGTTTGAAGACGGCACCATTTCCGGTGGCATGCTGCCCAAGATATCCTCAGCGCTCGACGCGGCGCGCAGCGGTGTCAAATCGGTTCACGTCGTCGATGGCCGTGTGCCGCACTGCCTGCTGCTCGAAGTCCTCACGGACCGCGGTGTGGGCACCATGATTTCCTCGCATTGAGACCATGTCACTGACCTCGTGGCGGCAACTCACCAACCCTGCGACCCGCGTGCGCAGGGCAAGAGTGCACCACGAGGTGCATCAGGCTGGCAATAAGGTCTGGCTTTTCGATCTCGACAACACGCTGCACGACACCTCGCACAAGATATTCGCCCACATCAGCGTGGGCATGACCGAAGCGGTCATGGAGTGCCTGGATGTTGATGAGCAAACCGCGCATGAGCTGCGCAGACGATACTGGGAACGCTATGGCGCCACCATGATTGGCCTGGCCAAGCATCATGGCGTTGATCCTCACCGTTTTTTGCATCGCAGCCACGATTTTGATGTCACAAAACTGGTCAAGGCTCCGAAAGGTCTGCGCTACAAGCTCAGGCAGCTACCCGGCAGAAAGGTCCTGGTGACCAATGCACCTTTGCACTATGCCAAGGCGGTGCTGGATCACCTGGGACTTCTACGCCAGTTTCACAGCATCTGGTCGGTCGAACACATGAAGGTTCACGGGCAGTACCGACCCAAACCATCCATATCGCTGATGCGCCACATCCTGGCCCATGAAGGCATACACCCGTCTCGTGCCGTCCTGGTAGAAGACACCCTGAGCAACCTCAAGTCAGCCCGTGCCGTGGGTATTCGTACGGTGCATGTGTTTCACCCCGGCACCCCGTTTGCCCATCGCCGCAAGGGCAGACCGCATTACGTTGACCTGCGCGTCAATCAGGTCAGTGACCTACTGCTGCTGAGACGCCCGGTGCGCTAGTCCCGGCGTCCCGGACAATCCGGAGCCATCGTGATGCCCTGGGTCATCAGGTTCAATTATGAGGCGAAGACTTCCTGAGAGGCTATGTCGCCCTGTGACTGCAGACGGGGCAGGCCGGATCACGAGGCACTTTGACCTCGTGCCATTGCATCAGACGGACATCGAACAGCACCAGACGCCCAAGCAGCACCTTGCCCAGATGCGTCAGCACCTTGATGGCCTCGGCAGCCTGCAGGCTGCCCACAATACCGACAAGCGGTGCGAACACACCCATCGTGGCACAGTTGACCGGTGCGACGTCTTGCGCCTCGGGAAACAGGCAGTGATAGCAGGGGCTCGCAGAATCCCTGACGTCATACACACAAACCTGCCCGTCAAACCTTACTGCGGCGCCTGACACCAGGGGCACTCGATTGGCAACACAAGCACGGTTGACGGCGTGACGCGTCTCGAAATTGTCGCAACAATCGAGCACTAGATCCACGCCGGCAATCCGCTCGTTGAGCATTGCCTGGTCGAGCCGGGTGGCATGGGTTGTCACGATCGTTTCGGGGTTGATCTGCCGGATTGCTTCGCGTGCCGACTCCACCTTCAACTCACCGAGTCGCTCGCTCGTGTGCATGATCTGGCGCTGCAGATTGCTGAGCTCCACGTGATCATCATCCGCAATCTCGATGTGCCCGACGCCAGCCGAAGCCAGGTACAGACAAACCGGCGAGCCAAGCCCGCCGGCACCGACAATGAGCACCCTGCTTTTGAGGAGCCGCTCTTGACCTTCAATGCCAAGGTCATCCAGCAAGATGTGCCGCGCGTAGCGCAGCAATTGCTCATCACGCATCTGCGCCCACTTGCATCAATTGTTTGAAGTCAGCAGCGGTTTGTTACCCGGACCGGCGTCGATTTCTTTGCCTTGCAGCAAGTTAATGGCCTGTTGCAACTGGAAATCATCATCCTCACCAAACCGGAAAGGCTTGGGAAGCTCTTCGGTACGCGGTGCCGGCGCCGAACCCTCGTGACGGAATCCCTTCGGGGCAGCAGCCTCACCATCAGCCTGTCCATTTCGAAGGTGCTTCTGCAGATCGGCCTCACGGGCAATCGTGAAGAGATTCCCCTGTCGGGTATCCGTGACCATGATGTCAGGTTCAATGCCTTTGGCCTGGATCGAGCGCCCGTTCGGCGTGAAGTAACGGGAGGTTGTCAGCTTGATAGCGGTATTCTGCGAGATCGGCAGAACCACCTGAACCGACCCTTTTCCAAACGTCTGGTTACCCATGATTTTGGCGCGCTTGTGATCCTGGAGTGCACCCGCAACAATCTCGGAGGCGGACGCTGAACCCGCATTGACCAGAACAACCATCGGCACCGTCTTGACCCACTGGGGAAGACCTTTGAGGTAATCCGGCTCACCACGTGCATAGTCCACGGGATTGGCGATGTATTTATGCCGTGAGTCAGGCACCCGGCCATCGGTCGAGACCACCAGCGCATCAGGCTCCAGGAAGGCAGCAGAAACACCAATCGCACCCGTGAGCAGTCCGCCCGGATCATTTCTCAGATCGAGAATCAGCGCTTTGGGGGGGCCGTTCTTGCCCAGTTCCAGCAGATGCTTGACCAGATCCTGACCGGTGCGCTCCTGGAACTGAGCAATACGCACATAGCCCACCTGATCGGGCAACATCTTGCTGCGCACGCTACGCACCTTGATCGTGTCGCGCATCAGATCGACGACGACCGGCTGGTCCTTGCCTTGCCGCAATACTGTGAGTGTGATGGGCGTTTTGACCGGTCCGCGCATGAGTTTGACCGCATCGGTCAGGCTCATGCCTTTGGTGGATGTGTCCCCAACCTTGATGATCAGATCGCCTGCCTGAATCCCTGCTCGCTCGGCCGGCGTATCCTCGATCGGGGATATCACTTTGACAAACCCATCCTCCGTGCCGATCTCGATTCCCAGGCCACCAAACTCACCCTGGGTCGCGGTGCGCATCTCCTTGAACGCTTCCTCATCGAGATAAGCCGAGTGCGGATCGAGCTCGGTCAGCATGCCCGAAATCGCGCTGCGGAGCAGTTGCTGGTCAGTGACATCCTCGACATAGTTGGATTTAATCGCAGAAAACACGCTGGAGAACTGACGCAAGTCATCGAGCGGCAACGGTGCCGTGTTTTTCTGGGCCATGGCCGAGATACCCACACTGAGCATCACGCCTGCAACGAGGCCAGAACATACGAGTCCAAGAGTTCGCAAATGACGGCTGGTCATTAAATTTTTCCTTCCAATTCAGGCCTTAAAAAGTCGGATGACTGGCCTGTGCTATTGGCTTTTAAAGTACAGCACCGGATCCAGTGGATTGCCTCGGTGCCTGAGTTCAAAGTATAGGGCTGATTCCAGTTGCCCTCCTGTATTTCCCGCATTGGCGATAACGTCTCCCGTGCGAACCGTATCACCAACTTCCTTCAAAAGACTCTGGTTGTAGGCATAAACCGACAGAAACTGCTCGCCATGGTCGAGAATGATGATATTCCCAAAACCTTGCAACCATTTTGAGAACACGACCGTCGCGGATCCGACCGCTCTGACAGGATCACCTTCACTGGCCCGTATCAGCACACCCCGCCATGACCCACCCTCGGGACGCTTGCTGCCAAACCGGGCGATGATCTGACCGCGAACCGGACGATCAAGACCCCGTTTGATGCCACCACCCTGCGGCAGCGCTGCCAGCGCAGCCTCGCGCACCGCCTGCACGTTGCGTGACTCTTGCTGCCGCCACTGCTCAATCTGTGCAGACAGCCCGTCAACGAGTTGCGCCAGGCGTCGTTGGTCCTGCTCGAGCGTCTGGGCCTGCTGGCGCTCACTGACCAGCTGCTTCTCAAGACGGGCCAGTACCTTCTGACGTTCAGCCTTTTCCCGGGCGAGTGTGTCACGCTCGCTGATCAGGCGACTTTTGGTCTGCTCGATCGATTCTTTCTGGGACCTTTGAGCCGTCTGTAGCGCTGAAAGTTCCTCTTTGTCCTTGCGCAGTGCCTCAATCGCTTCGGACCGTGCACGAGAAACAAACTCCAGGTATCCGAGATCCCTGCTGATGCCCTGTGGGTCATCGCCTGACAGCAGAGCACTCCATGCATTCAAACCACTGCTGTACTGGGCTCGCAGTTGCTCGGCTAGCGCCTCGCTCTGCAGCTTGATCCGGGCGTTGGTCTTTGCTATTTGTTCTTCGGTCTGTTTGAGCTCTCGCTCAAACTTCACCAGCAGGGCATCGAGCTGGCCCAAACGGCGAACGGCAGCTGAAATCGCGACTTCAGAGGCCTGCAAGGCATCCGCAGCCTGCTTTTGCTGCCCCTGAGTCTGCACCAGCTGATCCTGCAGCTTGTCCAGCCGCTGGCGCAGTTCACGTTGCCGCTCGGTCGCTCGCGACTTTTCCTGCTCGAGATCCCGCGGCTGCGCACTCGCTGGCGCAAACGCAAGCGAGGCAGCCAGCCCAAAGAGCATGGCGACCAACCGCATGCGCCGGCGCATCGTGATCAAGCCTGCTTCGCCTTGCCCTGTGCGGCGACAGCGGCCATGGCCGCTTCAATGACGGCCGGATCCGCCAGGTAGTAATGGCGCAAAGGCCTGAGTTCGGCATCCAGTTCGTACACCAGCGGCTGACCCGTCGGAATGTTCAGGTTGACGATGTCGTCGTCTGACACTTTGTCCAGATGCTTGATCAAGGCTCTCAGACTGTTGCCATGCGCCGAAACCAGCACATTGCGTCCGGCCTTGATGGCGGGCGCAATCGACTCGTTCCAGAAGGGCAGCACGCGCTCGACCGTGTCCTTGAGGCACTCGGTTGCCGGAAGCTGTTCGGGTGACAGACGGGCATAGCGCGGATCGAAGCGGGGGTGACGCTCATCACTGATCTCCAGTGGGTCCGGGGCGATCGCATACGCCCGACGCCAGATGAGGACTTGTGCATCGCCGAACTTTGCGGCCGTTTCGGCCTTGTTCAGACCTTGCAGATTGCCGTAGTGACGTTCATTCAGGCGCCAGTTGTTGTGCACCGGGATGTACATCTGGTCCATCGCATCGAGCGATATCCAGAGGGTGCGGATGGCGCGCTTGAGCACGGACGTGAAGGCCAGATCGAACCGGTAGCCTTTTTCCTGCAGCAGCTTGCCCGCCTCCCACGCCTGCTGGCGCCCGGTTTCCGTCAGGTCGACGTCTTTCCAGCCCGTGAATCGGTTTTCCAGGTTCCACTGGCTCTCGCCATGGCGCATCAATACAAGTTTGTACATGTTATGGTCGTTTCCGGTTATGGATGTGTAGACATTTTATAATCTCTGTCATTGTCCGACATGGACGTCACTTGCCTCAAGAGGAACTGTGGACTTTTTTCTAGAAACCAACAACCTGATGCTGATCGGCACAGCAGTACTGTCGGGCGCGATGCTGCTGTGGCCCACCATTCAGCGCAAGCGCGCCGGCTCTGTGGTTGGCACCACGGTTGCCGTGCAAATGATGAACCAGCAAAACGCCATGGTCATTGACATCCGGCCGCTGGCCACCTATCAAACCGGGCATATCCCCCAGTCGCGCAATATTCCTTTGGCTGATCTCGACAAAAAAACCGCCAACCTGCCCAAAGACAAGCCGATCATTCTGGCCTGCGACCGAGGTCAGACTGCGGTCGCTCCGGCCGCAAAACTGCGCCAGGCGGGTTTCACCAACGTGTCAGTGCTTGAAGGTGGACTCGCAGCCTGGGTGGCTGCAGGCCTTCCAACAACCACCAAACGCTGATCATCAATCGCGCAAGGAGTAGAAATTGAATCAGGTTCTGATGTACTGCACTGGTTACTGCCCTTACTGCACCCGGGCCGAGGCACTGCTGACCAAGCGCGGTGTGACGTCTATAGAGAAGATCTTTATCGACCAGGATCCGGCCAGGCGTACCGAGATGATGGAGCGCACTAACCGCCGCACGGTTCCCCAGATCTATATCGGACAGACTCACGTAGGCGGTTATGATGATCTGGCTGCGCTGGATCAGGCCGGCAAACTGATGCCACTGCTCGAGGGCAAAGCCTGAACTTGCGGATGCCCTTCTTCGAAGACACCGCAGCACAGCACTCACACTATCACTGAATGGAATTTCGAATGGCTGAACAGAACACCGCCGCTGGCAACAGCGCACAGAGCGACTCCCCTGCATTCAATCTGCAGCGCGTCTACATCAAGGACATGTCGCTGGAGATGCCCAATGCACCTCACATTTTCCTCGAGCAGGAAGCGCCGTCGGTTGAGGTCAACATCGGCATTGGCGGCCAGCGTCTGGCAGAGACCATGTTTGAGTCAACCGTCACCATCACTGTCACGACCAAGATCGGTGACAAGGTGCTCTACCTGATCGAGGCCACTCAGGGCGGTATTTTTGAGTTGGCGAACATTCCGGCTGAACAAATGGATCCGCTTCTCGGGATTGTCTGCCCAACCATGCTTTACCCCTACCTGAGAGCCAACGTTGCAGACGCTATCACACGCGCATCCCTGCCACCGCTGCATCTGACAGACGTCAATTTCCAGGCGCTTTACCAGCAGCGTATGGCTGAAATGGAAAACGAGCAGGGACAACAGGCTAACGGCAGTCATCAGGATTCCGGCCTGATTCTGCCGCCTGGCGTGACCCGCCAGTAAGCGCAGGCAACTCGACCCGTTCCCATGGGCCAGCCCCTGAGCAACATCCCTGTCACGGTGCTGGGCGCAGGCGCCTGGGGTACAGCGCTGGCTGCTGCCGCAAGCAGAAGCGCCCCAACGGTGCTATGGGGACGCACCCCCGAGATCATCGAACAGATTAAAGCCCGCAAGGTCAATGAGCGCTACCTTGCGGGTATCAAACTGCCTGCAAGCCTGCAGTTCAGCGACGATCTGGTATCAGCGCTCGCCCACGTCAGTCAGTCTGACTCAAGCCCGCAATCCCGGCCAGGACTGATTATTCTTGCCACACCGGTCGCCGGACTGCGCGCGATTTGCGAGGAAATTGCCAGCCATCTGCGTCGCCATGGAGCCCGCATCGCGGGTCTGGTGTGGACTTGCAAAGGCCTGGATGCGGCAACCGCACAACTTCCTCACGAAATGGTGAGAGAGGCACTCGCAGCCGCGGACAACCCCCTACCGGTCGGGGCACTGTCGGGCCCATCGTTTGCACGTGAAGTCGCACAAGGACTTCCTGTCGCCCTCACAGTGGCCAGCCAGAGCCAAGACCTTTGCGAGGTGGTGACCGACGTACTGCACCACGGAAACGTCAGGATCTATCGCAGCACGGATGTGCTGGGCGTATGTGTGGGTGGCGCCCTCAAAAACGTCATGGCGATTGCCTGCGGAATATCGGATGGACTTGCGCTTGGCAACAACGCCCGCGCTGCCCTGATCACCCGTGGGCTGGCGGAGATGGCACGATTTGGCGTGGCGCTCGGCGCCCACCCTGGCACCTTTTACGGGCTGACCGGACTCGGCGATCTGGTTCTGACGGCCACCGGCGATCTCTCCCGAAACCGTCAAGTCGGTCTGGCCATCGGCAAGGGAATGTCAGCCAGTGACACTCTGGCACTGGGCATGACCGCAGAAGGCGCCCGGTGCACCAGAGCTGTGCTGAACAGGGCACATGAGCTGGGTGTTTCCATGCCTGTCACGCAAGCGATCAACGCCGTTCTGTTTGAGTCCATGCCACCGGATCAATGCGTAGCCAGGCTCATGGCCCGTGATGCCAGGCAGGAATCAGAAGACTGAACACCAAACCCGCAGGGCATTGCCCGAGACGGTCCGTTTCAGGCCCTGATGGCAATCTGCACACCTTCCTGGCGCTGTTACGTGACATGAGTGGTGTTCAAAGCTGCGCCGTTTACACATAACCGCCGTTCAAGACACGCAGAGGTTGAGCCCTCAGACGCCGTCTGCATAGCCATTCTGACGCCAGGCCTCATAAACCACGATAGCCACCGAGTTTGACAGGTTCAGGCTGCGCTGCCCGGGACGCATCGGCAAGCGCAAGCGCTGCGACGAGTCAAACATCGCCAGTTGATCGAGCGACAGTCCTGCGGTCTCCCGACCGAACACAAATACATCACCGGGTAGAAACTGCACCCCGGCGATCAAACCCGAGGAGCGGGTGGTCATGCAGAACCGACGCTCGAGAGGTGCCCCTGTGGCGAGCATCGCCTGTTCAAGCGAGTCGTGAATCTGCACTGGCTGCCACTCATGATAGTCAAGGCCTGCCCGTCGCAGACGCCTGTCATCAAGCTCAAAGCCCAGGGGCTTGACCAGATGCAACTGTGCACCGACGTTGGCACACAGCCGGATCACATTGCCGGTATTGGGCGGGATTTCGGGTTCAACCAGGATCACATGAAACATGGGCATGATTTTGCCAGAGCGAATGATTTCTTGCTGCACAAACAACAGCGACCTGACGTGCACCCGCAACACGCAACGCCTGCGCAACAGTCACAACCGGGTCAAGCGCATCGAGCTGATCAAGCACAAGTCCCACCGATCGCCCTGCCACTTTGGCGCTCACATTCACATCCACGACGTTGTGCCGATCATCTCCTTGCGAGTAGGTCACGGTCAGCCACGCCGACCGGAGCGATAGTCCTGTCATTTTTGCTAAAGCACGCGCCAGCTCGTGGGCCGGGTTGCAGCGACACTGCGCAAGCTTTTGCTGCGTGGCCGGAAGCGCCATCCAGCAGTCCGGGCCCTCGCGTGTCGGATCAGACTTCAGCAAATAACCGAAAGACTGCAACACAAGATCCGCCAGTACCGGTGCCAGACAGAGGTCGGTACGCTGCCCGCTGAATCGATCGAGCATGAGTGCTTCCGGGAAACCGCCGTCCAGGGCGCAGTCGAGCCACGCATAAGGAGCGGGACTGCGCTGACACGGCCGGCACATTCGCCGGACATCATGTCCCGGCGCTGTCCTGACGGGCTTAAAATGATCGACATTTTCCAGGTCCGAGGCACACCCGACACATAATGCACGTTGCTGGCGCTGCACAAACGTATCTTGTCTGCATCCGTCACACAGGCCGCCTCTGGAACATGCACTCTGACAAAGCGGGCAATCTGTCACGATCCAGTCCAGCCAGTCCCGAAAGTGCAAAATACGCTTGATTGCCCCGATCCCCGCAACCATGATTCAAGACCTCACCCAACTGCCAACTATGCATTCTCGTTCGTTTCCTCGCGCAAACCATCCGTTGCAATGACAGAATCATCCACACCCAAGCCACTGGCTATCAGTGATGCGCACGTTCTGCAGCAGTTCAATCGTGCTCAGCGACCGGCATCGGCCGAGTTTCTTCATGCAGAGATCGCTCAGCGCATGCGCGAGCGGCTCAAGCTGATTCGTCTCGCACCCGAAGTCGTGCTGGATGCCGGCTGTGGCACCGGTGCACGCAGCCATCTGCTTGGCGAACGGTTTCCCCAGGCACGGCTCATCAGCCTTGACCACAACCCTCGGCTGCTCAAAATCTTGAGAGACGAACATCACCTCGATGGAATTGGCAAGCGCCTGGCACGCCTGCTGCAGTCTGGACAGCCTGAGCACCACAAGACGGTGTGCGCGGACATGGCAAACACAGGACTGGCCGCTGAGTCTGTCGACCTTGTGTGGTCGAACATGGCGTTGCACTGGCACCCAAGACCCCACGAAACGATCAAAGAGTGGGGACGGGTGCTACGGCCTGAAGGACTGGCGTTCTTTAGCTGCCTGGGACCTGCGACTGCCATTGAACTTCGAACGGCGATCAACGACGCAGGTCTTCAAACGGCAGGTATGCCATTTGGCGATATGCATGATTTTGGGGACATGCTGATTGAGCATGGCTTCGCAGACCCTGTCATGGATCAGGAGACCCTGACACTGACTTATCGGGACACGGACTCGCTACTGCGCGATGTGCGGGCACTGGGTGGCAATGCCAGCACGCACCGACGCGCCAGCCTGGTCGGACGTGCCTGGCTGGCGCGTCTGAAAGACGCTCTTCAATCCCGTCGCAACGAACACGGTGAGTTAAAGCTGACGATTGAAGTCAGCTACGGACATGCCTGGCGAAGATCGGTTCGCAAACATGGCACCGAGACTCATATCAGTTTGCAGTCGATCGGCAGGAAGGGCCCAGCGATCTGAGTCGATCTCGCCTGGCAACTGGGTCTGATCAAACCGCCAGACAGCAGACTGCACCAGCTCCACCAGCTCTTTCTGGCCGTGAGCCTGGAGTCGCAACCAGTCAATATCCATCGGCGCGGCCTGAATCTGATTGGCCAGGGCACCTATCTGCTCCAGGCTCCCGATTTCATCTGCGACCGGCAAAATGCAACCCAGTAGTTGC
>CAZBIN010000019.1:0-25969 GCA_964491995.1 uncultured Orrella sp.
CCGTAACCGCTTCAGGCGTGATGGTCATGACCCAGTGTCCGCCTTCCTGCCAGACATCCTGCTTGCGAAGCTGGACCATCTCCCCGACCCGCGCTCCGGTATAGGCGCAGAGCCACGGAACCCAGCGTCTGAGCGCGAACCGTCCTGATATCTAACTGTTCTGCGGTTCTGACCGTCGCCAATAACCAGTGCTCAAACGCCTGCAGCGATGCCGATGGCTCGCTGTGGGCGGGATAGCCGAAGTAATACCCTTCTGGGACGGGCAAAGGTCTGGCAAGCGGCAGTACCAGCTCACCCCGATCCAATGCGTCCTGAGCGATGAATCGCGGCACCAGACCCACCCCCAGACCTGCGCGTGCAGCAGCCAGGACCATCGTAAAGACCTCATAACGAGGTCCGCCGGCGACCTTGGACGTATAGGGCAGCTGCGCCATTTGATACCAGTCACGCCATGCATCAGGCCGTGAACTCAGGTGAAGATGGGTCAAATCATCCATGATCTGCCCTGGTTGTCTGACATCTCGCCGGAGCACGAAGGGCGCGCAAACCGGTACAAGCTCGCGCTCCGCAAAAAGATGGGTGCCTGCAGTTCCTGGCCAGGCGGCGCGGCTGTGATAGATTGCCGCATCGAATGGATGGTCACCAAACTGAAACGGCAAAGTCCGCAGAGACAGGCTCACCGAAATATCCGGATGATGCCTTTGAAAATCGGGCAGACGCGGAATCAGCCAGTGAGCGGCCAGTGTGGGCAAAACAGCGATATGCAACCGTCTCCCCATGCCTGCCTCGCTCATGAGACTGAAAGTGTCTTTCTCAATCTGTTCCAGATGCTGACGGATACGAGCTGCGTACTGAGAACCCGCTTCTGTCAGGGCAATGCGTCTGCGTACGCGGTTAAACAGCAGAACGCCAAGGCGCTGCTCCAGCGAGCTGACCTGACGATGAACAGCGCTGTGGGTCAACGCCAGCTCTTCAGCTGCACGTGAGAAACTGCCCAGACGCGCAGTCGCCTCGAACGCCTGCAGGGAGCTTAAGTTGGGAATGCCTTTTCTCATGATGGAAGCATGTTTTGAGCGACTCGTGAGTCTGAAACACAATGATGTGCAATTTTATCAATTGCAATGTGCAATACATGAACATAAGCTATCTCCTAAGCTAAAAACACTACAAAAAGAGACAACACTATGACTACAACACAAGTTCGACCCCGCACGGGAGGTCAGCTTATCGTCGATCAACTGGTCGCGCAGGACGTCGACCACGTGTTTTGCGTACCCGGCGAGAGCTTTCTGGCGGTGCTTGATGCGCTGGTCGACGTCAATATCAACGTGACCGTATGCCGGCAGGAAGGTGGTGCAGCCATGATGGCGGATGCGCACGGCAAGCTCACCGGACGTCCGGGTATCTGTATGGTCACTCGAGGCCCCGGCGCGTCGAACGCCATGGCGGGTATTCATATTGCCCGCCAGGACTCCACGCCTTTGATCATGTTTGTGGGTCAGATTGATCGCAGCATGCGTGAGCGCGAGGCATTTCAGGAAATGGACTACCGCGCCGTGTTTGGTCCGGTGGCAAAGTGGGCTACCGAAATCGATGATCCTACCCGCATCCCTGAAATCGTCTCACGTGCATTTCACGTCGCGATGTCAGGCCGCCCCGGCCCCGTGGTCATCGCGCTACCCGAGGACATGCTGACCCAGGTTGCTGAAGTACTCGATGCGCCTCGGGTCGAACCGATTGAGTCTGCGCCTGCGATTGGCCAGATGGCTGATCTGGCACGCCGCCTGGCCAACGCAAAAGCGCCTGTCGCGATTGTGGGTGGCACCCGATGGACTGAACAGGCAGTCGCACAGTTCGCGGATTTCGCCCAGCGCTTTAACCTGCCTGTCACCGCATCTTTCAGGCGCCAGATGTTGTTTCCTCATGATCACCCCTGCTACATCGGGGACCTCGGACTGGGTCTGAACCCTGAGTTGCTCAAACGCGTTCAGGGGGCGGACCTGATTTTGCTGGTCGGTGGCCGGCTCTCGGAAATCCCGAGCCAGTCTTACACGCTTCTGAATATTCCAGTTCCGACGCAAAAACTGGTGCATGTGCATCCGGATGCCGGTGAACTGGGACGGGTCTATCACCCGGCGCTGGCCATCAACGCATCGGCAGCAGCGTTTGCTGCCGAACTTAGTTCTTTGGCTCCACCCTCACAAATCCCCTGGTCACAGGACACCGCAAGTCTTCACAAGAGTTATCTGGCCTGGAGCAATCCCTCGAGCGTCAACCCCCCAGGTCATTTGCAGATGAACAAAGTGATGGAATATCTGGAGGCCAACCTGCCTGCCGATGCCATCATGACCAATGGTGCTGGCAACTACGCAACCTGGCTTCACCGGTTTCATCGTTTCACTCGTTTCGGCACGCAGCTGGCACCAACCTCAGGCTCGATGGGTTACGGCCTGCCAGCTGCAGTGGGTGCCAAGCGTGTCTGGCCTGATCGAACAGTTGTCTGTTTCGCCGGCGATGGCTGCTTCATGATGCATGGTCAGGAGTTTGCCACCGCAGTGCAATACAACCTGCCGATCATTACACTCGTGGTCGACAATGGCATGTACGGCACAATTCGTATGCACCAGGAGAAATTCTATCCAGGCCGGATTTCTGCCACCGAACTGCGCAATCCAGATTTTGCAGCTTATGCGGTTGCTTTTGGCGGACACGGCGAGCGTGTCGAACGCTCGGAGGATTTCCCAGCTGCGTTTGAGCGCGCGAAGGCCAGTGGCAAACCTGCCATCATTCATTTGCTGGTGGATCCTCAGGCCATCACACCCACGACGACGATCGACAAGATTCGATCTGCCGCAAAAGGTTAATCGGGTTGCGGTATTGTCTGATCGAACGATGACCTTGTGCCCTGTTTGAAGTTTTGAGTTAACACATGGAGTACTGAATATGTCTGCTTCACCATCTTTTAACTGGGAAGACCCCCTGCTTCTGGAAAGCCAGCTGACTGACGAAGAACGTATGGTCGCTGATGCCGCACGTGCCTACTGCCAGGAAAAGCTCGCCCCACGCGTGCTCGAAGCATTTCGCCATGAAAAAATGGACGTCTCCATTTTTCCGGAAATGGGTGCACTCGGTTTGCTGGGTGCCACCATTCCCACCGAGTATGGTGGCTCTGGGCTTAACTACGTTTGCTATGGCTTGATCGCACGCGAAGTGGAGCGTGTGGACTCAGGTTACCGTTCGATGATGAGCGTACAGTCTTCCCTGGTCATGGTGCCCATCAACGAGTTTGGCAGCGAAGCACAAAAGCGCAAATACCTCCCCAAACTGGCGACTGGCGAGTGGATTGGCTGCTTTGGCTTGACCGAGCCCAACCATGGGTCGGATCCTGGCGGCATGGAAACCCGTGCGGTCAAGACAGCGTCCGGCTATAAGCTGACCGGCAATAAAATGTGGATCACCAACTCACCAGTCGCTGACGTGTTCGTGGTCTGGGCCAAGTGTGTGGGCGGTGATTACGATGGTCGCATCCGCGGCTTCATCCTTGAGAAAGGTATGAAAGGCTTGTCAGCACCCGCCATTCATGGCAAGGTGGGACTGCGCGCCTCGGTGACCGGTGAAATCGTGATGGCGGAAGTTGAAGTGGGTGAAGAGCAGATGTTGCCAAACGTCAGCGGTCTCAAAGGACCGTTCACCTGCCTGAACTCCGCACGCTACGGTATTGCCTGGGGTGCGCTGGGCGCAGCAGAGTTCTGCTGGCACGCAGCACGCCAGTACACCATGGACCGCAAACAGTTTGGTCGTCCTCTGGCAGCCAATCAACTGATCCAGAAAAAGCTTGCTGACATGCAGACCGAGATCACGCTGGGCCTGCAAGGGTGCCTGCGCCTGGGACGTATGAAGGATGAAGGCACGGCCGCCGTTGAAATCACCTCGATCATGAAGCGCAACTCGTGCGGAAAATCGCTCGACGTCGCGCGCATGGCCCGTGACATGCTGGGAGGAAACGGCATTTCAGATGAGTTCGGCGTGGCACGCCATCTGGTCAACCTCGAAGTGGTCAACACTTATGAGGGCACCCACGATGTTCACGCACTGATCCTGGGTCGCGCCCAGACTGGCATTCAGGCTTTCTCCTGATTGTTGCCAGACGGATCTGGTTGGGCGACCGCTTCTGACCAGATCCTGACATACTTGGGCAAGCCTGCCTCGCGGGCGTATGCCCTGTCCTTCTACTGGAATGCGGCGGCCGCGCGTTGCAACCGGTCCCTGACACCGTGCCACGGCTCTGTGTCGGGAACAGTCTCCCAGAACAACTGATCTACCCCCAGAAGATCTACGGCACGCAACTGTGCGTACAAAGCCTGCGCGTAGGCTGCTGGATGGTCTGGCATGGAATAGCAAAGAACACGGGATTGGGGATGCGCCGCAGGTAGTGGCTCACACCCGATCTGACGCGCCACTACCGCCAGTTGCTTGGCCGGATTGGCATCACACCAGTCTTTGACCGAGTCAGCAATCCTTGACGATGGCACTAGCCGCATCGGTGTATGAGGTGAATAATGCGCCTTCAGCGCACCTGAAACCCGGGGAGCTTGCGCATCATGCCCCCCCAGACGCAAACCCATCACCGACTCAATATCGCCAGGCAAAATACTTCCGGGGCGCAAAAGAGCTGGGCCCTGCCCCTGTGACAATCGGGACAGATCCACGATCGTCGACTCGATCCCCACCTGCGTGGCGCCACCCTCAAGCACGATCATCCCCTGCTTGATCAGGTCACTGAATTCTTGTCTGACATGCGCTGACGTTGTCGGCGAGACATGGCCGAACCGGTTCGCCGAAGGCGCCGCGATACCTGCGGGATGGTCGCCGCATAACTCTGCGAAAGCCTGTAACAACGATTGAGCCACAGGATGAGACGGGCACCGCAGGCCAATCGTGTCCTGCCCCCCACTGACACATGGATCTACCCAGTTTGCACGACGCAAAATCAACGTCAGTGGGCCAGGCCAGAACGCGGCCATCAAAGCTCGAGCTTCCTGCGGCACGTCACGCGCCCACGCAAACGCAGCCTGAGCACTAGCAACATGCACAATCACCGGGTGATCGCTCGGACGTCCTTTGGCTGCAAAAATCCCGGCAACTGCCTCCGGGTTGCTGGCATCTGCACCGAGTCCATAAACCGTCTCGGTCGGAAAACCGACCAGTTCACCGCGTGCAAGTGCCTGAGCCGCCACGGCGATTTGCTCGCGCGTGCAATGCGGAGATTGGATGGTCGAGTTCTGGCTGTCGGACATGTGATGTCTCAGGCGAGGCGTGCCTGCTCCGGCAAATCCAGCGTCTTGACGATCTCATTGGCGATATCCACTGCACTCTGCAGGCTTGAGGCCGTAATGTTAATGTGCCCCATCTTGCGGCCTGGTCTGGCCTCATGCTTGCCATAGAGATGCAATGCCACACCTGGATGCTGCAGGACACTATTCCAGTCCGGATCCTGATACTGGCCACCCGGACCACGCAACCAGACATCACCCAGCAGATTGAGCATGACGACTGGCGCTAACAGACGGGTCTGACCCAGAGGCAAGCCGGCCATGACTCTGACCTGCTGCTCAAACTGGCTGGTCACGCAGGCATTTTGAGAGAAATGCCCACTGTTGTGAGGGCGTGGCGCGATCTCGTTGGTCAACAGCGTGCCATCTTCCAGAACGAAGAACTCGACACACAGCACGCCGTGATAGCCCAGTGCGTGCGCAATCATGGTCGCCCACTGACAGGCCTTTTGACTGATGGCATCATGCTGTCCATCGACGTGGGTGACCGCCAGAATGCCGTCATGATGGATGTTGCGCGCAACATCGTAAGTCACAACCTCGCCAGTCACACTGCGAGCAAGCACCACCGACAGTTCACGAACCAGATTCAAACGTGCCTCAAGCACGCAAGAGACTTCACCCATTTCCTTGAAAGCCGTCACCGCACCTTCAAGATCATGAATCCGGTACTGCCCCTTTCCGTCATAGCCCAGACGTGCCGACTTCAAAATACCGTTGGCCAGCAGCGCAGGGTCAGCATTCTCCAGGTCCGCCACTGAGTGGATTTTTGCATGAGGAGCCACCGGGATACCCTGTGCCTCGATGAATGCCTTCTCGACACAACGATCCTGGGCAACTTCCACCGCGCTGGCGCCCGGCGTTACGCGTACGCGTCGTGCCAGTGCTCCAAGGCTTGCTGCAGGCACGTTCTCGAACTCGGTCGTGACCGCCGCACAGCGATGCGCCATCAACGACAGCGAATGATCGTCGTCATACTTGGCATTGATCACCTCATCAGCAATCTGGCAAGCCGGTGCACTGCCATCCGGATCAAGCACGAGAACCCGGTAGCCCATGGACTGGGCAGCCTGACAGAACATGCGACCCAGCTGACCGCCCCCCATCACGCCCAGCCAGTCTCCAGGCAAAACCATCATGGCAACCTCATGGCACGTGCCGCTTCAGTCTGCGCACCACGAAACGCTTTGAGGCGTGTCGCCAGATCACGGTCGGTGGTGGCCAGGTTTGCGATAACGTGCAAAGCAGCGTTGGCCGCACCAGCCTCACCAATCGCAAAAGTCGCAACCGGAATTCCTTTGGGCATTTGTACGATAGAGTGCAAAGAGTCCTCACCGCGAAGGTATTTTGATGGGACGGGCACCCCATAAACAGGGACCTCCGTGAAAGCCGCCACCATGCCTGGCAAATGTGCGGCTCCGCCAGCACCAGCAATGATCGCACGCAGACCCCGCTCGCTGGCACGGCCGGCATACTCAGCCATGTCGTGTGGCATGCGATGTGCAGAAACCACCTGCGCCTCGTAAGGCACACCAAACTGTTTCAGGATATCCACGGCATGCTGCATCACCGGCCAGTCACTGGATGAACCCATAATGACGCCGACCAAAGGCAGTTGTCCGGAATCTTTTGAGCTTTCGCTGGACATGATGATTCCCATCGTGAAAACGAGTATTTTAACCAACGCCTGTCTGACAGGCGCTTTGACAGAATGTCCCGGACCGCAAAACGCCGGTCAGGCGGTCAACCGCTCAAGCGCTTCCCGGTACTTGGATGCCGTTTTTTCAATCACATCAGCAGGCAGCCTTGGTGCAGGCGCAGTTTTCCCCCAAGGTTGCGTGAGCAACCAGTCACGCACAAACTGCTTGTCATAAGACGGTGGGCTGATGCCTTCTTGCCAGCTATCGGCCGGCCAGAAGCGGGAAGAGTCGGGTGTCAGAACCTCGTCCATCAGATGCAGGACACCCGCGTCATCAAGACCAAACTCGAATTTTGTGTCAGCAATCAAAATCCCGCGTCCGGCGGCAAACCGCGCAGCCTGCTCATAAAGCTCGAGGGTGACAGCACGAATACGGTCGGCCAGCGACTGGCCGACCTGGCTGACCACATACTCAAAATCGACATTCTCGTCATGCTCGCCCACGGCAGCCTTCGCAGCGGGCGTGAAGATTGTCTCTGGCAGGCGACTGGCCTGGCGCAGACCCGCGGGCAATCTGATGCCGCAAACCGCCCCTGACGCCTGATAATCTACCCAGCCAGATCCAATCAGGTAACCACGAGCCACCGCCTCGACCATCACGGGCTTGAGCCGCTTGACCACCATCGCCCGGCCTCGAACCTGATCGCGCTCACTGGCATCGACCACATCCTCTGGCTGGACATCCGTACGATGGTTCGGGACCACTGCGGCCAGCTTGTCGAGCCAGAACAGCGTAAGCTGGGTCAGAACCTCCCCCTTTCCAGGGATCGGATCATCGAGGATCACGTCAAACGCTGAAATCCGGTCAGTTGCCACGATAAGCAATTTGTCATCGCCCACCGCGTACATGTCGCGTACCTTGCCACGTGCCACCAACGGCAGTGACTTGATGCTGGATTGGTGCAAAACGGTCACAGTGATTTCCAGTTCTATGTCAGATTCAAGGCCAGCGCTAATTAGTTAATCACCTGGGCCAGCTTTCCAGCAGCGTAGTCAGCAGCCATCGCGGACAAGGGTCTGGCATTGATCTTGCTCGCATTTCCTGCCGTGCCAAACTGCTCATAACGAGCCACGCAAATGCTCTTGGCAGCTTCGCGTGCTGGCTTGAGGTACTCGCGAGGATCGAATTTTTCGGGATTCTCGACAAAGAAACGGCGAATCGCCGCCGTCATGGCCAGACGGATGTCGGTGTCGATGTTGATCTTGCGCACACCAAACTTGATCGCTTCCTGGATCTCCTCGACAGGCACGCCATAAGTCTCCTTCATGTCGCCCCCATACTTGCGAATCTCAGCCAGCAGATCCTGTGGAACGCTCGAACTGCCATGCATGACCAGGTGGGTGTTGGGCAGGCGGGCATTAATTTCCTTGATCCGCGAGATCGACAAAATATCGCCCGTCGGCTTGCGACTGAATTTGTAGGCACCATGGCTGGTGCCAATCGCGATCGCTAAAGCATCAAGCTGGGTGCGGCGCACGAAGTCGGCTGCCTGTTCTGGATCCGTCAGCAGCTGATCCATTGTCAATGTACCGTCAGCGCCATGACCATCTTCCTTGTCACCTTGCATGGTCTCGAGCGAACCCAGACATCCAAGCTCCCCCTCAACGGTCACTCCCAGCTTGTGAGCCATATCCACAACTTTGCGGGTCACGTCGACGTTGTACTCATAATCTGCAATGGACTTGCCATCTTCCTTGAGCGAACCATCCATCATGACGCTGGAAAATCCGAGGTCAATCGCGCCTTGGCAGACCTTTGGCGACTGGCCGTGATCCTGGTGCATGACCACAGGAATGTGCGGATAAGACTCGACAGCGGCCTGGATCAGATGTTTGAGAAAACCCTCGCCTGCGTACTTGCGTGCACCGGCCGACGCCTGCATGATGACTGGACTGTCCGTCTGGGCAGCTGCCTCCATGATGGCCTGGACCTGCTCGAGGTTGTTGACGTTAAAGGCCGGGATGCCGTAGCCATTTTCGGCGGCGTGATCCAGAAGCTGGCGCATGGAAACAAGAGGCATGGTCAGTATCCTTGAGGTAAAGAGATGAGTGAGATTGAGAATCTGGGTAAAAACCGGGTAGAAAATCAGGCTTTTCGGTATAGACGCCTCATTCGAACCGCTTCCTGGAACGAATTGTACGGTCAGGCTGACGGCGATTAAACGCCGCAAATCAAGCCATGTCCAGCACAAGCGCACACGATAACAGGTCGTTCAGAAAAATCGCCAACAGCATAAGAACCAGCACCCCCGGCAACTCCACCGAAGCTGGCGCTTGTCTTTTTACCTATACCTTTTACCTGCATTTTTACTATTTACAATAAGCGCTCATTTTAGCCGCATGCGCCGCCCTTTGCGCCGAGATGCGCCATCAAGCCGCAATCGGCCGGGATCTTATTGACATCCTCCCCGCCCTAAATGACGAGATTTCTCGGAGTATCAGATGAGCAGGCAATCAACAGACCGAGTCAATGCCTCCGTCGCAGACCCCATCAACTGGGATCTGTACTGCCAGACTCACACCGTGAACTGGCACAGTGGCAACAATTGGCCAGCTCCCAAGCGCCTGCAGCCCGTCACGACAGCTTTGAGTGCAGACCAGGCTCTCAAAGTGCTGACTCAAGGCACCGCACTGCTATGGGAAGGCGATTTCCATCAGGGCCGCCAGATGCTGGGCTCCATCAAACGTCGTCTGCTTGAACGACTGACGATTGAACCCAATGCCCCCATGCCAGAGGCTTTTCACAAATTCCGGCTCGCACGCTCACAGCAGGCACGCCTTCTGGGCATGATTTTGATCAGGGTCGAACCCGGCTGGGTACTGCGTCTAGGCAGAGCATTGCCCATCGAAGCGGCCTGTAGCACCACCTTAGGAAAAATTGATACCCCGATACTCATGCCGCTGACCGAGCTACTGGGTATTCTGAGCGCCCATCAATGGCAACTCAACGGGGTGGAAGTCACCGCACTTCAGGGGAGAATTTATCCACGCCACGGTGTCTTTGCACCAACTCGCCAGGAATATCTGAGCCTGCTCGCCAATGCCCCCCTGCCTGATCCTTGTCACAGTGCAATCGATCTCGGTACCGGCACCGGCGTGATTGCGGCAATCCTTGCTCAGCGTGGAGTCGCCCAGGTGACAGCCATTGACCATTACGCCCCCGCACTGGCTTGCGCACAGGACAACATTGAACGACTCGGCTTGAGCAATGTGGTTCACATCCAGGCGGGCGACCTGCTGAGCCACTCGCCGAAAGTGGACCTGATTGTTTGCAATCCACCATGGTTGCCTGGTGTTGTGCGCAGTCCACTCGATGCTGCGGTGCATGACCCGGAGCACAGGATGCTCAAAGGATTTATCGGCTCAGCGGCACAGCACCTGAATCCAGGCGGTCAGGCGTGGCTGATCATGTCCAATTTGGCCGAACTCCTCGGTTTGCGCTCACGCGAACAGCTTTTGCAATGGATCCACGCCGCGGGACTGCGGGTTTCAATGCGTCACGACACGCATCCCACACACGCGAAGGCAAGCCGTCAGAGCGACCCTCTGGCGGCCTGGCGCTCAAAAGAAATCACGTCACTTTGGCAGCTTTCTTTGGCCGAAAAGCCTTGATGATCGTTTCATCGGTCTCGATATAAGGTCCGCCGATCAGATCAATGCAGTAAGGGACCGCAGCAAATATCCCCGAAGCCATGACTGTGCCATCGTCAGATTTCAAGCCCTCAAGAGTCTGAGCGATTGCCTTGGGTTGTCCGGGCAGATTGAACACAAGCGCAGCGTGATCCTCCGTTTCACGAAGCACACCTACCTGGCGCGACAGAATGGCTGTCGGTACAAAGTGCAGACTGATCTGGCGCATCTGCTCACCAAATCCAGGCATCTCCCGGGTCGCAGCCGCCAGAGTGGCCTCCGGCGTGACATCCCGCCTGGAAGGACCCGTGCCACCGGTCGTGATGACCAGATCGCAACGGTGATCATCAACAAGTTCCATGATGGTTCGCGTGATGAGATCCTTTTCGTCTGCAATCAGGCGCTCGACAACCTGATAAGGACTGGTCAGCGCACGAGCAAACCAGGTCTTTAGCGAGGGCACACCCTCGTCCGCGTAGATGCCTTGAGATGCACGATCGGAAATCGAAATGAGCCCGATTCGAAGCACGCCGGCTGGCGCCCGGGCAGGGAATGCGGATTGGCTTTCTGACATATTGTTTTCTGACTCCTGAACGCTGGATTGAAGTGCAGTCATTCTCTTGCAGAATCTGCAGCCCTCGACTTGGCTGGCACTCATTCGCGCCGACGAAAGCTTGACCGCGTTTATGCTCGAGAATATAACCCTACTGGCAGGTCAAAACCCTTCTTTTCGTGTCGCGCGTCATTACTAGACACTAGATATTGCGTTTTGAGCCGCCAGATAACGATTTTCAGCTCCAATCAGAAGCGCACTGAACGAAATTATGTTGCACCGCAATATAATGATCGGTATCATGGGAGCAACTCCCAAAAGAGGTTATCCACGTGAGCAATACCAAAAGTCAAGCACACCCCAGCATTCCACTGATTCCACCCGTCATGGACGCCGCCATCGAATACACCGTTGATGCGTGGCAACGCAGCGTCCTGTACTCCGATGTCATGCGCCAGCGCGGCAATCAGTACCAGCGCCACATGGCCAAGAAGGCACCCAATGTCTTGAGTATGAAGGCTGAACTTGTGCTTGATGGGCGCACGCTGGCACAGCCGGTCAACTACATGCTCACCCGCATTGTCCCACCTCGCGCAATGCCGGTTGACCCGGTCAAACGCCCGTTTGTGGTCGTTGACCCGCGCGCGGGTCACGGTCCAGGCATCGCAGGCTTTAAGCCAGAGAGCGAGATCGGTGTCGCAATTCAAGCCGGCCATCCATGCTATTTCATCGGATTTTTGCCTAAGCCTGAACCAGACCAAGGGGTTGAAGACGTTGTTATTGCCGAAGCCCGATTTCTCGAGGAGGTGATTGCAAGACACCCTGAGTCTGAAGGCAAACCCGTTGTCATCGGCAACTGCCAGGCCGGCTGGCAGATCATGATGGCTGCAGCCACCCGACCAGAACTCTTTGGACCGATCATCATCGCAGGCGCTCCAATTTCGTACTGGGCCGGCTGGCGCAATATGTACCCCATGCGCTACACCGGAGGCATGACGGGCGGCTCGTGGATGACCATGATGGCCAGCGACCTCGGCGGAGGCGTGTTTGATGGGGCCAATCTGGTCAAGAACTTCGAGAATCTGAATCCGGCCAATACCCACTGGAGCAAGCAGTACAACCTGTATGCCAATGTCGATACGGAAGCACAGCGCTATCTTGGATTTGAGCGTTGGTGGGGTGGTCACGTTTTCCTGAACGGAAAAGAAATTCAATACATCGTTGACAATCTGTTCATCGGCAACAAGCTCTCGACGGCTCGAATGGTGACACGTGACGGCATGCGCATCGATCTGCGCAACGTGCGCTCACCCATTATTGTGTTTTGCTCCAAAGGCGATGACATCACGCCACCACCTCAGGCACTGGGCTGGATCACGGACCTCTACCAGAGCGACAGAGAAGTACTGGCCCATGGCCAGACAATTATCTATGCGGTGCATGAAAGCATCGGACACCTCGGAATCTTCGTCTCCGGAGCAGTGGCGCGAAAGGAACATCGTGAATTCACCTGCAACATCGACATGATCGACATGTTGCCAGCAGGTATTTACGAGGCCGTCATCAGTGACAAGACACCTGATACACCCAACGCAGACCTGGCATTTGGTGACTATATTCTGAAGTTCGAGCGTCGCCATCTTGCCGATATTGAGAAAATCGTTCAGCACCGCGAAGATGACGACAGACGCTTTGCCACTGTCTCGCGCCTTTCTCAAGTCAATCTGGGTTTGTACAAGTCGTTCATGCAGCCCTGGGTCAAGATGATGGCGACCCCACGTGTGACCGAACGTCTGCAGCAACTTCACCCACTACGTCTGCCTTATGAAATGATTTCTGACAAGAACCCTGCCATTGCTCCGATAGGGCCATTGTCAGTCGAGGTCAGGAATCACCGTAAGCCTGCCAGCCCGGACAACCCGTTTGTCCAGGCAGAAAAGCAGATGTCCAAAGTTATCGAATCCTGTCTGGACCTGTGGGGCAAGTGGCGCGATGCTGTGGTTGAACAGACCTTCATGACCGTCTACGGATCGCCATTCATCCAGGATCTGGCAGGACTTGGCGCCAAAGAAGGACCGCCGCGCGATCATCCTGGCGTATCTCCCGAACACGTACAGTTCGTCAAGCGCAAAGTCACCGAGCTGCGCAAGATGGCCCAGGAAGGTGGTCTCGATGAAGTGAGCATCCGTGTCATGATCTACATCTCTCAGGCACAAGGTGGTATCGACGAGCGAAGCTTTAACTTGATCCGCCGTCTTCGTGCCGGTCAGGAGCATGTGCTGACTCTCTCGAAATTCAAACGTCTCGTGCGCCAGCAGGCGATGGTCATGGTAGTCGACCCCAGTGGTTCCATCCAGGCCATCCCTGACTTGCTTGCCCCCTTCCCTGAGAAATCCATCCGCGAAGCATCCAAGTTCGTTGAGCAGGTTGCGCAGGCGAGCGGTTCGCTCAACATAGAAGGCAAGCGCCGCCTCCAGGAAGTGCTTGATCTCTTCGATCTGGCTGCACGCAACGCTAAAGCGCCTGAACAGGCCCACGACATGCTGGTCGAGCGCGCCAGCATTCTCGGACAGACAGCTCGCAAAAACTCTATGCCTGAAGATCTGGTGGCTCCGCAACCAGAATTGCAGGTCGCCCAGACCAGCGTTATGGTTCAGAGCCCACCCGCTCAGAACACGGAGACAGCCAGACCCGTCTTGGCGTCAGTCAAAGCCGATTCGACCGTCAAGGCATCGGCCAACACCTCGGTTCCGGCCGCCAAAGTGACGGCTGCATCCGCCAAGACAACTAAAGCGGTTAGAAAATCGCCTGTCAAAGCAGAAGCATCAACGCCGCAGTCAGTCACAACGGAACCCGTGCAGAAGGCCGGCAGAAAGACCCATGTGAAAGCCACGGTGAAGACCACGGCAAAGACTCCAGTGAAGCCAGCGGCAAAAGCACCAGTCGAACCCATCAAGCAGGCTTCTGCTCAACCGGCAAGTGCCTCGGTAGGGGCCACCAGGGCTGCAGTGAAATCGGCAGGCCGCCTGGAAACGACATCCGTCGTCGAAAAAGCACCGGAGGCTGTGACGGCCCCTGGCAGTTCCCTATCCAGTCAAAAAATGAGTGAACAATCGGTCGATATCTCTTCCGGTCGTGCGACGAACATTGCGTCGGACAGCCTCGAAAGTCCCAAGGCAGAGCAGATCAAACCTTCTGGCGTATCATCGGAAAGCCATGAGTGAGGTTGCATTGAACTCGGTACAAGTTGCTCAAAACGAACACAGCCGCGTCAAATTTGAACGCCTGATTGCCGCCGCGCAATCAATACCTGCCCAGGTATGTGCTGTGGCTCACCCTTGCGATGCCACATCGCTGAGAGCCGCGCTTGAAGCGACGCAACTGGGGCTGATCAAGGCGATTCTGGTTGGGCCACGTGCTCGAATTGAAGCGGTTGCACAGCAAGAAAGTCTTGATATCAGCGATCTTGATCTCATCGACTCGCCCCATAGCCACGCATCTGCAGATCAGGCGGTAGCACTGGTTCGCGAAGGTCGGGCAACCCTCCTGATGAAGGGCAGTCTGCACACAGACGAATTGATGCAAGCTGTGGTCAACACGCAGACCGGGCTTCGGACTGGTCGTCGCTTGAGCCATGTCTTCATCATGGATGTGCCTACCTATCCCGAGCCCCTGTTCATAACCGATGCGGCAATTAACATCACGCCAGATCTGAGTTGCAAGGTCGACATCGTGCAAAACGCGATTGACCTGCACCTTGCCCTTGGACTTGGCACGCCCAAAGTTGCCATCCTTTCGGCAGTTGAGCAGATCAACCCGAAAATGCCGACCACAATTGAAGCCGCCGCACTTTGCAAGATGGCTGATCGTGGACAGATCACCGGGGGTATTCTGGATGGCCCCCTGGCTATGGACAATGCCATCAGCCCTGAAGCGGCAGCCATGAAAGGGCTGAATTCACCGGTAGCCGGACATGCCCAGATTCTGGTTGTCCCTGACCTCGAGGCAGGCAACATGCTCGCCAAGAACCTGTCATTTCTCGCGGGTGCGCTCGCGGCAGGGATCGTGCTCGGCGCCCGAGTGCCCATCATCCTCACGAGCCGGGCTGACAGCCGCGAGGCAAGACTGGCATCGTGTGCAGTCGCAGCAATATATGCGCACAAGAAGTCCATTGCGGGAATTCCGGCGATCTGACTTCGCATCTGACGTCAGATCGCTCTGACAGGCAGGATCGCGCAACCGTTTTGCCGGGTGCGCATTTTTTCGTCAGAAACTGTGGGATGGATTCTGCGACACGGCTACACTGACTCACACTCGATCCAGTTTGAGCGGTGGCAATACCAAGGCAAGAAAAGCAGGTTCAGGCGATCGAGCATTGACACTTGCATCCACTTTCGGAGACTGCCAATGTCCAGAACCTCAAAATCCACCAGACATGTCTTCACTCTGACCGGCTGGCAGCATGCTTGCAAGGCTGCCGCATATCTGTTGGCGTCAATGTCCTTGACCGCGGCTGCGAACACTCAAACAATCCACACAGTTCAGTTACAGCTTCCGACATCAGACTCACCTGCGAGGTTCTCGGCACTTCCCGTACCGGCTGCCCAGATTGATCGGGCGATTGAACGACTCGATGACATTGCCATGGACGTATGGCAACGCAGTGGCATTCCCGGGTTGGCGCTTGCCGTCGTGCGCGATGGCAAGACTGTCTATGCCCGTGGTTTTGGTCTACGTCGAGTCGACGCCCCGCTGACAGTTGATGCGGAAACGGTGTTTCAGGTTGCATCTCTGTCAAAACCAATCGGAGCGACTGTCGTGGCGACTCAGGTCGATGCCGGACTCGTCACATGGGATACGCCTTTGACGACACTTTTGCCATGGTTTGCCCTTTCCGATCCCTGGGTGACGCGTCATGTCACGATCGGTGATCTTTACGCTCACCGGTCAGGACTACCAGACCATGCAGGCGACTTGCTTGAGGACCTGGGCTACCGCCAGCGCGAGATTCTCGAACGCCTTGCCTTACTCAAGCTGAACCCATTTCGCACCAGTTATGCCTACACAAACTTTGGATTGACCGCCGCAGCGCAAGGCGTCGCCGCAGCGGCCGATCAAGACTGGGCGAGCCTTTCTGATGAAATGTTGTACAGACCGCTGGGCATGAATGCCACCAGCTCTCGCCATGCCGATTTCATTTCGCGCGCCAATCGCGCATACGGTCATGTACCGGGAAAGAATGGTTATATGATTTCTGACCTGCGTCAGCCCGATGCCCAGTCACCTGCGGGCGGCGTCAGTTCGAATGTCAGCGATCTGGCAAAGTGGATGGCCCTGATTCTGCAAAATGGCCAACTCGACGGCAAAACCATCATCGATCCGCAGGCGCTACTACCTGCGCTGACGCCACAAGCCCTCATCTCGCAACCCAGCACCCCGGACGCACGCCCCTCAAGCTACGGATATGGATTTAACGTCGGTATTCAACCCTCTGGACGGGTGGCATTAAGCCACTCTGGCGCATTTTCGCTGGGTGCCAGTACTGCAATGACCATGATCCCGTCACTCGACATCGGGATCGTGGTTCTGACCAACGCAGCACCCACAGGTGCCGCAGAGTCAATCGCCGCAGCATTTCTTGACGATGTTCAGTTTGGAGGGCAGACGCGCGACTGGTTTGCCGCCTACCAACCCTTGATAGCATCGATCATGGCACCGAGCGGACAATGGGTGGGCGTTCAGAGGCCACGCGACCCTGTGCCAGCACTTGCGCTTGCGGCGTATGTTGGCACTTATCAAAATGCGTATTTCGGGGATGTCGAAATTGTCGAACGTAACGGCGCGCTGGCGATGATCATCGGGGCTGATCGTCAGACCAGACCCCTGACCCATTGGAGCGGCAACGATTTCACCTGCCTGCCCTACAGCGAGAACTCAACCGACGGGTCGATTTCTGTTGTCGCCTTTGATGCGCCTGAGGACAAACTGATCCAAAGCTTGCGAATCGAGTTCCTCGATGAACTTGGTATGGGTCGCTTCGTGCGTTTACGACCCTGAGACGATCTTTTTCTCAAGCAGACGCGACTGCACTGACATTGCAAGAGAAGCCATGTTTAATGATTATTCAAAAAAGCTCGCAGCCACACGGATTGGCTGCGAGCTTTTTCTGACGAGCGATACCCTGCCCGACCCCTGCAAAGATCAGCTTTTCTGACCGCGCTGCTCGAGTGCGGCAACAGCGGGGAGTGACTTGCCTTCCAGAAACTCCAGAAAAGCACCGCCTCCCGTAGAGATGTAACCCACTTTGTCCGAAATACCGAACTTTGCAATCGCTGCAAGCGTGTCACCACCCCCCGCGATCGAAAACCCATCAGACGCAGCGATAGCCTTGGCCACACCTTCAGTGCCCTGGCTGAAAGCCTCGAACTCAAAAACACCCACTGGACCATTCCAGACAATGGTCTGGGCCGAGGCTAGAATCTCGGCTAGTCTGGCTGTTGTCTGTGGACCAATATCGAGAATCAGGTCATCAGGCTGAACATCTGCAGCCGCCTTGACCGTGGCCACAGCCTGAGCTGAGAACTCCGTCGCAACGACAACATCTGTCGGAACAGGCACTGCCGCGCCTCGAGCTTTCATCTTCTCAATAACGGCGCGAGCCTGGTCGACCTGATCCGGCTCAGCCAGGGACTTCCCAATTGGAAGCCCGGCAGCCAGCATGAAGGTGTTGGCAATGCCACCGCCCACAATCAGCTGGTCGACCTTGTCAGCCAGCGAATTGAGGATAGACAGCTTGGTCGACACCTTAGAACCACCCACGATCGCCACAAGAGGACGACGCGGCTGATGCAAGGCCTTGCCCAGCGCATCAAGCTCGGCTGCCAGCAAAGGGCCTGCGCATGCCACACCAGCCTTGAGGGCTATTCCGTGTGTGGTTGCTTCGGCGCGGTGTGCAGTGCCAAATGCATCATTGACGTAAATGTCACACAGCGCCGCCATCTTCTGCGCAAGCTCTGGCGAGTCTTTTTTCTCGCCCGGATTGACACGACAGTTCTCCAGCAGAACAACCTCACCGGGTGCGATGGACACGCCATCGACCCAGTTGGCCACCAGACGCACCGGTTTGCCAAGCAATTCCGACAACCGCCGACCGACTGGCTCCAGGCTATCCTCCGGTGTCAGAATGCCTTCTTTGGGTCGCCCGAGGTGCGACGTCACCATGACGGCCGCACCCGCATCCAGCGCCATCTGAATGCCTGGCACCGAAGCACGGATGCGGGTGTCTTCGGTGATACGACGCGCATCATCAAATGGAACGTTCAAGTCTGCACGGATGAACACCCGCTTGCCGCGCAATTGCCCTGACTGGGCCAGTTCGGTCAATGTGATAACAGCCATGACGGTCACTTTGCGGACATCAGGGCAACGGTGGTGTCGAGCATGCGGTTGCTAAATCCCCACTCGTTGTCATACCAGGAGTTGACTTTCACAAGCGTGCCGGACACTTTGGTCAGCGTTGCATCAAAGTTGCTCGACGCCGGGTTGTGATTAAAGTCAATCGATACCAGCGGTTCGGTGTTGTAGGTCAGAATGCCCTTCAGGGGACCTTCCGAGGCCTTCTTGAGAATATCGTTAACCTCTTCAACCGTGGTTGGACGCGAAGCGATGAATGAAAGATCAACAATCGAGACGTTGATCGTGGGCACGCGCATAGCATAGCCATCGAGCTTGCCGTTGAGCTCGGGCAGCACCAGACCCACTGCTGCAGCGGCACCGGTCTTGGTCGGGATCATGCTCATTGTGGCCGAGCGGGCACGACGCAGATCTTCGTGATAGACGTCAGTCAGGACCTGATCATTGGTGTAAGCGTGAATCGTGGTCATCAAACCCGTTTCAACACCAAGCGCATCATGCAGCGGCTTGACCAGCGGGGCCAGGCAATTGGTGGTGCACGATGCGTTGGAAATGACAGTGTGTTCAGCCTTGAGCACGTTCTGGTTGACCCCGAACACAACCGTTGCGTCAACATCCTTACCTCCAGGTGCCGAAATGATCACCTTGCGGGCACCGCCTTTAAGGTGGGCGCTGGCCTTCTCTTTGCTTGCAAAAAACCCGGTGCACTCAAGCACCACGTCCACTTTGAGCTCACCCCAGGGCAACTCGGCGGGATTGCGATTGGCCAGCACACGGATCTTGTCACCATTGACAACCATGAAGTCACCGTCAACCGTGACCGTTCCAGGAAACTTGCCGTGCGCAGTGTCGTACTGCGTCAGATGCGCGTTGGTCTTGGGATCGCCAAGATCGTTGATGGCAACGATCTCGATGTCGTGCTTTTTACCGCCTTCGTAGTGAGCACGCAGGATATTGCGGCCGATACGACCATAACCATTAATCGCAACACGAATTGCCATGACAACACTCTCCTTGTTTTAGATAACTTTTTTGACTGCGTCTGCAACTGCCTGCGCCGTCAAGCCAAAAAACTTGAACAGATCGCCCGCCGGGGCAGATTCACCATAACGGTCAATACCAACCACAGCGCCGTCCAGACCCACATATTTAAACCAGAAATCACGCACACCAGCCTCAACCGCCACGCGGACAACGCCTGGCGTCAATACACTGTTGCGATACTGGGCGTCCTGCTGATCAAAAACCTCGGTGCAGGGCATTGAAACCACACGAACTGCCACACCCTCTTTGGTAAGCAAATCACGCGCAGCCAGCGCAATCTCGACTTCGGAACCCGTGGCGATGATAATCGCGCGCGCATTTGCCGCCTCGGCCAGCACATAACCGCCCTTCTTGATACAAGCCAGCGTTGCGGGGTCTCGCGCCACGAACGGCAGATTCTGCCGTGAAAGCAGCAAAGCCGATGGGCCACCATCACGCACGTTCATTCCAATACTGGCAGGACGGGCCACTGATGACACCCATGCCACAGCAGTTTCAACCGTGTCGCAAGGACGCCATACTGCCAGATTCGGAATCAGACGCAGACTTGCCGCGTGCTCAATGGACTGATGGGTCGGACCATCTTCACCCAGACCAATAGAGTCATGCGTAAAAACGTGAACCACGCGCTGCTTCATCAGTGCGGCCATGCGCAAAGCGTTACGCGAGTAATCCGAAAAGGTCAGGAAGGTGCCACCGAATGGCAGGTAGCCACCGTGCAGCGCCATGCCGTTCATGATGCCAGCCATACCGAACTCGCGCACACCGTAGTTGATATGACGACCAAAACTGATACCGCTGTCTGTCCCGCGCACGGGCTGCACGCCCTTCCAGTCGGTAAAGTTGGATCCTGTCAGGTCTGCCGACCCGCCCAGCATCTCTGGCAGCAGATTAACGAGTGACTCGATGACTTGTTGCGAAGCCTTGCGGGTCGCCACAGTCTGCGCCTGACTGTTGATATCCTCGATCAAGGCGGCCACTTTCGGCTCAAATCCTTGTGGCAAATCACCACGCATGCGGCGCTCGAATTCAGCAGCCAGATCCGGATGCGATTTACGATAGGCATCAAAGACATGTTGCCACTGTTGCTGACTGCGCTGTCCCTTGGCGTGACCACTCCATGCATCCCGGACGTCCTGAGGCACATCAAAGGGCTCATGCTGCCAGCCAATCGCCTGACGCGTGGCGGCAATCTCAGCATCCCCCAGCGGACTACCGTGAACTTTCTCCGTTCCCGCCATCGTGGGAGCACCCTGACCGATCACGGTGCGACACACGATCAGTGTGGGCCTCTGATGTGCTGAACCCAGCGTCTTTGCCTGCCCGATCGCCGCCGTGACCGCTGCCACATCATGGCCATCGACATCTCGCACAACGTTCCATCCGTACGCCTCAAAACGGCGTGCGGTGTCGTCCTTGAACCAGTGCTCGACTTTGCCGTCAATCGAAATTCCGTTGTCGTCATAGATGACAACCAGCTTGCCCAGGCGCAACGTACCTGCGAGCGAGCACACCTCATGGGAAATACCTTCCATCAGGCATCCATCACCCACAAAAGCATAGGTATAGTGGTCAACGAGGTTGTGTCCGGGACGGTTGAACTCTGCGGCCAGAAGCGCTTCGGCCAGGGCCATGCCCACTGCGTTGGACAGACCTTGTCCAAGTGGACCCGTCGTTGTTTCGACGCCCGGGGTAATACCCACTTCAGGATGCCCCGGCGTTTTGGAGTGAAGTTGACGGAAATTCTTCAACTCCTCGATCGGCAAGTCGTAACCCGAGAGATGCAGCGCCGAGTAAATCAGCATCGAACCATGGCCGTTAGAGAGGACGAAGCGATCACGGTCACACCAGGCAGGATCTGCGGGGTTATGTCTCAGATGCCGGGTGAAAAGTGCCACGGCAATCTCAGCCATCCCCATGGGTGCGCCCGGGTGACCTGACTTCGCCTTTTGTACAGCATCCATCGAGAGCGTACGAATCGCGTTGGCCATCTGGCTGGGAGAGACTTCGGATGTGCTCATAGGACGGAGGTACCTTTAGGTGGAAATACAGAACCAGGACGGATCAGCTCAGGCATGCTCGGCACAGCGGTTAAGTCACGCGACACCTACCCGGGCAACCGGCTGACTTCTATAGGAAAACCCCTAATTTTAACACCGCGCGAACCGGCAGTTCTGCAAAGGATCCCTCGCAGGCCAACTCGCAGCCCTTGCCTCGCGTTAAGATTGCGATCATGGCAACCGCTCGTTTCTACTGCAACACCGACTTCAGTGTTCGCGACCCGTTTGAGTTACCCGAATCTGTGGCCCATCACATTCGGGTCCGGCGGCTTCGCGCCGGCGAAGAACTGATATTGTTTGATGGTCGGGGCAACCAGGCACGAGCCCGTCTGACCTCTGCAGGCAAATCCGGACATCTGGCCCAGATTGAAGACTCAAGCCTGCTCAGCCTGGAACTCTCAGGCCAGATCACCCTGGTGCAAGGCATGGCGAGCCAGGACAAAATGGACTGGATCATCGAGAAAGCCACTGAACTCGGTGTCGCCCGAATCCTGGTTGTGCAGGCACAGCGCAGCGTGGTTCGGCTTTCAGGAGAAAGGGCGCAACGCCGCATCACCCATAGCCAGCGGATCATTGAATCCGCCAGCGAACAATGCGGTCGCAACCATCTGATGCAGTTGCTGATGCCACTCAGTCTTGACGAAGCGATCGTGCAATGCAACGGTCTGCCGATGCTAGCCTGCATACCAGACGCCAGAACACGACCTCTGAGTCATGAATCGCTGCTTGAACCCATCAGAAAACAGCGTGGCTGCGCACTATTCATCGGCCCGGAAGGCGGTTGGGACCCCTTGGAACAAACCAAGCTGCTCACCGCCGGTGCAATGGGCACTAGCCTGGGCTCTCGAGTGCTGCGCACCGAGACGGCAGGAATCGCCGCCGTCGCGGCACTCACCGCGCTCCTCGACTGGGACACCCCCAAAACCGACTAGCTTGGTGTCTCGCTCCAGTTTTGCACCACACCGGGCACGGCTGCGGGATGCTTGCCGCCGTGCTTGATGCCGAACACGAACACTTTTCCCTGCTCGATCGCGTACTCGGACACTTCCTTCAAGATTTCCATCAATCGAGGCATGTCGCTTTCCAGATCAGGATCCGCAGAGTGCAGATCATCGAACAACAAAGCCACACCAACCTTCTGATCAGAGATGGTGTCGTTCAGGCAGTCATACAAACCATCAAAACTGGATCCGAAAAACTCTGGGTAGTCCACTGCTTTGACAACCGCACGAAATACTGCGGAGCGATTGCGCGCACGTGAACAGTCCGCCCTGAAACAACCGATGTCGGCGCTTTCCAGAGCGGACTTGAGCGCGACCAGATCAAACTGGCTATCGAACTCCCCGCCCTTCTTGATTAATCGCTGAATTTGCTTATCGACCGAATTGACCATCGCCCGTGCCTATTAGTTTTAATGTTCCCTTGTGGCGAATCGTATCGACTAAACCGCGATGAAGCAATCTGAACTTGCAGGTAATTTGCAACATCATGAAACATCGCGGCACCGCGGATTACAAAATAGCCGATGACGCGATCGACAAGTGCCCACCTGGAACACTGGACGCGCCATCACAGCTACATATCGCTGCTGCCAACATTCAGGCTTGAGCTGTGGTTCGCTTTGACCACTGTCAGCGCGGTCATGTTGACGATCCGCCGCACTGTCGCGCTCGAAGTCAGAATATGCACTGGCGCATTCACTCCAAGCAGCAGCGGGCCAACTGCCACGTTCCCACCCGCAGCGGTTTTGAGCAGGTTATAGGCAATATTGCCCGACTCGACATTCGGACACACCAGCAGGTTCGCTGAACCTTTGAGCGTTGAAGAAGGCAGGACACGCAACCGCAGCTTTTCATCCAGTGCGCAATCCCCATGCATCTCGCCATCAATTTCCAGATCTGGCGCCTGCTCTCGAATGATGGCGAGCGCGTCGCGCATTTTCTGAGCCGAAGCCGTGGACCCTGTCCCAAAATTTGAGCGCGACAGCAAAGCGACTTTTGGCACCAGGTTCAACCGTCTCATTTCCTCGGCTGCAGCCAGCGTGATTTCAGCCACCTGTCGGGCGTCAGGGTCTTCGTTGATGTGGGTGTCGACCAATGCCAGCGTATGGTTGGGCAGCAGGAGAATATTCATCGCCGCATAGGTTGTGGACCCCGGCGACAGTCCGAGCATGTGATCGACGTACCGAAGGTGATCGGAGTATCCTCCCACGGTGCCGCATATCATCCCATCAGCGTCGCCAACATGCACCATGGTTGCACCGATCAATGTCAAGCGCCGGCGCATTTCGACTCGAGCCATCTCTTTGCTCACACCACGCCGGCACATTTTCTCCCAGTAGATTGTCCAGTAACGGTGGAATCGTTCATCCCAGTCTGGATTCACGATTTCCACATCGTCACCCAGACGAAGGCGCAAACCATACTTTTCTATGCGGTCCGCCAGCACAGAGGGTCTACCAACCAGAATGGGTCTGGCCAGCTTCTCATCCACGACCACCTGCACAGCACGCAAGACACGCTCATCCTCGCCTTCGGTGTACACGATGCGAGCCTTGCCACCAGCACGCTTGAACGCCTTGGCCGCGGAAAACACCGGCTTCATAAAGGCGCCAGAGTGATAGACAAACTGCTCGAGTTGCTCGATATAAGCACCAAGGTCCGCAATCGGACGGGTCGCCACGCCAGACTCTATAGCCGCCTTGGCTACCGCAGGAGCGATGCGGGTGATCAGGCGCGGGTCAAAGGGCTTGGGAATGATGTAGTCCGGCCCAAAAGAGATGTCCCCACTGCCATAAGCTGCCGTGACCACCTCGCTTTGTTCCTCGCGCGCCAGACCAGCTATTGCCAGGACCGCGGCCTTCTCCATTTCTCGGGTGATGGTCGTCGCACCGACATCAAGAGCGCCGCGAAAAATATAAGGAAAACACAAAACATTGTTGACCTGGTTGGGATAATCCGAACGGCCAGTTGCCATCACGATATCGTCCCGAACAGCATGCGCTTCCGGCGGAAGAATCTCTGGATTGGGGTTTGCGAGCGCCAGAATCAGCGGCCGGGCGGCCATTCGGGCAACCATCTCGGGCTTGAGGACATTGCCTGCTGACAGACCAAGAAACACATCTGCACCACCGATCACGTCTGAGAGCGTGCGCGCATCGGTTTCCTGGGCAAAACGTTCTTTATCCGGATCCATCAAAACCGCACGACCCTTGTAAACAACACCCTCAATATCGGTCACCCAGATGTTTTCCAGGGTAAGGCCCAGGTCCACCAGCAAATCCAGGCACGCCAGCGCGGCAGCGCCCGCACCCGAAACCACAACCTTCGCTTCACTGATCGTCTTGCCGACAACTTCAAGACCGTTAATGAAGGCAGCACTCACGCAGATGGCTGTTCCATGCTGATCATCATGAAACACCGGGATCTTCATGCGCTTTCTAAGTTCACGCTCAACCGTGAAACACTCTGGCGCCTTGATATCTTCAAGGTTGATGCCACCAAATGTTGGTTCCAGTCCGGCAATGATCTCCACCAGCTTGTGCGGATCGGTTTCATTAATCTCGATATCGAACACATCAATACCGGCAAATTTTTTAAACAGAACCGCCTTACCTTCCATGACCGGCTTGGAAGCCAGAGCACCAATGTTGCCCAGTCCTAGAACTGCTGTGCCATTGGTGATCACACCAACCAGGTTTCCCCGTGCGGTGTAACGAACTGCGTTGCGCGGATCTGCCACGATTTCCTCGCAAGCAGCAGCTACACCCGGCGAGTAGGCAAGCGCCAGGTCCCGCTGATTCGAAAGGCTCTTGGTCGGCGCTATCGAGATTTTTCCGGGACGCCCTTGCTCGTGATAATTAAGCGCTGCTTGACGAAAATTTTTATCCATTAAAAGCCTCGATAGTGCATACAAAAACCATTGTTGTTTCGATTCTATCCGGTTTGGCCAGGGCAGGACAGCCACACCCCGTCAGAATCAACCGCACGCCAGATCTCAAGCTCAAGCGCCCTGCATTGCTGACGGTAGTGATATAAGTCTATCGTTGCCGGAGCAGAAACTTCCGGATCCGTTGTCGCCGGTTCAGGCAACGAAATATCACCTGGCTCGGACTCTTGGGATTGCGGCGCTGCGGCGAGCCCACATTCATCTGCTCGCATGTGCAACGCAACCACCCAGCCTAGGCAGCCCCGATGTCCCAGCAATAAATGTGCCAGATTAACGTCCGAGTCTGGCA
>CAZBIN010000019.1:25979-26421 GCA_964491995.1 uncultured Orrella sp.
GTGTCATCAATCCATCAAGCCGGAAAGCCAGTGGCCAGACCGGTGTCAAGCCGGCTTGAACCTGCGCTGAAATCTGCTCGACCAAGGGGTGCATCGTGAGCTGAAACAGAGCCGGGACACAACGCTGGGCAGCTATGGAGCGCAGCGGTTGACTGTCATGCACGCCGAATAGCCCGAGGACTTCGATCGAGCCATCAGGATAAAGGCACTCCACAGACTCGACCCCATACTGCGCGAGATGTCCAACCTGCGGATGAACGTCCAGCATCGAAATCCACTGAGCAGCATCGCGTACCGATTTTGCAACGGGCGCAAGCGCAAACCTTTTGGCTAACGGTTTTATAAGAACAAACTATGTCTTTTCCGGTTGGGCTTTAACACCCGGCGGCGAAAAGCAATATGACGACGAAGCGCTGTTTACAATGGGTTCTGAGGAAAGCGT
>CAZBIN010000020.1:0-3470 GCA_964491995.1 uncultured Orrella sp.
CGCCTTGCAGGGTCTCGCTGACCCCCTCAAGTTCAAGCAGGGCCGCACGTATGGGATCGGGATAAGTGGTATGACGCTGCTGGCGCAGCGTTGCCACATGGTCAATGTTCACACCCAGATCGATCATTATTTCACTGTTGTTGCTGAAGTCATGGAAGACGATAGTGTAGATGCTGTTGGCTGTGTCGACACCGTCGGTGCCTGCGTCGTTGTCCGCGCTGCAACAGTCTCTGGGGCGACGGAAAACTGGACTCGCGTCGCACCAGGAACGGACTCATCCCAGCCACCGCCAAGCGCTTTGTAAAGATTAACCCGATTTGCCAATAACTCGAAACCGGTCTGAACTTCCTGCAACCGTGAATTGAACAACTCGACTTGCGCGACCTGGACATCCAGAAAGCTGTCAATACCGTTAAAGAAACGCGCATTGCTCAAGTCGAAATACTGCTGGGCTGAACGGCTTTGCGCCGACCTTGCCTGCAACTGGGACGCGAACGTCGCCTCACCTGCCAAGGCATCGGACACTTCCCTGAATGCCTGCTGCACAGTCTGCTGATAGGAGGCTACGGCGCCACGCTGTGCCGCATTGGCTTGTTCCAGACCGGCCTGCAGAGAACCACCCCGAAAAATCGGCACGGAAATTGATGGCGTAAAGGCCCAGGCGCCTGTTCCCGCAGCAAACAGATCACCCAGGGACGTGCTTGCAGTACCCACGCTGCCTGTCAGGCTGATGCTCGGAAAGAACGCTGCCTTTGCCGCACCAATGTTGGCATTGGCCGCCAGCAGATTGTTCTGGGATGCGCGAATGTCAGGACGACGCTCAAGCAGATCGGAGGGCAGACCCGCCGGAATTGACTGCACCTGATCAAGCGCCGCAAAGGGTAAGGGTTCGGGTAGGCTCGAGGGTAACGGCTGACCAATCAGGACGGCGAGTGCATTTCGCGCCTGCTCTCGCTCCCGCGTGAATCGAGCCAGGTCAGCCGCCGCAGCGTCAACGAGCGACTTGGCCTGTACTGCATCACGCTCTGACGAGATGCCACTGCGAAACCGTGCGCTGACAAGGTCATAGGTCTTCTTTCGGACCTGATAGGTTTCCCTGGTGAGCTCCAGCATGACTTCGGCCATGCGCAGACGATAAAACTGGATCGCTGTATCGGACACGAGTGCGATCTGAACCGCGCGAGTTCCCTCAGCCGTGGCAAGATACTGCTGAAATGCCGCTTCTGAAAGATTACGTAGCCGACCGAAAAGATCAAGCTCGAATGCCGTCACCGCCACACCAGCGCTGTACTGACTGGAGATGACATTGCTTGCTGTCGGACCGCCTGGGCTAGGCGCAGCCTGGCGTGCTCCTCGCACAGACGCTCCCAACTGTGGATACATCTGGCCACGCTGCACGCCCCAGATCGCCTCAGCCTGTTCCATCCTCGAGATCGCGATCTGAAGGTTACGGTTGTTTTGCAGAGCCAGTCCGACCAGTTCCTTGAGCTGAGGGTCCCTGAAAAAACTCTGCCACGGGGTGAGCTCATTGAGCTTCGAGTCCTGGCCCAAACTGGCTGCCTCGACCTGGCGCTGACTAAACTCACCCTTGGATGCATCATAAGAGGTCAGCGTCTGGGCGGGAAACTGAGCCGCAACGGTTGAATCGGGACGCTCGTACTGTGGCGCGAGGCTACAGGCTGACAAAAACAGACTCAGACTCAGGACCGTCAGACCTGAAGGCAAAGGACGCTTACTCATGTCTGCCTCCCGCACCCGACGCTTGATGCGTTTCAAAAACCTTGACCCTGGTCTTGAAAAAACGCAATACAACTGCAAAGAAAACTGGAACAAAAATGACCGAAAACGGCGTTGCAGCGAGCATCCCCCCCAGAACCCCGAACCCGACCGCCTTCTGACTTGCAGCACCGGCACCGTTTGAAAGTGTGAGCGGCACAACACCCAGAATAAAGGCAAACGATGTCATGAGGATCGGCCGAAAACGCAAGCGCGAAGCTTCGATGGTCGCTTCGTAAAGCCCCATACCGCGACCATAGAGATCCTTGGCGAACTCGACAATGAGAATGGCGTTTTTCGCCGACAAACCAATGACGGTTACCATACCCACCTGAAAATACACGTCGTTGTTCATACCAAGGGCACTCACCAGCCCAACCGCTCCGAGCATACCCAAAGGCACCACCAGCAACACCGAAAATGGAATCGCCCAGCTCTCGTATAACGCCGAAAGCACCAGAAAAACCACGAGAATCGCCAGACCCATCAGAATCGGCGCCTGAGATCCCGCCTGAACTTCCTGATAAGAAAGACCCGTCCACTCGTAGCCAAAGCCATCAGGAAGCTCGCCAATCAGTTGTTGCATGGCCATCATGGCATCACCCGATGAGTAGCCGGGCGCGGCCGACCCGCTAATGCGCACTGAGTCGTAGCTGTTGTAACGAACTACCTGAGTCGCACCCTGGATCCACCGGGGCTGGACAAAAGAAGACAATGGCACCATCTGCCCATCGCGATTGCGTGCACTGAGCTTCATGATGTCGTCCAGATCCATGCGAAACTCAGACTCTGCCTGAACCCAGACGTTCTGCATCCGACCCATGTTCGGAAATTTTCCAATGTACTGCCCACCCACAGCACTCGAGAGCACGCCGGCGGCTTCCGTGAAGTCAACCCCGAGGGCTGCGAGCTTATCCCGATCAATCTCCAGCTCAAGGGCGGGCCCGGGTGCAAGCCCACTGATTCGCACCTGGGACAGCATCGTGTTCTGCGCGGCCTTGGCCAACAGTTCACCGGCGCCTGCCATCAGAGCGTCATAACCCATGCCACTGCGATCCTGAAGCCGCAACTCAAATCCACTGGAGTTCCCCAGAGAACTGATGGCGGGCGGCGTGACCGCGAACACCAGCGCATCAGGGATCGTTCCGATCAGAAATCCCGTTGCCTTACCCGCGACTGCCATGGCTGACTGTCCGGGACCTTGACGTTCGCTAAAGTCTTTGAGTGGCACAAAGGCAAGCGCTGCATTCAGTCCATTTCCGTTAAAGCTAAAGCCTCGCACTGAAACAATATTCTTGGTCTCGGGCTGCGCGAGAAAATACTGCTCCACCTCCTCAATGACTTCAAGTGTCCTTGTGGACGATGAGCCGGATGGCAACTCCATGTTCACAATGATGTAACCCTGATCTTCCTCCGGCAGGAAGGCACCCGGCATGCGCAGATACATCCACCCCATCGCCGCCACGAGCACCAGGTAAATCACCATATAACGCCCGCCACGGTGTACCAGGTGAGTCACACCCTTCTGATACTGATCCGTCGTGCTCTTGAAAACCCGATTGAACCAACCAAAAAAGCCCCGTTTCTGCTCGTGATGTCCTTTTGGAACTGGTTTGAGAATCGTGGCACACAACGCCGGTGTAAAAGTCAGTGCCAGAAACCCTGAGAACAGGATTGAGATCGCCATCGCTACC
>CAZBIN010000020.1:3480-13802 GCA_964491995.1 uncultured Orrella sp.
ATGACGCCCACGGATCCTGACATGAACGCCAGCGGCAGAAACACAACAGTCAAAACAACCGTAATACCAACAATGGCTCCCGAGATCTGGGGCATGGCCTTCTTGGTCGCCTCGAGTGGCGACAATCCATCCTCGACCATGATTCGCTCGACGTTCTCAACAACAACAATCGCATCATCAACCAGAATGCCAATGGCCAGCACCATGGCGAACATGGTGAGCACGTTGACCGAGAATCCCAGCGCATTCATCACAGCGAACGCGCCCATCATTGCGACTGGTACCACCAGAGCCGGGATAATGGTGTAGCGAATGTTCTGCAAAAACAGGTACATCACCAGAAACACCAGCAGCATGGCCTCGAGAAGTGTGTAGATCACCTGAGTGATAGACACCTCGACGTAAGGCGCTGTGTTGTAGGGAATGGTGTATTCGATATCGGCCGGGAAAAATCGCGCAAGCTCGTCCATCTGTTGCTTGACTCCCTCAGCGGTCTGCAGCGCGTTTGCCCCTGGAGCCAGCACTACTGCGAAGGCGGCTGTCGGGGTTCCGTTCAGGCGCGCACCAAACTGATAGTTATCCGCACCGACCTCGACACGCGCTACATCGCGCAGCCGGATCGAAGATCCATCCGAACGCGAGCGAACGATGACGCGCTCGAAATCCTCGACGGTCGTGAGTTGACCATTGGAAGACAGATTGGCCGTCACTCGCTGCGACTCAGGATTGGGAGGGCTACCCAGCACACCCGCGGGAATCTGGATGTTCTGCGCACGTAAAGCCGCCGTGATTTCCTGCGGGCTCAGATCCAATCCCACCAGTTTGTCAGGGTCGATCCAGATTCGCATCGCGGGTGGAGCGGCAAAAAGCTGAAACCGCCCTACACCATTCACCCGGGAGATCGGGTTCTGGATATTACGGGTGATGTAATCGGCCAGTCCGGTCTGATCCATCGTGCCATCAGTTGACGACAAAGCGACAACCATCAGAAACCCTGCACTGGTTTGCTCAAAACGAACGCCTTGCTGGGTAGCCGCACCCGGGAGTTGAGCCATCACGTTGGACACCCGGTTTTGCACATCGACCTGAGCTGAATCTGGATTGGTACCCGGTGCAAAGGTCGCGGTAATCTGAGCCGACCCATTGGAGTCGCTGACGGACTCGTAATACAGCAAACCTTTGGCGCCGTTCAGTTCGTTTTCGATGATGCTGGTGACTGACTCAGAGACTTCCTTGGCCGACGCACCCGGGTAGGTCGCCCTGATCTCGATGGCCGGCGGGGCCACATCGGGATACTGTGAAACGGGCATGAGGCGTACCGACAACATACCGATCATGGTGATCAGTATGGCCACCACCCACGCAAAAATTGGACGTTCAGTGAAAAACAGAGGCATTTGATAACCGTTTTAGAGCATGTCAGGCAGGTGGCTGCCAAGGTTTGGTGGTCACAGGAGCACCAGGACGAATCTTTTGAAAGCCTTCGACAATGACTTCATCATTTGGAACAAGCCCCTCCAGAATCAAAACCTTGCCTTCATAGTTGTTGCCGGTTCTGACTGGCACCATGGTTGCTGCACCATCACGGACCACGTAAAGATTGGTCATCCCATTCGGTGCTCTCTGAAGTGCTTGCGGCGGAACCGCAAGCGCATTTTCATTAATAGCCTGCTCGACACGAAGACGCACGAACATGCCTGGCAACAAAACGTCGTCCGGATTGTCGACTTCGGTGCGCAGCACCACCTGGCCAGTCCCGGGATCAACCGTGACGCCAGTGAACAGCAATCGTCCCGGCTTTGAGAAGGTAGAACCATCTTCCAGAATGACCTTGACCGCAGCGACGTCCTCAGCCACCTTTTGCAATTGCCCATCACGAAAGGCCTGACGCAACCTGGCAAGCTCCGACGTAGACTGATGGACATCCACATAAACCGGACTGAGCTGCTGCACCAACGCCATGGGGGTCGCAGTGGATCCTTCAACAAGGGCCCCTTCGGTCACCAGCGCCTGTCCAATGCGCCCTTCAATCGGCGAGACAATACTGGTGTACTCAAGATTGATGCGCGCACTTTCAAGCGCAGCCTGCGCAGCCAGTACGCCTGCCTCAGCCTGCTGCGAGCGAGCGACGGCATCGTCGTATTCCTGGCGGCTGACCGCATTGATTTTGACCAGAGGTGCATAGCGCTTGGCCAGCAAACCGGCCGCACGTGCATCGGCCTGAGCGCGCTTGAGGTCAGCTTGAGCCGCCTGGTAGGCCGCCTGATAGGGCGCCGGATCAATCTCAAACAACAGATCGCCCTCTTTCACATGACCGCCCTGGCGAAACATGACACGCTTGACGATCCCGGTCACGCGAGCACGCACCTGCGCATCACGAACCGCACTGACCCTTCCCGGCAAATCCGCAGAGATCACGGCGCGCTGAGGCTCGACCTTGACCGTACTCACCAGTGGAGGCGGTCGCTGCATCTGGACTTGCGCGGGTTCGCATGCGGCCAGCAAGACCGCCACGGAACCGACTGCTACCAAACGAAAAACTTTGTGCGGGGCAGTGCTCATTGATGTTATCCAACTATCTGAACAGAAGACTGAAATAAAAAACCAAGCCACCGGAGTCTGATCCGCGCAGCAGACATTTTCTTTAAACGAAAATCATTTCGAAAGTAACAAGAAGCGCAACTGCCAAGGCGACCAATCTAGGTGCAGGGATGCAATGCGATCAAAGCTACTTCATCGAACGAGGGGTGCTCGATCCTGCCAGAAACGGGTATCGTGCAAAAATCTGTGCCATCAGCGGGTCTATGTAAGCTGCCGACTGCGCCTGCTGCGGACTATCAATTACCGAAGTGGCAATACCTTCCCAAACCATCTGCTTCTTGGTTACATCTATCAGATCAACGTTAAGCACACCTTCGGTGTACTGAATCAGATCCGGACCGAAGCCATATCCTGGCCACGCCCCATACCACCCCATTCGATAACCGTAATAGTTAGCACCCCAAGGCATCGGCGGTGGTGGTACATACTCCGTGCGCTCCCGCACCTGCACCTGAAAATTCACCAGAAGGTTGGGCGCCTCTGGATCATAGACATAACCCTTTTGCTCCATTTGAACGCGTGCGGCCGTCTTGAGTCTCTCCGTGACCAAAGTCTGGTATCCAGATCGGTCAGTGCCCAGCGGACTCATGAAACCAAACGTACGATACGCCGCGAAATCTGCGTTCTGATCATAGTCGCTGCGAATGTTCGGACCTGACGCGCAGGCACTCACGCCAAGTGATATCGAAACAATCAGGCCTAGCCTTTGCAGTGTTCGCATCTTGTTTCCTCTGGAAAACCCTAGTAATTTATCATGCACTGACTGAAAATCGGTCACGCAAGATGTTCTTTTGGACTTTGCCCATCGCATTTCTTGGCAGCTCGGCAACTTGACAAATTCTCTTAGGCACTTTGTAGTTGGCCAACAAGGTCTTGAGGTGAGCAATCATCTGCGCCTCATCAAGGACTGCGGCGCTACCCGCAGGGCCTTCAGGCACGACAACCGCGATGACCGATTCGCCAAAGTCTGGATGTGGAACGCCAACCACCGCGGACTCTTGTACGCCGGACATCGTGTCGATGATCAACTCGATTTCTTTGGGGTAGACGTTGTAGCCCCCCGAAATGATTAGGTCCTTGCTGCGCCCGACGATGGACAGATAACCGTGCGGGATCGTCTGCCCATCGGGCGCCTGTCCGCCCCAGCGACCCATATCACCCGTTTTAAACCATCCATCGCGCGTAAACTCCTCGCGGGTTTTCTCGGGCATCTGCCAGTAACCCGCAAAAACATTAGGTCCTCGCACCTCGATATGCCCCACCTGCCCCGCCTCGCAAATCTTGCCACTGTCATCGACCACTCGCACGCCAACGCCTGGCAACGGAACACCCACGGTCCCACCAAGACGTGGCCCTTGCGCTGCGTCGTAAGGATTTGAGGTCAACATGCCCGTTTCGCTCATACCATAGCGCTCAAGAATCACATGACTCGTTCTGCGCTGAAATGATTCGAACGTTTCAAGCAACAAGGGTGCCGATCCTGAAACAAACAGTCTCATTTTTGGAATGATGTCGCGGTTGAACCGGGTCTCGGCAAGCAGCCTTACGTAATAGGTCGGCACACCCATCATGAGCGTGCACTCGGGCAGCCAGCGCAAAGCTGCCTCAATGTCCAGTTTAGGCAGCCAGATCATGCACGCACCCGCATGCAAAGCGCCATGGCAAGCGACAAACAAACCATGAATATGAAATATGGGAAGCATATGAAGCAACACATCGTCTTGCCGCCATCCCCAGTGCTCATGAAGCGTCTGAGCATTCGAAATCAGATTCTGGTGACTGAGCATGGCCCCTTTGCTACGACCTGTCGTGCCAGATGTATAGAGGATGGCTGCCAGATCCGAATCGTCGGTGGCAACATCCACAAAGTGCACACCGCAATCACCGATAAGGTCCATCAGGGATCCGGTTCCCTGATCGCCAAGCGTCACCACATTCCCGACTCCGCTCCCTTGCGCCACAGTCAGATGCGTTTGCTGATTGGCCGGATCACACACAAACACTGCCGGACCGGCATTTTGCAGGAAGTACTCAATCTCGGCCTCCCGGTACGCTGTATTGAGCGGGACATAGGTCAAACCGGCACGCAGCGTTGCGAGGTAAAGTGCCAAAGCTTCGGGAGACTTCTCCACCTGTGCGGCTAGACGTGCGCCTCTGGGCAGACCAAGACCCGCCAGCCAGTTGGCCATTCTTCCAGTCAACTCGTGAAGATCCTGGAAAGTCCATTTCTGCTCACCCGTGTCGAGGGCAACACGATCGGGTGTCTTCAGGAAACGTTGACTGAGAACGGTGTACAAATTTGCCATATTGTCTTTTTCCTGATCGATTGTCCGGCATCGAAAGCAATATCATCAAGTCAGGAACCCAGGACAAGCGTGCGCATGCAACACAGGTGCCTGACAAAACACATACCGCATGAGATCCTGCCTCACACAGATGTGATCTTACCCAGACTTCGTGCCCAACGGCGCGCCGGCAGTCCCATTGTCCGCTCGAGGACTTCTGCGCGTTCCATGAGTGCCTCGCGCTCCCACTGCAAGGCAGGCCCCTTGAAGGCCAGCACCACCTGATTGCCCTCCTCCGCTGGAGGTAACAGCAGCAGCCTTCCACCAAACACCTTTGCCAGGCGTTGAAGATTGCGCTCATAACTTTCATGAGACCCAAACAAATTGACGCTCAAAATCCCTGGAGGCTCAAGAACCTTTTCGCAGTGACGGTAAAAATGCAAGGACTCACAAACGGGACCCTGCGCCTGACTGTCATAGAGATCAACCATCAAAACCGAAGCACTGCAGCGATTGGCCGGATCAACGACCCACTGCTCAGCATCACCATGGAAGACTTCAAGCCGATCTCCCGCGGGCAAGCGGAAATACTGCTGGCAAACGTTGATCACGGCACCGCTGCGCTCGACAACGATCAGTGGATTTGGCAAATGCCGATAGAGGAACCGCGTGATCGATCCGGCACCGAGTCCTAACTGGCAGATTACCTGATCCGGTTCTAGCTCTAAAAACAGCAACCAGGCCATCATCTGCTGTGTATAAGCCAGATAAAGCCGGTCTGGACTTCTGATCTGCATGGCACCTTGAATCCAGGGTGATCCGAAGTGCAGGAACCGCACACCACCCGACTCTGAAAGCGTTGGCCCATCTTCGTTTGATTGCAACAACTGACGTCGACTCATTGAACACACTCCTGCCGGCCAGCACGGACCGGTCACCGAAAAAGGCAAATCATCGCTGGCAAGCATACGCTCTTCAAAGCGGCGATGTAGAGAATTGGCCCGTCAGTGCGCGCACTGACATCTCCATTCGAGGCACCTGACATCCCGACTGCGCATCGTAAGCCGATCCATCGAGCGGCCTCCTGCCAGGATCCCAGACAGTCTTTCTCCTGGATATTTCTATCCTGCCGGACCCGGGCATGACTAACTTACTTCTACACATTCGCATGCCATATTGCCAGAATCGCTGACTAACGTTAAACTAGTGGGCTTATCAGATTTACTGCCTGCGTTTGATTGGGACATGACTGCATTGCGATTACTCATCGCAAGCGTCTCATGGGTCATCAGGTGCGAAGATCGTGCGGGCACTTAGAAGACTATCAAGGACATCATGAAAGAAGGCATCCACCCACAATACCGCGAAGTCGCATTCACGGATCTGCAGACTGGCAACACATTCATCACTCGTTCAACGCTCAACTCGCGTGAAACGATCGAGATTGATGGAAAGTCATATCCACTGTTCAAGTGTGATGTCACCTCGGAATCACACCCCTTCTACACAGGCGCACAAACGCGCATTGTTGAAACAGGGCGTGTCGAGAAATTCCGTCAGCGTTTTGCCCGCACATCGGGTACGCGCGGCAAGCCAGCTGCCTGATTCCTGGTTTTTTCTATGCGAGAATGGGCAGCCCAAGGCTGCCCATTTTTTGTTGGGGTGCTTTTCGATGTTACAAAACTCTCGGAAAACTCCATTGCATAATATATTCTTGCCGCCCTGTCGGTCTTCGGTCATGATTTGACCGGCCTCCTCAACCCTCGCAGACAAACGCCCGACACTGTGTCGTCCTTCTCCTCCGCCACACCTGCACGACTGACCGCTCTGGCGACAACCAGACTGCCGCGCCTGATTTTGATCGGTCTTGCAGCACTCTATACCCTGGTGGGTCTGTTTGAACGCGACCCATGGAAGACTGACGACGTCGTTGGTCTGGCATCCATGATCACCGCAACAACTCAAGGTGGTGCGAGCTGGCTTTTCCCTCACATCGGGACATCAAGCCTGGCCAGCATCGGCCCGATGACCAACTGGGTTGGCGGTTTTTTTATCATTCTGTTCGGTCCGTTCATCGGTGAGATTGGCGCAGCCAGGCTGGCAACCGTGCTGTGGATTTCTTTGTGCCTGGCTACACTCTGGTACGCCACTTATCTTGCTGGTCGCCGAGAAGAAGCGCAACCGCTTGCACTACCGTTCGGGGGAGAGCCGAAGGTAGGCCAGTATGGACGCTTACTTGCAGACATCAGCGTACTGTTTCTGATCGCCACAGTCGGAATCGTTTTACGCACCCACGAAACATCGATTGCGCCAGCCTTGATGGCGTTCCAAGCAATCGCCATACTGGGGGTCATGCGCATGCTTGACAAGCCGTGGCATGCTGCTCCACTGATCGTCCTGGCAATCGCATCTTCGGGGCTGACCTACGGCGCCGCTACTGCAGTACCCCTGGCAGGCGGTACATTGCTCGCAATCGCGAGCAAGCCTTTGCGCCAGAAGTCTGTGCAAGCACTTTTGACTGTAGCGCTCGGACTGCTGCCCATTGCCGTCTGGTTGTATCTGGTCAGCTCTATTGAACCGGCCTGGGCAAGAAACTGGTGGTTTTATAACGGCATTAATTTCAGCTTCGGTGATCTGTCTGATCACCTGAATCCGATACGAGATTTGCCCTGGTTTATCTGGCCAACCTGGCCACTCGCTCTGCTTGCAATCTGGAACTGGCGCAAAAGCCTGTTTGCGCCTCACATCTGGATTCCAACGGCATTTATTCTGGCCCAGTCTGCGACCATCCTGACCGAGCGTGATGCGGGAGAACTTGACTACATCTCTCTGACGGTTCCCTGCGCCATGCTGGCTGCATTCTCAATACCAACTCTGAGACGGGCACTGGTCAACGCTCTGGACTGGTTTGCGCTGATGTACTTTTCTGTGACAGGCGTCTCTATCTGGCTCGGATGGTTTACACAGCAAACCGGATGGCCCTCCGGGCTCGCTTCCAACATTGCCCGACAAACTGTGGGATACGATGGCCTGGTCTCGCCTGGCGCAATAGCCATGGCTGTCGTGGTGTCGGTTGCCTGGATCGTAGCCATTGTCTGGCGTCTGAAGCGTCACCCCAAGGCAGCTTGGCGAGGGGCTTTACTATGCGCCGGAGGGCTGACCAGCACATGGATTTTACTGGCACTCCTGTGGATGCCGACTGTTGACTACGTTCGGAGCTATCGCGCAATGTCGAACGAGCTGGCGCACGCCATCGAGCACGCCCAAGTCGATCAGGGTAAGCCGTTGTGCATCAATTCCGTCGGACTCAGTCTAGGCGCTCAAGCCTCGTTATACGTCTTTGATCAGATAGAGATCTCTGACGGAGATCTCTGCCCGTTACTGCTACAGCAAACGACTGCCGAGCGGCTACGCCAGGGAATCGCGGGATTCGATCGCAGTTCACGTATCTTGTGGACCGGATCGCGAGGTGCTGACCGGTTTGACAGATATCGTCTGCTTCTATTGATGCCTCAGTCATGACGCAGGCGGTCAAATCATTCACACTGCCTGACTCGGCGACTCACCCCCTGCGATCGATCCTGAAACAGGCCTGGCCGATTCTGGTCAGTCAGTGGGCTAGCATCGCATTTGGCGTACTCGATACGGCAATGACAGGCCATGCTAGCCCAACCGACCTTGCCGCACTGGCCCTTGGTATTTCGATCTACATCACAGTCTTTATTGGTCTGATGGGTGTCATGCACGCCTTGATTCCAATTCAGGCGCAGTCCTTCGGCGGCAAGCGCTACGCGGAAATAGGACAGTTCTGGAGCCAGGGAATATGGGTTTCACTGCTACTCTCGGTTGCTGGATCGGTTGTGCTGAGTTTTCCGGATGTCTGGCTGACCTTATCAGGTGACATCGATCCTGCGGTACGGGCGCGCCTGGGAGAGTATTTGCTAGCTCTCACCCTCGGTTTGCCCGCCGCGTTACTGTTTCGTACGGTATATTCACTGGCCAATGCGGTCTCTCGCCCAAAGATGATCATGATGATCAACCTGCTGGGAGTTGGGCTCAAAGCGTTTCTAAACTGGGTCTTCATTTTTGGCAATCTGGGCATGCCACAAATGGGTGCAGCAGGCGCAGGCCTCGCCTCGTCGCTGGTATTCTGGATCAACCTCGCGCTGGCATTGTGGTGGGTATCGCGCACCCCTTATTTCAAGCAGTTTTCCTTGAAAATACGCACCCCTGTCTGGTCAAAAATGTGGGAAATTCTTAGACTCGGACTCCCAATGGGTGCGTCTTACATGATTGAGGTAGGTGCATTCACCTTCATGGCTCTGCTCGTTGCCCGGGAAGGTACCTCAGTCACGGGAGGCCATCAGATCACATCCAATCTTGCGGCGCTCTGCTACATGATGCCATTGGCCATCGGCATCGCCACAGCATCACTGACAGCGCAGGCCATTGGCGCGCAACGGCCTGACCTGGCTCACAAAACTGGAATGACCGGATTAAAAGTCGTTCTCGCTGGCGCCATCCTGACAGCTTTCGTGCTTTATTTTGGTCGTGGATGGATCGTATCTGCCTATACCAGCGACCCTGTGGTCGCTTCAATTGCGCTGTCGCTACTGGTAATACTGCCCTGGTTTCACATCATTGACGCACTGCACTGCGCGAACGCCTATTTGCTACGTGCACACAAGATAGCAATGGCGCCATTGGTCATCCAGTCGTTCGCACTGACATTCGTGGGACTTCTGGGAGGCTGGTATCTTGGTTTTGGCCCAGGTCAGCGCTTCATGGAGCCTGTGCGCCACGTCCTGCTGGCTGATGCACCCGCAGGAGCAGGAACCATGTGGATGATGTCAGCCGTTGGGTTGAGCCTGTCTGGACTGATGCTCCACATCTGGTATCTGAGACTGATCAAACGTGATCAGAAACACCGTTCCCGTCAGGTTGCGAACTAACGACACCAGCACCATCAAGCCTTATGAAATGCTCCCGGTAATAACGCAACTCGGCAATTGACTCATGAATATCGGCCAACGCTTCATGCTTGCCCTGCTTTTCGAACCCTTTGAGCAACTCCGGACGCCAGCGCCTGGCAAGTTCCTTGATGGTGCTCACGTCAATCGTTCGATAGTGAAAGAACTGTTCAAACTGAGGCATGTAGCGATACATGAAACGCCGATCCTGACTGACCGTGTTTCCACAAAGCGGTGATTTACCCGCTGGCACATGGTTTGACAAAAACTTTATCAGCGCTTGCTCAGCCTGCGCTTCGGTCACCGTGGAGGCTTTGACACGATCGATCAACCCTGATTTTCCGTGCGTGGACTGATTCCATTTATCCATGGCGTCTAGAATTTCATCGGGCTGATGAATCACCATCACAGGCCCCTCGGCCACCACCGTCAAACCCAGGCTGTGCGCCAGGGTGACGATTGCGCG
>CAZBIN010000020.1:13812-15903 GCA_964491995.1 uncultured Orrella sp.
CCCCTCGGCCACCACCGTCAAGTCCGGCTCCGTCACGACCACCGCGATCTCGATGATGCGTTCCTTTTCAGGATCGAGTCCCGTCATTTCCATGTCCAGCCAGACCAGTCGAAACTCGTTCAATGGTCCTGCTGACGGCTTTTGCTGTTGCTCCTGAGGCATCCGATCACCCTATAATCCATCACTATGAAGTCAAACAGGCTTTTTTGTGCCTAGAATTCCTTCAAACAAACCGGGATCATACTCTCACATCGATGCAAATTCTGACTGTACTGTTTCTGCTCCTGCTTTTGAGTGAGGTCATGACCCGGCTGTGGCTGGCACGCCGGCAAATACGTCATGTTCTGGCGCACCGGCAGCAGGTTCCGGTTGAGTTCAGAGGTCGGATTGGTCTCCAGAGCCACCAGAGAGCGGCGCATTACACTGCGGACAGGGCAAGACTAACAATCGCTGAGGTCATTTTCGATGCTGTCATCCTGCTCGCACTCACCCTTGGAGGAGGTCTGCAACTGATCGCTGAGCGGTCTCTCGCAGCATTCGGCCAAGGTCTCGGAAGCGACCTGATGCTAGTTGGATCTGTCGTGATCTTGCTCGGTGTTTTACACCTGCCCTTCACTGTGTATCGCCAGTTTGTGCTGGAGGCTCGTTACGGCTTTAACCGTATGACCCCAAAGCTCTTCATCATCGACACCGTCAAGGGCACCGCGATTGCGGCGCTGCTGGGTCTGCCTGTCCTGGCTCTGATTCTGTGGCTGATGCAATCCGCTGGACAAACCTGGTGGATCTTGGCCTGGCTGGTCTGGGCTGGCTTCAATCTGCTGATCATGTTGATATTTCCGACATGGATCGCCCCTCTGTTCAACAAATTCACCCCGCTGGAGGATCCCAGTCTGCAAGACCGAATCGAGTCACTCGCGAGTCGATGCAATTTTTCCATTCAAGGGCTTTTTGTGATGGATGGGTCCAAGCGAAGCGCGCATGGAAATGCCTACTTCACCGGGTTTGGAAAATCGCGCCGGATTGTGTTCTTTGATACATTGCTCTCTAAATTGAGTGCTCAGGAAATCGAAGCTGTTCTAGCCCATGAACTTGGACACTTCAAACATCGTCACATCATCAAACGCATCATATTGAATCTTGCCGCTGCGTTGCTTTTCTTCGCGGCGCTGGGATGGCTGGCCAGTCAACCCTGGTTTTACTTGGGACTGGGTGTCAGCACACCTCAGACGGGCACGGTTGGGGGCATTGCGTTACTGTTGTTTTTTATGGTGGTTCCGGTTTTTACCTTCTGGTTCACACCTGCCATGAACTGGCTATCGCGCAAAGACGAATTTGAGGCCGATCAGTTTGCAGCACAACAAAGTGATGCGAATCAGCTTGTTTCGGCACTGGTCAAGCTCTTCGACGATAATGCGGCGACGCTCACACCCGACCCGCTGCATTCTGCGTTTTACGACTCCCACCCACCCGCAGCTATCCGGATCCGCCACCTGGCTCATACATGACAGAATCAACAACAGTCGGGCGCGTCATCAGCGCACACGGTAGGCATTACATGGTGGAACTCAAGGACGGCAACACCATCCTGTGCTATCCGCGAGGCAAACGTAAAGATGCATGCGTTGGCGACTGGGTTGATGTGGAACTGCAGTCGAGTGAGCAAGCCGCCCTGGGCGCCATTCACGAACGAAGGAATCTGCTTTACCGATCGGACGACCAGCGGACCAAACAGTTTGCAGCCAATGTCGATCAGCTTCTTGTGGTGGTTGCAGGATCTCCGATGTTTTCTGAGGACTTGCTTGGGCGCGCCCTGACAGGCGCATGGGCTGCCGGCGTCAAGCCAATTATTGTTCTCAACAAAACAGATCAGCCTGACGGGCTCGAGAATGCACGCAAGAAGCTTTCACCTTACCGGGATCTGGGTGTCGAGATCATCGAGGCGAGTGCGCTGAACATGGTCAACACGCGTAGGCAGATTCGACCCCGACTCATCGGTCAAACGAGCTTGCTGCTTGGACAAAGTGCCATGGGAAAGAGCACTCTGCTCAATGCCTTGGTGCCAGACGCGCAGGCCGCCACTCAGGCACATTC
>CAZBIN010000020.1:15913-25380 GCA_964491995.1 uncultured Orrella sp.
GCAGGACGCCATACCACCACTGCCACACGTCTCTATCACCTGCCTGATCAAGGCGGTGACCTCATCGATTCCCCCGGGCTTCAAACCTTTGGGCTGGCTCACCTGAGTGGAGAAGACTTAAAACGCGGATTTCCCGAGTTTGAAAACGGCAAACAAACCTGTCGTTTTTACAACTGCACACACCTGCATGAGCCTGGCTGCGGTGTGTTGGCCGACCTGCAATCAGGTCGAATTCATCCAGACCGCTACGCTTTATATCAGCGCCTGTTTGCCGAGAAAGCTTCTGCCAGAATCTGATACATTCCTCGTAGCATGGCAGCTGTCGCACCCCAAATGAAAAACTGCTGCCAGGGAACAGAGAAATACTGACGCACACCACCGCCAGGCAACTGAGCGTGATGCAAGCGATAGTTAGCCGGGTTGGTTAAAAATGACAATGGCACCTCAAACACCTCGGCCACCTCGAATGCATCCGGTGCCAGTTCAAATTCCGGACGTACCAAAGCAGTCACTGGCGTAATAGAAAATCCCGTTCCAGTGAAATACTGCGGAAGTCGCCCCACCACATCCACATGATGGTGAGCCAAACCGGTCTCTTCCATGGTTTCGCGCAACGCCGTGGCGACTGCGTCTGGATCTTCGGGCTCCACACGCCCCCCCGGAAAACTGACTTGCCCTGCGTGATCGTGCAAGTGAGCAGTCCGCTGAGTGAGTAGCACAGTAATGCCTTCGCGACGCATGACCATCGGCACCAGAACAGCGGCTGGAACAGGGGAAGTACGGCTTTCGTAGCCAGAAACAGGAAGTTCACGTCCAATCTCGGGCACCTGGCTCTCGATGGAACGACCGAGCACCTCACGAATAAATCCCGGACTCAGTGCCTCGGGTGGCACAAGCCCAAACGTCGAGCTCGCCGGCTCCCAAGGCTGCGTCTTGGGATCGAACTGCAACCCCCTTCGAGGTCGATCTCTGGATCGCGAATGGATGGGGATATCTGAAGACATTTCAGTGAGTTCCTACCGTTACATCAAAACCATGACAGGCACAACAGGCAAACAACAAACCCTTCCGAGCATACACGCTGGCGCGACAGGCAGATATTTTCTTTGAAGGCCAACGTGTGACCGCTTGCAGATTGTACGGTTCCGTTGAGCCAGCTCTCGGGGCCTATCCAACCGAGGTCCAAATCGGAAGCCCCAAACTCACAAAATACATACACACAAAAAGGGCACCGATCGGTGCCCTTTTTGTGTAAACCCAGTCCTGCAAACGATCAGGAAACTGTGCGACGTGCAAGTTTTTCCTTGATACGTGCCGACTTACCCGAACGTTGACGCAAGTAGTAAAGCTTGGCACGGCGAACGTCACCGCGACGCTTGACTTCGATCGACGCGATCTGGGGGGAATACAACTGGAACGTACGCTCCACGGCTTCACCCGAAGAAATCTTGCGCACGATAAAAGCTGAGTTCAAGCCGCGATTGCGTTTGGCAATCACAACACCTTCGTAGGCCTGCACGCGTTTGCGGTTACCTTCAACCACGTTTACGCTGACAATAACGGTATCGCCAGGACCAAATTCAGGCAAAGCTTTGCCATTGGTCAAACGAGCAATTTCTTCCTGCTCAAGGATTTCGATCAAATTCATTAACGCTCCGTAAGCATCTTGCTCTCAGCGGCTGGAGGCCCGGTCGGCCACCTGTTGTCAATATAAAAAGTTCGCTGGGCAGAGGATGCAGTCAAATAAGCTCACGATTATATCCCGTAAATCTTCCGAGCGCATATTGCCTGACCGACCAGACTAAGAGTCAATATCCAAGCAGACTACCCATCCACATCAACCCAGGGATCAGGCCTGCCCAGAAGATCACCAAGAGCACATCAGACTTGAAAGAAGCCGCCTGCTGCTGATGCGCGACTTCGACTGCGCTGGAAAAAGTAGAGGCATGCACGTGAGAGGCTGAAAGACTGGTCATGGCAGTTCCTTTAAAAAGTTGGACTCACCGCAAACAGCTACGTGTCTTGCATTGCTTTTACATACGCCACAAAACTGCTTGCATGATCAGTACTGTATATCAACACAGCATCACATGCAAGCATTTAAAAAATCACTGCACCAAACTTTTCTCTGCAGAACAACAATCCAGAAGCAGGCCACCTCCTGACCCGCCACCAACCAGTCGACGAGCAGGAGTCACCGAATCATTCAGAAATTCGACCAGCCTATCGAGGGAAACGCCGACGTGCTGGCGCTACCGATCCCGGTGGATCCGTTTGCGCCAGCAGTCCTAGCAGGTAAGGTCGGCCCTGGAATCAGAGCCTGGAGGTGCTGTTCGTGCCCGTCGGCACACGACCATGCATCAACCATGTCTCGGTCATGTCTAGACCATGGCACGACTATGAAACAGTGGTGCCCGCCGGCGAGAAACCAACAGTACCCAACATCCGGCGGCAGGACCTCACCTGGCAGCAGAAATCCCGTAGACCTGGCCAGCAGAGGAAGTCAACATGCACACATGTGATCAGACTGTCTGCATATGTGCCGGTGGATTCTTCTCATCCCGGGTATGCCACAGCCACGCCATAAGCAATATCACGAGCGGAGCCGCCACCAGGTTCACAACAAGATTCCCAAAGACAAGCGAGATCGACAAAATATTGAGTGCGACAAAGACCGGCCAGGGAATGCGTCGACCAAAATATCCGGTGTACGCAGCAGCCAAACCACTCAAGGCAATCACCATTCCGACAAATGCGACCAGGAATGCGCCCCAGGTAAAGTCAATGAGCAGCAGTGCCGGCGTATAGACAAACGCAAAGGGTACCAACGCCTTGCCCATCGACAGTCGGAACGCAGTCATCCCTGTACGCATCGGCTCAGAACGCGCAATACCCGCTGCGGCAAATGCAGCCAGTGCCACAGGTGGCGTCACGTCAGCAAGCACCCCGAAATAGAACACAAACAGGTGTGTTGACAACTGAGGCACATCGAGCTGAGCCAGTGTGGGAGCAACAATCGAGGCAAGAATGATGTAAGTGGGGGTTGTCGGCACGCCGGCGCCCATAATGATGCACGCCACTGCGGTAAACAAAAGTCCAAAGAAAATTGTGAGCTGCTTGAGATCGAGCAGATTCAAGAAATCAAACGATGCAACACCCATCGCCACCGTTTCAGACAGATTCAATACAAAAGATGAGAACTTGAAACCCATACCTGTGAGCGTCATGATACCTAGTACAAAGCCCACGCAGGCACATGCTGCTCCGATACCCAGCGCCGTCTTGGCACCCATCTCGAATCCCAGCACGAGGGCTTTTGGCGTGATAGGAGTGCCCGCCATCCGTCGCCCATAGCTGCCAAGTAGCTTGGGGATCCACGAGCAGACAATGCACAGAATGATGCCCCAGAACGCCGCAAGAAATGGGGTGTACTGCATGAGCAGCAAGGTCACCATGACGATCAGAGGAATAAATAAATGCCACGAGGCTCCAAGCACCTTCCACAGACTTGGGATGTCCTTGGGATCCATGCCTTTCAGACGCAGACGCCTAGACTCAAAGTGGACCATCAACAAAATCGCCAGATAGTGCATGGACGCAGGGATGATCGCAATCAAAGCCACGTGGGCGTACGGAATGCCCAAGGTCTCTGCCATGATGAACGAAGCAGCACCCATGATAGGGGGTGTAATCTGGCCCCCGCAAGACGCTGCCGCCTCGACACCACCGGCAAATCGCGGGGAAAACCCCACGCGTTTCATCATTGGAATGGTCATCACACCCGTTGTGACGGTGTTGGCAATGGGCGAGCCTGAGATCATCCCGAAAAGTCCGGACGAAACCACCGAGACTTTCGCTGGCCCGCCTGAATATCGACCCGCAGCAATCGTAGCCAGCTCGACAAACAACTGGCCCAGACCCGTCAGCTGGGCCATGATGCCAAACAGCACAAAGTGAAATACAAAGGTGGCGACTACGCCAACCGGAATACCGTAGATGCCTTCCGTGCCTTTGTAAAGATGTGCTACTACTCGGGGCACGCTGTACCCGCGGTGGGCTAAATCACCTGGCAGATAAGGTCCGAAAATACCGTAGAGCACGACACCCACCGCTAGCAACGGCAGAAAAATCCCCATCGTGCGACGTGTCACCTCGACAACCATGATGATTGCCAGCACGCCAACCATCAAGTCAACCGAGGAGTGGTCACCAGGACGCTCAATAAAAATATCCTGAAAAAAGACGATCAGGTAAAGAGAAAATCCACTCGCGACCACCGCAAAGAACCAGTCGCGCAAGGGAATGTGCGTATGACTGCCATCCAGGGCTTTGAAAGGCAGACTCAGCAGGCTTATGAGTAGCACGACTGCCAGGAAAATCCAGCCGGTCACTGGATTCAGGTCACGGCCCAACCCGTCCACCAGCCACCAGGCCAGCAACAAATAGAAGGATCCAAGCGCCAGCGGAACAATCCACTCCCAGAGCCCAGGTAGTGATTTCTGCCTTGGAAACACCAGAAAGCAAAGACCCAGTACAACTGAGAGGTGAATCGCCCGATGTTCAATCTCGTTGTGTAACCCAAACCCCGCGGTGTACAAATGCCACCCCGAGAGTGAGACCGCAACGATGGTGACAAACATCGCCGCCAGACCGGCCAGATTTCTGAAATTTGACTCAGGATCGTACTGTTCGATCAACTGATCAACACTTGGCGCAGAAACGTCATCGATTTGTTTGTCTTCTGATTTCACTGCGAACCTCAAGTAAATCGCCATGGCAGTCAGCGGGCCTGACAGCCTTCCAGGGTAATGCGCACAGAAGATTGACTCAGACTGCCAATCCGGATGCGTCCGGCAGGCCAGACTAAATCGACTTGCTGCTCGGGCAGCGGTAGTTGCACCAGCGGGTCAATAATGCGGTCAAGCGACAGACGCCAGCCATGCACATCACGCTCGTAGCGCTGCCCCGGCTCTGTCGCTCCGTAAGGCAGACCATAGCCCTGACCTTCAAACTTCTCTTCGATCAAATGCGCCCGCCAGCGCCCATCTGCGTACCGCATTTCGTATGAATCACTCACGCGCGTGCCAAGCACAGAGTGAATGAATTCAACAGAAAAGCGCACGGGTGTCTCGGGCATCAGAATGGCGGCCAACGCAAGCCCTGTACGATGTTGCGTCAGCGTCAGGTAGCATGGATGAACGGGTGGACCCGCGCCAAAGGCGCAGGTCCAGACCATCAGACCCGAGACGACCAGAACAGCTCGTGCCTTATTTAACAAGGCCTTTTTCTTTGTAGTACTTCAGAGCACCCGGATGAACAGGCACTGAACCCACTTCAAGCGCATTCTTCAGGGCAATGTTCTTGCCCTGAACGTGCACCTGACCCATCACATCCAGATTGTCGAACAATGCTTTCGTCACCTCATAGGCAGCTGCGTCGCTCAACTTTTCATTGGTCGCCCACACAGCAAGCACAGCAATCGTATCAACCGGCTGTGTCTGTCCTTTGTATGTGTTTGCAGGAAGAGTGACTTTGGCGTAGTAGGGTTGCTTTTCACGCAACTTGTCGACCATTGCACCCGAGATCGGAACCACTTTCAAATCATGCGCTTGCGCAAAATCCGTCACGGCGGCAGTCGGAACACCAGCCGTGATGAGTGTCGCATCGAGGTTGCCGTCCTTGATTTTGTCAACGGCCTGAGTAAAGGACGAGGAATCTTCTTTAACGTCAGAACGCTTCAGACCATTGATCTCAAGCAAGTCCGTCAGCAACTGGTATTGACCGGAACCGGGGGATCCAGAGGAGATCGACTTGCCTTTTAAGTCAGCGATGCTGTTGATACCTGAATTGGCACGGGTAATCAGCTGAACCGTCTCCGGATAAAGAGCTGCCAGCGCACGCAGTTGTGGCAAAGCGTTGCCCGCGAACTGGGAGCGACCGTTGTAGGCAGAGTCCAGAATATCTGCAGCCACAAACGCAGATTCAATATCATTATTAGCCAGCAGCTTGGCGTTGGCAACCGATGCACCTGCCGACTCGGCAGTTGCTGAAACCTTCTTGCCATCAATCGTGGCCTTGTTCGAAATGAGCTGGGCCAGCATGCCACCAAGGGGATAATAAGTTCCGCCGGTGCCGCCAGTTGCGATGCCGAAAAAAACCCGGCTCTGCGCTACAGCGCCAGTCGAGACCAGTGACAGGGCCAGTGCAGCACCTGCGACCGCTTTCCATGAGATCTTCATGCAACTTCTCCTATAAATAAAAACCGAGTCATGGGATACCCATCGACTTCGATCAGGATACGGCACCTGCGCCGTACTTTCCAATCAGCAGTTTGCCTTTAGCAAACCGCTCAATACTATATGGCTCCATTTCAATCTGCTCAGGCAGACCCATTGCATGCTGGGCCAGGACCATCCCCACGCCGGGGGACAGTTTGAACCCATGCCCAGAAAAGCCAAACCCGACAGTCAATCCCTCGATGCCAGGCAAACTGCCAAGCACCGGATTCCAGTCAGGCGTTACATCATAGACCCCCGTCCATGAAGATGCCACCTGCGCACTCTCATAATCAGGAAACCTCTGGGCAACCTGCTCGCCGATTGACACGACAGTGTCAAGTGAGACATCGCCCTGCTCGTTCAGACATTCAGACAACACCTCTCCTTGCACGCCCTCACTGACCAGCATCTGGCGCAGGCCATAACTACGCAGATAAAGCATACCTTCAGATACCATATCTTTAAAGACCGGCATGGACTGCGTGTAGGGTTGCTCGGCCTCGAGCGCAAGCACCGCGTGGCGCTCGGCTGAGAGCGCAATCTCAACGCCGAGCCAGTCTTGCAATTGATGAGCCCAGATATTCTGGGTACTGACGACGTGGTTTGCGTAAAACTGGCCTACAGAGGTTTTAACACCCGTGACTCTGCCGCCTTGCCTGACAAGGCCTTGCACAGTAACACCCTCAAGGATTTTGACACCCGCCCGGCGCGCCGCGCGGGCAAAGGATGTATTCACCAGATACGGATCGGCAAAGCCTGCCTGAGGTTCGTAGGCAATCAGTTCCGCCTGATCAAAACGAGCAATAGGCAACAATTCCTGGGCCTGCTTCTCATCAACGACTTCGATCGGAATACCCATCATGCGCTGTTGCTCGATAGTCAGTTGCAAAGCCTCGGCACGCTGGCCCTCGCCTGCTGCGATTAAGTAACCACAGTGCACCAGTCCGCAATCAGCCTCCTCGTCCTCCAGGTACTCGCCAAATCGAGTAAAAATGTCCCAGGACAGTCTGGCGAGTTGCACATTCTGTTGAACAGAATAGTGGGTTCTGAGAATGCCTGATGACTGCGCACCGGTTCCATTACCAATCTGACCCTGCTCCAGAACGAGCACTCGCCCGGCCCCTAAACGCGCCAGGTGGTAGGCCGTAGAGGCTCCAATGACACCCGCTCCAATGACTATCACATCGTATGTCTGGTCTGTCGACACGGTCTTGCTTTCCATAATATGAACGTTGGGAAATGTCCTGGCAGGTCAAAGTGTTCTTGTCGCAGATTTCAGATCATTCCGGCACCTTTTGCTGACTTCAAATCAGCCAGCAAAGCCTTACATCAAAAAGATCTAACGAATCCGAAGCGTAAAACAACTTTTCCAATCCACACGCAAGCGTAACGACTTAGACGCAACCCTGACTTAAGTTCATCTAAACTACATAAAATGTTAAGAAATATTAAAGCAATGTTTGCCGTAAGCGCTTTTTAATTCAAGGCTGAATGCCTTCTTGTGATCTGCACAGTTAACCGGACCAGACAAGTCCGTACAGCCGTCATCGACAACACTCAAAGCTCACCGCACATTCAACAATCTATGAAACGCGAACAAGACCATCTTGACATTCGGCCACTGAACGCCTTTGTCCGCCTGGCACACGCCCGGTCGTTTCATCTGGCTGCGCAACAGCTGGGGGTCAGCACAAGCGCATTGAGCCAGACCATACGACACCTGGAGAACGAGCTCGGACAGCCCTTGTTTGACCGCGCAAGCCGCCCTGTTAGCCTGACCCGGTTTGCCGAACACGTACTACCCGAAATACAGCGCTTGGTCGACGAGGCGCGAACCCTTCAGCAGCGCCTGCGCGCCTTCAGCAGCCATACCCCGCAAAACCTGCGCCTCGGTTGCGTTGACTCGTTTGCCGCCACCGTAGGCCCCGCATTGATCAGAGGGCTGGACAATCACGAGAACACTTTGCAGCTCTACTCAGGCTTGACGCCAGATATTTCTCGACAATTCGAAGATCATCAGATTGATTTTGCGGTGTCGACTGACCCTATGGCCGATCTTGAATCCATTCATTGTGTGTCACTCTTTCAGGAGTCCTGGCTGGCTGTTTATCCGAAACAGCGGGCACCACAGCAGTTGCGTACCACCAGCGAGCTGATCGAGGCGGGCAAAGACATGGACTTTGTGCGCTACAGCCTGCGCTCAAGAATCGGTGCGCAAATTGAACGCTATACCGTGCATCACAGCATCAAAGCGCGCAGGCGGTTTGAATTTGATGCCACAGACACCTTGCTCAATCTGGTGGCAGCGGGCATGGGATGGGCCATTTCCTCGCCACTGTGTCTGCTGCAGTCTCGCCACAACATCGAAGCCGTTGAAGTCGTAGAACTGTCTGCAAGCATTGCAGGCACACGCGAGTTCTATCTGCTCTGGCGTAATGACGCTCCGCTTGAACAGGCTGACTTACTCGTCAGAATGATCAGGCAGATCGTAACGCACTCGATTGCACCGGCCATCCGAGCCATCTTGCCGCACTTCAAAGTCTCGCCCATCCATGTACCCGCACAATTCCCGGCGCTTGGCTGAGGTTTCAGCACCAGGACTGGACTGACATACCATCACCCCACAAAGGGCATCAGGGCCTGCAACGTCCTGAGCGTTGCAGGCCCCTTGGCATTGAGCACTATCCATCAAAAAATGCTGGTAGTCACCACGCGAACGGTAGCCACAAGACAATCTGCGGAATGAAGTAAACCAGCACAACCGCAAACATCATTAACAGGATAAACGGAAAGACACCACGGGCTATCACGCCCAGAGGAGAGTTCGAGATCGCCTGAATCACAAACAGGTTCAACCCGACTGGCGGCGTAATTAACGCGACCTCAATGAGGATCACAAAGTAGATACCAAACCAGATTGGATCAATGCCGAGCGACGTCACGGTGGGCATCAGCACTGGCACCATAATGAGCAACATTGACAGGCTTTCGAGAAACAGTCCAAGTATCAGCAGAATGACGGTGACGACCATCATGAAGGCATCTGTTGAAGCGATATGCAGATCCACCATATCCGAAATCATGCCAGGAACCTGATAGATCGTAATCGCTCGTCCAAAAATCTTGGCACCCACAACAATCAGAAACAGCACAATGGTTGTTGACGTCGTCTGACGCACAGCGTGATAA
>CAZBIN010000021.1:0-12105 GCA_964491995.1 uncultured Orrella sp.
GCTCTGGATCTCTGTACGCCACCAGTCCAGTTTGCTGCGGGCAATCGAGGTATCTGTGCATTCATCTACAACATCGTCCACTTCACGACAGAAGGCGTAGAGCGCCGTGATTGCCTTGCGTCGGTTCATGGGCAAGAAAAGAAATGCATAGTAAAAGCTCGAACCACTGCGGGCGGCTTTCTCCTGGCAATAGGCTTCAGGTGTCATCTACAACGCTCGCCAAAACATTCTGACCCAGTCGGTGCGAACCAGCACCGGCCGGCGCCTGAAGACATCAAAGTCGGCGGATTCCAGTTTCTCAAGCACTCGCAGGCCCCCTTGAACGATCAGTCGGATCTCAAGACCGACACGCCCTTTGAGCTGCCTGCCCAAAGGTTGACCGAAGTGTAGCAACTCCTTGCACCGGTTCGCCTGACCGCGCATCAGCGTGCGCCAGTTTTGATCGATCACGCCGGCCTCGATCTGCTGCGAGCTGACCCCCGCTGCGAGCAAGTCCTCCTGGGGGAGGTAGATTCGTCCTTTTTTCAGGTCGATGGCGATATCCTGAAGAAAGTTGATTCTTTGCAGAGCGGTGCAAATCGCATCGGATTGCGCCATACTGGCTGGATCGGTTCGCCCAAAGAGGTGCAGCATGAGTCGCCCGACAGGATTGGCCGATCGAACGCAATACTGATCGAGTGCCTGATTGGAGGCGTAAGACTTCACGGACACGTCCTGCTCGAAGGCGATCAACAGATCGTTGAGTAACGTCACAGGCAGTCGATGGCGGGCAATCGAGTCTGCCAGCGGTGTGAAAATCGTCGCAAGCTCGGCATCATCTGTCGCAATCCTGCCAAACTCGGCAGCCTCATACAGCGCCCGCCGGAACTCGGTCAGCCGGGCGAGCCGTTGAGTGGGCAAAGCATCGCCTTCATCGGCAATATCATCTGCGGCTCGTGCAAAGCGATACAGGTTGACGACATCTTGCCGGATGCGTTTGGGCATCAGCAAAGAAGCCACGGGAAAGTTTTCGTAATGATCGACAGCCATGACTACCTGTTTGACAATGAGCCTATGGCAGTCATTGTAATAAGAACAACATTTCGCATGATCAAAGCAGTCTGCATGGGCCCGGTCTGGCGTCCCCAACCATCCGGGTGGGGTAGACTAACGCTGTCCGAGGAATCTGTCGTATGCCGCGCCCCATTCGAGCTCTCATTGATCGTGCTGCCATGTCTCATAACCTTGGTCGTGTTTTCGATCTGTTGAGACAATCTGCAAGCGAATCTGCATTAACACCCAAGGTATGGGCCGTCATCAAGGCCGATGCGTACGGTCATGGAATCGAGGCGGCGGTTGATGCTTTCGGACAGGCTGATGGGCTAGCGATGCTCGATTTTGCCGAGGCAGTACGCTGCCGCAACGCTGGCTGGACCAAGCCCATTCTCATGCTTGAGGGTGTGTTTGACAAAGAGGATCTTGAGGCTTGTGTCGAATTGAATTTATGGCCGGTAGTGCATGAGGCAGGGCAGATTGCCTTGCTGCAGAATGCCGCGATCAGGCGCGCGATCCATGTGTATCTGAAGCTCGACACAGGCATGCACCGCCTTGGCTTTGAACCTCAAGCCTATGGTCAGGCTTACGCGGCTATGGCCCGGTTGCAATCGCAAGGCAAGGTTTCCGGGATCTCGCACATGACGCATTTCGCCTGCGCAGATGAATCTGACGGGATCAGGGCGCCACTGAAAGTTTTTCGGGAAACGGTGAGTGATCGACCTGGCGACCGGTGTGTGGCCAACTCGGCAGCAATCTTGCGCCACACCCGGGAAATATTGAACAGGGATTTATTGAACGGCGACTTCGACAGCGACAACGCGAGCGACAAATCTTACGGTCGCTGGGTCAGGCCGGGCATCTGCTTGTATGGTGCGAGTCCGCTCTCGGATCTGCCAGCTCATCAGATGGGCTTTCGTGCTTCGATGACGCTGGCCTCGCAAGTGCTGAGTGTGCGTCAGGTCAAAGCTGGCGAGGGCATCGGATACAGCTATCTTTATCGGGCGCCCAGAGACATGAGAGTTGCAGTGGTGGCGTGTGGATACGCTGATGGCTACCCTCGCCATGCACCCAGTGGAACGCCGATTGTTGTCAACGGGCAGCTCGCATCGCTGGCGGGGCGTGTTTCCATGGACATGCTGACCGTGGACGTGTCGGGTCTTTCCAGAGTGGATGTGGGTGATCCGGTGATACTCTGGGGCGAGGGCGGTCCGAGTATTGATGAAGTGGCGCATGCCAGCGGCACGATTGGCTATGAGTTACTTACGGCTGTGACACCCAGAGTGCGGCGGTTGTTTGTTTGAAGGTTCCGGTTCCCTTTTGAGGTCACAAAAATTGAGGTCAGATGTCTAAAGTCAAGACTCGTTATGTGTGTCAGGAGTGCGGTGCGACCAGCCCCAAGTGGTTGGGGCAATGTCCTGGTTGCCAGGCCTGGAACACACTGGAAGAGTCCAGAGTGAATGAAGTTACTGCAGTGAATCATCGATATGAAGCCCTGAGTGGCTCGAGAGCCCAGTTGCAGCGTCTGGTTGACGTCCAGGCACGAGAACTCCCCCGCATGCCTACTGGCATCCCTGAGTTTGATCGGGTGCTCGGGGGTGGACTGGTGACTGGTGCGGTGGTTCTCATCGGGGGTGATCCAGGTATCGGAAAATCGACTTTGCTGCTTCAAGCGCTCGCGGCGATCTCGCAATCGGCCCGAGTGCTGTACGTAACGGGTGAGGAATCGCCCGAGCAAGTGGCGTTACGCGCAAGGCGCCTGGGTGTGGATGGTGCATCGGTTGATCTGCTGGCTGAAATCAGACTGGACCTGATCGAGGCCCAGTTGCGCGATGCTCCCCCTGCTGTGGCGGTGATCGACTCGATTCAGACCATCTACAGTGCCGAGTTGAGTTCGGCACCGGGTTCTGTGGCTCAAGTCAGGGAGTGTGCTGCACAACTGACACGGCTCGCCAAGCAAAGCGGTGTTCCGATCGTGATGATTGGACACGTCACCAAAGACGGCACGCTGGCCGGACCGCGAGTGCTTGAACACATGGTTGACACCGTGTTGTATTTCGAGGGAGACACACACTCTTCATTCCGACTTGTCAGAGCATTCAAGAACCGCTTTGGTGCGGTCAATGAGCTGGGTGTTTTTGCGATGACGGATCGTGGTTTGCGAGGTGTTGCGAACCCTTCGGCACTTTTTCTGTCTCAACATTCGCGCGATGTTGCCGGTTCTTGTGTGATGGCAACCCAGGAAGGTACCCGGCCACTGCTAGTAGAGATTCAGGCGCTGGTTGATACGGCGCATGTGCCGAATCCGCGACGTCTCGCGCTTGGTCTGGAAGGTCACCGTCTGGCTATGTTGCTGGCGGTGCTGCATCGTCATGCAGGCGTGGCGACGTCGGATCAGGATGTTTTTGTGAATGCGGTGGGGGGCGTGCGAATTACAGAGCCGGGGGCGGATCTGCCTGTTTTGCTGGCCATTCTGTCTTCTTTACGCAATCGTCCGTTGCCCACCGGGCTGGTTTCTTTTGGTGAGGTTGGTCTTGCGGGTGAAGTCAGACCCGCAGTCAGAGGCCAGGAGCGGTTGCGCGAGGCCGCAAAACTGGGGTTTTCGGTGGCGGTCGTGCCCGCAGCCAATGCGCCCAAGCACCCTGTCGAAGGAATCAGGGTCATTGGTGTCAGCCGTCTCCAGGAGGCGATCGACGCGGTGCAGTCGGTCTAGAGTGGCTACCGGCCTCTGTTCAACAGAGGCGGCCGCAGGCGAGACGGGATGTCGTCGTTACACCTGACCGGGCAGCGTGACTGTTTTTGGCAATTTTTTTAACAGGTTTTTGCGGAACAGCGTATGTCATTGACGTGGTTGAGGTTTGGGTTCAGGCAGACATGGCGTGATGTGCGGGCGGGCGACCTGCGCCTGCTGGGGCTCGCCGTTGTGATTGCCGTGGCTGCCGTCAGTAGCGTGGGTTTTCTGTCTGACAGAGTTGGCAGAGCGCTTGAGCGTGATGCTGCGCGCATGCTGGGTGCAGACCTGGTGGTCGATACCCCAGAGCAGGCACAACAGGCCTGGATTGATGCGGCTCGCGAGCGTGGGTTGTCGGTGATTCGGACGTGGCGTTTCCCGTCGATGGTGGGTTCGGCCAGTGGCGACTTACAACTCGCCTCAGTCAAAGCCGTCGACCAAGGGTATCCGCTGCGCGGTCAGTTGCGTACGACCGAGTCGCTCACACAACCCGATATCGTGACGACCACCGCACCTGCTCCCGGCCGTGTGTGGGTGGATCCCCAGCTTCTGGCTTTGACGGGTCTTGCCATTGGTGACGAGATTCAGGTCGGGCGTAGCCAGTTAATGATTGAGAGAGCAATCACTTATGAGCCGGATCGTGGTGTCCAGTTTGTCAACGTCGCGCCCCGCGTCCTGATGAGAGCCGAAGATCTCGAGGCATCCGGTTTGCTGGGTGAGGGTAGCCGGGTGGGCCATTCCTTGCTGGTGGCCGGTGATCAAGCCAGCGTTGATCAGTACCGTGTGTGGCTGCAGCCCCGACTCAATGCGGCCCAGAGGATTCTGACTATTGAAGAGGGCCGTCCAGAGGTGCGCAGAACCCTGGACCGGGCTGAGCAGTTTCTGACACTGGTCGTGATGATCGCGGTGCTGATTGCCGCGGTGGCGGTTGCGCTGGGCTCACGGCGTTTTAGTCAGCGTCAGCAGCCTGCAGTTGCTGTGATGCGTTGTGTCGGTGCGACGCAGTCAATGGTTCGCCGGGTTTTACTGGTTGAATTCTCTTTGGTCGCCCTGGTGGGTTCGCTGGTAGGGTTGCTGATTGGCTGGGTGGCACAGATGGGGCTGGTCAGTGTCATGCAGGAGCTTGTTGCCGATGAGTTGCCTGGCGCGGGGTTGATACCGGCCCTGCAAGGTTTGTATGCGGGATTCTGGCTGCTTTTTGCGTTCTCGCTACCGCCTTTGCAATCGCTCAGCCATGTGTCTCCAGCGCAGATACTTCGTCGCGAGATTCCGTTGTTGCCCATGCACAGCATGGCTGGCTATGTGGTTGCTTTTGCCGGGTTTGCGGTTCTCCTGTGGTGGATTGCGGGCGACCTCAAGTATGGTTTTGGACTGGCAGCAGGATTCGTGCTGGCAGCGCTTCTGTTTGGCCTGCTAGGTCTGGTTGCTTTGCGAGTGGTGGGAAGTCTGCGCGCACATGCGGGCGCCCGGGTGCACTGGCGTTTTGCAATGGCCGGGCTGGTTCGTCGCAAGGGTTCGACCATTGCCCAGGTCAGTGCTCTGGCGGTGGGCATGATGGCGATTTTGCTCCTCACGATTGTGCGAACCGACCTTCTGGAGGGTTGGCAGAGGACTTTGCCACCCGATGCACCAAACCGGTTTTTGATCAACATTCAGCCTGATCAGGTTGATCCCGTTCAACAGTCACTGCGCGAGGCCAGTCTTGATGGGCTGTCTTTCTATCCGATGGTTCGGGGGCGGTTGATCGAACGCAATGGCAAAGCCCTGGCTGTGGAAGACTTTGAGTCGCCACGCGCCCAGAGATTGCTGCAGCGTGACTTCAATCTGTCTTATGCGGACTCTCTTGCGGGTAATGGCCGTCTTGTTGCCGGGGTGCCGTTTGATCCCAAGGCGTTCGAGGTGTCGATGGAGACGGGCATTGCCGATGAACTGGGTCTGGCCCTGGGCGATGATGTCGTGTTCGAAGTGGCAGGCCAGCCAGTCAAAGTCAAGCTCACCAGTCTCAGGCAGGTCGACTGGGATTCGATGCGCCCCAATTTTTTTGCAGTCTTGACCCCCGCAGCCCTTGAAACGCAGCCTCAGACTTTCATCACATCGTTTCATCTGCCGCTGCAGCAGGCCGCGCAGGTGCAGTCGCTGGTCAGACAATATCCGAACTTGACCGTATTTGATGTCGGGGCTGTGATTGCACAGTTGCAGTCTGTGCTGGACAAGGTGTCAGTGGCGATACAGGGGCTTTTTGTGTTTGCGATTATGGCAGGGGCAGTGGTGTTGGCTGCCGCGCTGAGTTCCAGTCGTGACGAACGTGTTCGCGAAGCCGCGCTGTTGCGTGCGATTGGGGCGACCAATCGGCAACTGGCAGCCGCTCAGCGCATTGAGCTGCTTTTTATCGGTGCGATGGCGGGTCTTATGGCCGCTGGCGGTGCCAGCCTTGCTGCCTGGGCTTTGTCGGTATGGGTGTTTGAGTTTGCGATGCAGTGGTCACTGACGCCCTGGCTGCTCGGGCTTGCTGTCTGTATGCCGGGCGCATGGCTGGCTGGCTCCATCGTTTTGCGCGGTGTGCTTCGCAGTCCACCGTTGTTGATCCTGCGTAGCGAGTAGTTGTGCATGGGTTGTTGCATAGGCGTGAATATATGGGTCCAGGAGTGGCAGTCAGTTCGGCCAATCAGGTCGTCGAGCGTCATCAGGGCGATTGCGTGCTGATGGCCTGGGATGAGCGTGTTTCATCTGAGTGGTTTGATCCGTGCAATGTGGCGTTGCAAGCCGTTCCCGTTGCAAATGGCGGTAGAGGCAGTGCGTGGTATGTATCGTTGATGGGGCAGCCAGGCGTTCTGAGGCATTTTCGGCGAGGCGGGTTGATCGCACGGGTTATTCGTGATCTGTATGTCTGGACGGGTGCTCCTCGGGCCCGCAGTTTGCGGGAGTTTGAAACACTGGCCAACCTGCATGCGAAAGGCCTGAAGGTTCCCCGCCCTGTGGCCGCCATGGCTTGTCGATCTTGCTTCAAGGGGCTTTTGTATAAGGCCGCCATCATTACCGAGAGAATCGATGGCGCCAGGTCTCTGAGTGAAATCAGGGATGCACAAGTATGGTTTGAGGCAGGTAAAACCATTGGGCAGATGCATCGACTCGGCGTCTGGCATGCCGATCTGAACGTACATAATCTGCAGGTTGATCGCGATGGCGAGGTTTGGATCATTGATTTTGATCGCGCGCGAAATCAGATCGTCAGCCCCTCCCGGTTGCGCGGCAATCTGCGCAGACTTGAGCGATCAGTGATGAAAGTCTGCCCTGAGCTTCGTGACAAGTGCTGGCCTTTGTTGCTCTTCGGGTACGGCCAGACAACTGTTTGAGTCTGCCCGCCTGCGATGGCGTGACCGGTTTTCCTAAAGGCTTTAGAATTCGGGGGTTTTTACCTGCGTTGAAGTCCCAGCAATGGGGCTTTTGTGGTTTTGTGGCGTTTTGGGTCTGGATGTTGTTCGGACTTCAAGTTTTCTGGAATCTTTTGTCACGCTGGCGTGACCTTTCTACTGGAGGGCCAAGATGAGCGCGAGAGTATTTTTGACTTTGCTGGTTGGTGGTTTGGGCGTTGTCGGGACGGCCTTGGCGCAAGACCGGACATTGAATGTCTATAACTGGGCTGAATACACTGCCCAGGACACGATTCCAGGATTTGAGCGAGAGGCGGGTGCCAAAGTCCGCTACGACACCTATGACAGCAATGACACTTTGCAGGCAAAACTCCTGACGGGCAATTCTGGCTACGACATCGTTGTGCCTTCGACCCACTACGCGGCAAGGCAGATTGAGGGTGGGCTGTTTCAGAAGCTCGACAAGTCCAGGATTCCCAACTGGGTCAATCTCGACCCGGCGATCATGAAGTTGCTCGAGCCCGTTGACCCAGGCAACCAGTATCTGGTGCCCTGGGGGTACGGGACCAACGCGCTGGGATTTAACGTCACCAAGGCGCGAGAGATTCTGGGACCGAACGCAGATCTGGCGGACTGGTCATTGCTGTTTGACCCTCAGAAGGCCAAGCAGTTTGCGGGCTGTGGCATCTCGGTGCTGGATGAGGCTGCACAGGTGTTTCCCGCTGCGTTGCACTACCTCGGCAAAGATCCCAACAGCAGTAAACCGGAGGATCTCAAGGCAGCCCTGGATCTGCTGAAATCGATTCGTCCGTACATCCGTCAGTTCAGCTCTTCGGGATACATTGACGAGCTGGCGACGGGCGATCTGTGTCTGGTGTACGGTTATTCGGGTGATGTTCTGATCGCAGCCAGTCGCGCTCGGGAAGGCAAGCGCCCCTATGAAATTGACTACTTTTTGCCCAAAAATGGTGCCCCTGCGTGGTTTGACACCATGGCGGTACCGAAAGACGCACGCAATCCGCAACTGGCCTTCGAGTTTATTAATTACATGTCAAAGCCTGAGGTGTCAGCTGCGATCACCAATACAATGTTCTACCCGAACGCCAACAAAGCTGCACGCAGTCTCGTGGTGCCTGAAGTGGCCAATAACGAATCCATCTATCCACCGCCAGAAGTGGCAGAGAAAATTTTTGTGATTCGGGCCCAGCCTCTCAATGTTCAGCGACAGCAGTCTCGTATGTGGGCTGAGCTGAAATCTGGCCGATGATCCACGCGCTGAACGATTCACTTACAAAAGGCTGAGAGCTGCAATGGCAACGTCGGTGGGGAACCTGAGCTCGTTTTCTGGTGATGCGCATGATTTCGTACGTATTGTCGATCTGACCAAGATTTTTGGTGAAACGGTAGCAGTTCAGAGCGTGAATCTGACGATTCAACGAAACGAGATTTTCGCGCTTCTAGGCAGCTCCGGATGCGGAAAATCAACCTTGCTGCGGATGCTGGCAGGGTTTGAGCCAGTCACATCCGGGCAGATTTTTCTTGATGGCGAGGACATCACCGATCTGGCGCCTTACGAACGCCCGGTGAACATGATGTTTCAGTCCTATGCGCTGTTTCCGCATATGACGGTCGAGGCTAATGTGGCGTTTGGGTTGCGCCAGGAGGGTGTGCCGCGCAACGAGATTCACGAACGAGTCTATGAAGCGCTCGAGCTGGTACAGATGTCACCGTATGCGAGACGCAAACCTCATCAGCTGTCTGGTGGTCAACAGCAGCGAGTGGCGCTTGCCCGCAGCCTCGTCAAACGCCCCAAGTTGCTCTTGCTCGATGAACCCATGTCAGCGCTGGACAAGCAGATTCGTCATAATACTCAGATAGAACTGGTGCGAATCCTGGATCAGTTGGGGGTGACCTGTTTCATGGTCACGCACGACCAGGAAGAGGCCATGACCATGGCCAGCCGGCTGGCTGTCATGACGGAAGGGCAGATTCGTCAGGTCGGCACACCCCAGGAAGTCTATGCGTTTCCCAATTCGCGGTTTGTAGCGGCTTTCATTGGGTCCACCAATCTGTTCGAAGGGGTCATTGAAGTCGATGCGTCAGATCACGTCATAATCGAAAGCGATGATCTGCCGCGACCTTTCTACGTCGATCATGGAGTGAGCGAGCCACTCGGTATGCCCGTTTCCATTTCTTTGCGGCCTGAGCAGGTGCGGGTTTCGCGTGATGCGCCCAGTGGAAATTACAACTGGGGGCATGGTGTTGTGAGTCACATGGCCTGGATGGGTAGTTATGCGACCTATCAGATCCGCCTCGATTCCGGAAAACTGGTTGAAGCCAGTGTGCCCTCCCAGATGCTGATTCAACAAGAGCCGCCCGGCGTGGATGAGGAGGTCTACGTCAGCTGGGGACCCGACAGCATCACGGTGCTTTCATCATGATCAGCCGCTGGAATCAGTTACGCTCTGATCTGGTCACCATCGCACCGCCGTTTGTCTGGCTGGTACTTTTTCTACTGGTGCCGTTCGTGCTGGTTCTCAAGATCAGCTTCGCGGACCTGAAGTTTGGCGTTCCTCCGTACACATCTCTGACAGAGTGGAAGGATGAGGCGATCAGCCTGACCTTGCATTTACGTGGCTATCTGCTGCTGTTGAGCGACTCTCTTTACGTCTCCACTTATATTAATTCGCTGCGCATGGCGGCCATCACCACGCTGGTCTGTATCCTGATCGGATACCCGATGGCGTACTACATCGCGCGTGCTCCTGAGCGAATCCGCCACGTGCTGCTCCTTGCGGTCATTTTGCCATTCTGGACTTCACTTTTGCTGCGGGTGTACGCATGGGTCGGTATCCTGCGCTCCGATGGTCTGCTGAACTCCTTTCTCATGGGGGTGGGGCTGATCAGTTCACCGCTGGAAATTTACCGTACCGATCTCGCCGTTTATATTGGCCTGGTGTATGCCTATCTGCCGTTTTTCATTCTGCCCCTCTATGCCACACTGGTGAAATTTGATCTCAGACTGCTGGATGCAGCCTACGATCTGGGTGCCAGACCCTGGCGCGCATTTGTGTCCGTGACGTTGCCGCTCTCCATGCCGGGCGTCATTGCGGGTGCCATGCTGGTCTTTATCCCTTCGGTTGGAGAGTATGTGATTCCCGAGATGCTGGGTGGCGCGGATACGCTCATGATGGGTCGCATCATGTGGAGCGAATTCTTTACCAATGCTGACTGGCCGATGGCCTCAGCCATCACCATGGTCATGGTCATGCTCTTGCTGGTGCCGCTGATCATCTTTCAGGTGAACCAGTCAAACCGCTATCAGACCCAAGGGGGGCGATGATGACAAGTCGACGTGCCCCCAACGCACCGAGCACCGTCGGTCGATGGATGGCTTTGGGACTGGGTTTCTTGTTTCTTTATCTTCCGATTGCCAGTCTGATCGTGTTTTCTTTCAACGATTCGGCCATGATGACCACGTGGAGCGGGTTTTCATTGCGTTGGTATAAAGCGCTTTTGAACGATGACGCTTTGCTCAATGCTGCCTGGCTGTCCCTGCAGGTTGCCGTCATGACCGCCACGGCAGCCAGTGTCATCGGTGTCTGGGCGGGTTATGTTCTAGCCAGAAAAGGAAAGTTTACGGGCTTTTCGCTCTATGTGGGCTTGGTCAGTGCACCGCTGGTGATACCTGAAGTTGTACTCGGGATATCGCTTTTGCTGCTGTTTGTGGAGATGGACAGCTTGTTTGGCTGGCCCGGTCAGCGCGGAATGTTTACGATCTGGATCGGCCACACCACCTTCTGCATGGCGTTTGTGACCGTGATTGTCCAGTCCCGGATCCGTGATCTGGACAGGTCGCTCGAAGAGGCTGCGCTTGATCTGGGTGCAACCCCTGCACGGGTGTTTTTCAGTATCACTTTGCCGTTAATCGCACCTGCAATAGTGTCGGGATGGCTGCTGGCGTTTACGCTCTCACTGGATGACGTTGTGATTGCATCCTTTCTGTCGGGGCCTGGCTCGACGCTGCTTTCACCCGAGATTTTTGCTCGCGTACGACTAGGTCTCAAGCCGGAAGTCAATGCGCTCGCGACACTGTTTGTCGTGGTGATCGGGATGGTGGTGCTGGTGGTCAACGCGGCGCAACGCCGCCAAAGGAGTGACCTGTCGTGATACATCTTTATGGACTCAAGCGTTGCACAACGTGCACCAAGGCGCTGGACTGGTTGGTCAAGACTGGTATTGAACACGAGTTCTCAGACTATCGTGATCAACCTCTGGACGGCAAGGTGTTGCTCAAGTACGCGCGCGAACTCGGGGGCTGGGAGAAACTGGTGAACCGTGCGTCGACAACCTGGCGTAATCTTGACCCGTCTGACAAAGCACCAGCGACTGATGAGCAGTGGCTGGCACTGATTGCAGCGCACCCGACATTGATACGTCGCCCCCTGACTGTCTATGAAGATGGTTCGGTCAGTGTCGGATTTGACGAGAGCCGGTTTCAACAAAAACTGGTGCGTCAATAGTCGATGGATGGCCTGACATCAAGGGCTCGGGGGCGAACCCTGACCCGGACCTGCCGACAGAGTCGCTTCAATGGGTAACTGGACAGAGTTTGCGCAGTGGTCGAATTTGAACTGGTTTGTGCTGATTGCGTCCGGGCTTTTTGTGTTGCTTGTATTGTTGTTGTGGGTGCTTGCGACGTTGATGCGCCTGCAGCGGCGTGCGGGTGACAGCGATCTGCTGGTCGAAGATGTGGCGCAGTTGCTGGCGGGACAGGCCCGGCTGGAGCAGGTCTGGCGCTCCGAACTGTCGCAAAGCCAGTTGCAGTTGCGAAGCGAGATTTCTCAGGGTCAACAAGCTTTGCGCCAGGAACTCAACACGGCCAATGAGCAGTTTCGGGCAGCCGTTGCACGAGACGCTGCTATGACTCGCACCGAGACCACACAGGGGCTCGACCGGTTTGGTGCCGGG
>CAZBIN010000021.1:12117-18829 GCA_964491995.1 uncultured Orrella sp.
TTTGCCCAGCGGCTCGAATTCCTGACGCAGGCCAGTGAGCGGCGCCTTCAGGATCTGCGTGACACGGTCGAGAAACGTCTTACGCTTTTACAGCAGGACAATGCGCAAAGGCTTGATGAGATGCGCAAGACCGTTGACGAAAAGCTCCACGCCACCCTTGAGCAACGTCTGGGCGAATCGTTTCGCCAGGTCTCTGACCGGCTCGAAGCGGTCCATAAAGGGCTGGGCGAGATGCAGGCGCTTGCCAGTGGTGTGGGTGATCTCAAACGGGTTCTGACCAATGTCAAAACTCGCGGCACCTGGGGCGAAGTCCAACTCATGCGGTTGATTGAAGAGGTGATGACACCCGATCAGTATGCGGTTCATGTCAAGACGGTTCCCGGCAGTGACGCGATGGTCGAAGTGGCGATCCGTTTGCCCGGTGGGCATCTGGGCGATGGTCCCGTGTGGCTGCCCATTGATGCCAAGTTTCCCAAGGAAGAGTACGAACGCTTGCAGGACGCACAGGATCGCGCCGACAAAGATGCTGCCAAGACCGCTGCGGGTGCGTTGGGGCGTGCGATCGAAGTTCAAGCCCGGTTGATCGCCGACAAATACCTGGCGCCGCCTCATACGACGGATTTCGCGGTGATGTTTTTGCCCAGCGAAAGCCTGTATGCTGAGGCGCTGCGCTTGCCGGGGTTGCTTGACCGGTTGCATGCGCTGCGAGTCAATGTGGCGGGGCCTGCCAACCTGGCAGCCTTGCTCAACAGTTTGCAAATGGGGTTTCGAACTCTGGCTATTGAGCAGCGATCCTCTGAGGTCTGGCAGACATTGCGCAGCGTCAAGACCGAGTTCGGCAAGTTTGGGCAGACCCTGGATGATGTTCGAAAATCTCTGGAGACTGCGACCACCCGGATTGGAAGGACTCAGACACGGACCCGCGTGATGCTCAAAACGCTCAAAGGCGTCGAGGCGCTTGAGGACAGGACAGCAGACCGGGTGGCAGGCGACGTTTCCGACGGCAATCTGGCTGAGCAGGACCGATACGTTGATGATCCCACGGAGGATCCGTTTTTGGAATCAGAACACAACAAAGGTGAATCAAGATGAGTGCACCCACCCAACAGCAGCTCAAGCAGGCAGTTGCGCAGGCGGCGATTGATTACGTGATCCCGAAGCTGGGGCCTGACATGATCGTCGGTGTCGGAACGGGCTCGACGGCAGATTGTTTTATTGACCTGCTCTGTCCGCTTGCAAACCGGTTTGCAGGCGCTGTCGCGAGTTCGCAACGCACTGCTGATCGACTGTCCGCAGGGGGTGTCAAGGTCTTTGATCTGAACGATGTTGACAGTATGCCCGTCTATGTCGATGGCGCCGATGAGATCAATCCGGCGTTGCAGATGATCAAAGGTGGTGGAGGGGCGCTCACTCGCGAGAAAATCGTCGCATCGGTTGCAAAGGAGTTTGTGTGCATCGTGGATGCATCCAAACAGGTCGATGTTCTGGGACGCTTCCCGTTGCCCATCGAGGTGCTGCCTATGGCGGTTGCCTCGCTAATGCGCTACGCAATTGGGTTGGGTGCAAAGCCTGCGGTGCGTGAGGGGTTTGTCACAGACAACGGTCATTTGATCGTGGATGTCTCGGGGCTGTCGATTACGGACCCACTCGGCCTTGAGTGTGCATTGAATCAGATTCCGGGCGTCGTGACCAACGGCATTTTTGCCTTGCATGCTGCCTCGGTGGCTCTGGTTGCGAGTGCAGACGGCGTCAAAATGCTCCACCGTCCAGGGTGATTTCTGGCTGTCGAATCTGAACTGTCAAAAAACTGTCATGTAGGCTGGGTACACTGCATCTATAGAATGAACATGCGCACTAGCGATATGGTCGGTGCGCTCGATACGGACCCAGGCAAATGAACGAGCATACCTACAAACAGTTTGACATCGAAATCGACGACATCCGCGCCGACTTGTTGCGTATGGGCGGTTGTGTCGAAAGCATGATCAACGATTCCATGCAGGCGCTGGCGAGCGGTGATCCTGAGGCCATTGATCGTGTGAAAGAAAACGAGAGACTGGTCAACAAGCTTGAAATTGATATTGATGACCGTATCACGAGGGTACTGGCCAGACGTCAGCCCCTGGGGATTGATCTGCGTATGATGCTGGCAGTCACCAAGATGTTGACTGACATGGAGCGTTGTGGTGATGAGGCAGAGCGAATCGCCATGGTCGGACGCAGGATTCACGAGGACACGCAGAAATTTATCCCGGAAATCGAGCTTCAACATATCGCACGCGCTGTTGCCCAGATGCTGCACGAGGTCATGGACAGTTTTGCCCGTCATGACACAGCGCTCGCCGCCAGTGTGGTGCGCAGTGACAAGAAGGTCGACAAAGAATGGAAGTCAGCTTTGCGCGGGCTGATTTCCTACATGATTGAAGACCCAAGAACGATTTCTGGCTCGATTGATCTTCTGTTTGCTGCTCGCTCGCTGGAGCGTATCGGAGATCATTGCAAGAACATGGCCGAGAGAGTGATTTTTATGGTGCATGGTGCTGATGTCAGGCACCAGGGTGTTAAAGCAGCCGAGCGTCTGGTCAGAAAAGCCAACCTCCAGCCAGACGCTGGAGAGATTTCAGAATCCGTTGATCCAGAAAATCCACCCGGCAGCAACGCCTGAGCCTCTGCGACTCAAGTTCAAGGGTCAGAAAGCAGTGTGCGAGATTCTTGAACTGATAGCCCCGCATACCGCTTGAAACGGAGGCGGGGCATTTCTGTCGTCAGGCGCTTGGCGGTACGTAACCCTGTGCCTCGATATCCCGGTCTTCAAACAGAAACTGTTCCATTTGCTCTTTCAAATACTTTCGCGCACGCGCGTCAGCCAGATTGAGCCGGTTTTCGTTGACCAGTCGTGTCTGAATATCAATCCATTGCTGCCACGCTTCTTTTGAGATGCTGTGCCATATTCTGGTACCGACTTCACCCGGGTACGGGGGGAAATCCAGACCTTCCGCTTCTTTCTTTAGCTTGATGCATTGAATCATTCTGCTCATGTGCGTCATTTCCTGGTCGTTAAACGATGCTGAATTCTAAACCCGACGCTCAGTCACCGGTGTAAAGGGCCTTCATTGTGTGAAGGTATGTGCGAGGGAGCTTTAAGGTTAGCCACCGACCAGCCATTGAGCAAAATGCCCAGTGCCATACGCCAGTCCAGCTGCCGCACCTCCTATCATCAAAGTGCGCAATCCTGAACGCCAGATGGACAACCCATATACAGCGCTCTTTAGCATTCCGATGCCAAGGAATATGCAACCGGCCAGACAAAGACTGGTCAGGAACTGGGTTGTGACCTCGAGCCCTGGAATCGCGTAAGGCAGTAGCGGCACGACTCCGACAACAAGAAAGGCAGTGAATGTCACGATTGCAGATCGCATGGGGCTCAAGCCAGCGGGGGGCAGACCGTGCTCTTCTGTGAGCATCGTCGAAACCCAGACATCATGGTTGCTGCACAGCGTCTGCACGACTTGCTCGAGCAAGTCGCCTTCAAATCCTTTTGCGCGAAACAGCTGCCGGATTTCCTCACGCTCACCCTCTGGCACGATCGCAATGTGGCCGCGTTCCATGCGTTCCATGCTGGCGATCTGCTCAAGTTGTGCCTGCCCGGCTTCATAGTTGCTCACGGCCATGCTAAAGCCGTCGGCCAGCAGATTGGCCAGGCCAAGCACGAACGCGACCTGAGGTGAGAAGCCAGCGCCAAATGCGCCCGACACCACTGCAAAGGTGGTTACGCAGCCGTCTATGCCACCGAGCACCGCATCTGGCAGAGTCGAGGCTCTGATGGGCTTGGCCAGACGCTGACTGACAGCGTCTGGATGGTGATCTGCAACGAGCCGCTCACGGTCTGGCAGTTTCATGGCTGGGCTCTCCTTGGTCTTCAGTTTAGTCCTCAGGCAAGGGGGGGCGAAGCGATCGCGCTCGACACCTCATCAACAGCAAGCCCGCGGCTCGAGGGCAGGGATGTCTGTCGGCATGCTGATTTTTCTATGCGGCTTTTCAACGCAACCGGGATAGGCCGCTTGAGACGGCTCTATAGCCTCTTTATAAAAACCAGGCTGTTGCGTTGCCGGTTGTACGCCGCCTGCCTTTCCTTGGGGAGGTCGGATACGCCGCCCTGCACAAATCCCCGCTTGATGAACCAATGTGCAGTTCGAGTGGTCAGGACAAACAGCCGTCTGGCACCTTGTGCCCGCGCTCGTGCCTCCATATGACGCAGCAAAAGATCGCCTTCGCCAGTGCCTTGCCATTCAGGGTGCACAATCAGGCAGGCCATCTCGGCCATTTTTTCTTGTGGGTACTCGTTGAGTGTGGCACAACCGTATATCACGCCGTCGTGTTCGAGAACAGAAAAGTTCTCCACTTCACGCTCGATGACGGCCCGACCGCGAGGCACCAGGGTGCCGTCTTGTTCAAGCGGCTCAATCAGGCTCAGGATGGCGCCAACGTCATCGATTGTGGCTGGGCGCAGATCGTCCAGCGTATCCTCGACCACCATTGTGCCAACACCGTCATGTGTAAAAATCTCAAGAAGGACGGCCCCGTCAAGACCGAAAGGCACCATGTGTGCACGCGCCACTCCGCGCTTGACTGCCCGCGATACATGCTGAAGGTAAAAGGCTGTGATTTCATCCAGGCTGCCTGATGCAAGCAAAGCATCGGCATCCAGGCGGGCCAGTTCGGTGTCGACGTTGCCATCTGCATCGATGACGCCAGATGTTTCTGTAATGAAAATCAGCTTTTCTGCTCGCAGTCCCACGGCAACACTGGTTGCCAGTTCTTCCATGGCCAGATTGAAGGCTTCCCCCGTAGGAGAAAAGCCCAGGGGCGAGAGCAAGACGATGGCTCCACGCTCAATGGTTGCCTTGATCGCGTCAGCATCCACTTTTCTGACGTGGCCGGTGTGCCGGTAGTCGATACCATCAATCACGCCAAGAGGCTTTGCAGTCACGAAGTTGCCTGACATGACGCGAATCTGCGCGTGTGACATGGGTGTGTTGGGAAGCCCTTGACTAAAAGCGGCCTCGATGTCGAGTCGAATTTCGCCTGCAGCTTCTTTCGCGCATTCGAGCGCGGCTGCGTCGGTGGGCTCCAGGCCTCGGCCAAACTGCTGGGTAAAACCTTTGAGACGCAGTTGTTCATTGACCTGGGGCCGAGAACCGTGCACCAGTACTAAGCGGATCCCCAGCGCTGAAAGCAAAGACAGATCCTGAACCAGTGCATTCAGGGCGTTGGCCTGGATCAGCTCTCCGCCGAACGCGACGACAAATGTCTTGCCCCGGAATGCATGCACGTAGGGAGCAACCTCGCGGAACCATCGCACAAACTGGGGACCCGAGTATTCGGGGGCTTCCTGTGCAGAAATCGTTTCGAAGTCTGACTCGGGTGCCGGCTCGGCAGCAGGCAGTGGCTGTTCTGGGCTGATGGTCATTGTCCTTGGGGGTATGGGAGCATTTGTGGATACCTTGATTTTATAATGATGAGGGTTTTCCTGCCTGCAGAATATTTTGGCGTACTCATTGAATCACTCAGACCCGACCTCTTCCCCTGTTGCCACCCCGTTACCCGCCCTGCCGAGGATCGAGTTTTCGCAAGATCTGCCGGTCAGTGCGAATCGTCTCGAGATCGAGGCCGCGATCGCTGCCCACCAGGTTGTGATCGTGAGTGGAGAAACAGGATCCGGAAAAACCACCCAGTTACCCAAGATCTGCCTTGCCATGGGCCGTGGGTTACAGAGGATGATTGGTCATACACAGCCGCGCAGGCTGGCAGCAACCTCTGTGGCCAGGCGCATTGCCCAGGAGCTGGATTCGCCGCTTGGTCGGTGGGTTGGCTACCAGATCAGGTTTCAGGAACGAAGTGAGAAGACGACGGCCATCAAGCTGATGACCGACGGCATACTGCTGGCGCAGACGCAGCGTGATCCATTGCTCAAGCGTTACGACACCATCATTATCGATGAGGCGCACGAGCGAAGCCTGAACATTGATTTTCTGCTCGGCTACCTCAGACAGTTGCTACCCAGGCGTCCGGATCTCAAAGTCATCATCACTTCTGCGACGATTGATGCGCGGCGCTTCGCGGAGCATTTCAAGGATGCCTCAGGCAAGCCCGCGCCGGTCATTGAGGTGTCAGGACGGCTTTACCCGGTCGAAGTGCGATATCGACCTGTCGGGGTGCTCCGGACAGGAGAGGGTCTGACCGAAGGTATCGAATCGGATGCGGCTGGCGCCGGGCAGGCTGACCTTGCCGACATTGATGAATCGCGGCAGTTGTGTGATGCGATTGTGGATGCGGTTGATGAGTGCGCTCGCGAGGGTGAAGGGGACATTCTTGTCTTTCTGCCCGGAGAGCGGGAGATCCGCGAGGCCAGCGAGGCCTTGCGCAAGCATCATCCTGCCGGGACGCAAATCCTGCCGTTATATGCCCGCCTTTCACAAAATGAACAGGAAGAGATTTTTCGACCATCAAGCCGCGCCAGGCGGGTTGTGCTGGCCACCAACGTTGCAGAGACATCTCTGACGGTGCCGGGCATCCGGTTCGTGGTGGATAGCGGTCTGGCACGCATCAAGCGCTACTCCTGGCGCCAGAAAGTCGAACAGCTCGGTGTGGAGCCCATCAGTCGCGCAGCAGCCAATCAACGAGCGGGTCGTTGCGGTCGCCTGGGGCCGGG
>CAZBIN010000021.1:18839-23290 GCA_964491995.1 uncultured Orrella sp.
CCTGTATGAGGAGCAGGCGTTTCAGAGACGGCGCGAGTTTACCGAGCCTGAGATCCTGCGCTCGTCGCTTGCCGGGGTGATTCTGCGCATGAAATCGCTCAAACTCGATGACATCGACCGGTTTCCGTTTGTGGATGCGCCGACGGGACGCGCCATTGCCGACGGTTATCAGACGTTGCAGGATCTGGGGGCGATCAAACTCGAGAGCACCGGGCAGAGCAATAACAGACTGACGGACATCGGTCGATCGCTGGCGAAGCTGCCGCTCGACCCCAGAGTGGGCAGAATGTTGCTGGCAGCTCGGGACCAGCATTGTCTGGCCGAGATGCTCATCATCACATCAGCACTGGCAGTCCAAGATCCCCGCGAAAGACCCATGGAAGCGCGCGAAGCGGCCCAGCAGGCACATGCGCCGTTCAATGACAAGCAGTCGGAGTTTCTGTCATGGCTCAAGCTCTGGCAGTGGTATCACGAGCAGGTCTCTCACAAGGCCTCTCAGCGCAAACTGGTTGCATTGCTCAAGAAAAATTACCTGTCAGCCGCACGCCTGAGAGAGTGGCACGACGTGCATGGTCAACTGGCCGCGCTTGCCGGTGAGCAGGGCTGGCGCGTCAATCAGACTGAGGCGACATACGAGCAGATTCACACCGCTTTGCTCAGTGGATTGTTAGGAAATATTGGACTGAAGTCAGACGAGGCAGCGGTTTATGCCGGTGTGAGAGACATCAGGTTCTGGATCCATCCCGGCTCCAGTCTGATCAGGAAGGCTGGCAAGTGGATCATGGCCGCCGAGCTGGTGCAGACGAGCAAGCTGTATGCGCGTTGTATTGCCAAAATCGAGCCCATCTGGATCGAGCGGGTGGCCGAACACCTTCTGCATCGCAGCTGGGGTGATCCCGGCTGGGATCCACGCCGAGGTCAGGTTGTGGCTCAGGAGCGGGCCTCGCTGTATGGTGTGCCTGTGTACAGTGGGCGCAGGGTGCATTTTGGGCCGATCAATCCGGAACTGGCTCGCCAGACCTTCATTCGTGAGGCGCTCGTTGCCCGCCGATATCTGCCAGACAGCGAGCTTCAGGCACTGGTTCAAGGGTTTGTCCAAGGCCGAGGCTGCCCAATGGCTGCTTTCACGCGACGACCTGATGAAGCATGAAGCAGCAGGCATCACCACCGATGTGTTCCCGAAATCAATCGACTGGCAGTCGAGCCGGCTGCGTCTTGATTATCACTTTGAGCCGGGTTCTCCCAAGGATGGGGTGACACTGACCGTGCCGCTGATGCTGCTGAACCAGATTCAGTCACCACGCTGGGAGTGGCTGGTGCCGGGCATGCTCAAAGAGAAGGTTCAGTGGCTGGTGAAGTCGCTTCCCCAGCGGCTTCGCAAACATTGTGTGCCCGTGCCAGATTACGCGGCCGCCTTTTATGAACGCTGGTTCGAACGGCTCGATGCGCCACAGATCGGACTTGTCGAGGCGATCATTGAAGACATCAACGACCAGTTTCATGTTCGCGTGCAAGTGTCGGATTTTCGGCCAGACACCTTGCCGGCCCATTTGTTTATGATCTTCAAGGTCATTGACCAGGATGGCAGATTGTTGCGAGCTGGACGCAATCTGGCGCAGATTCGTGCGGAACTGAGCGACAAAGCGCAGCAGACGTTTCAGGCCATGGCAGCGGCTGGCGATCCCGTCTTGATCAGCTTGCCAACGGATCAGATCATCTCCTGGTCGTTTGGTGAGTTGCCTGAGATCATGGAGTTGCGCAAAGGTCAGAAAAGCCTGATTGGCTACCCGGCTTTGGTTGATGAAGGTAGTCACTGCCGGATTGATGTGTTCGACGACCCGCAGATCGCTCAGCGTATGCACAGGGACGGTTTGATCCGTTTGGTGCGTATGGCTTTGCGTGATCGGGTCAAATACCTTGAGAAGAATATCCCTGAAGCGCTCAAACTCGGTGTTTTATACATGCCTTACGGTACGTGGGAGACCCTGCGTGACCAGATTGTTGATCTTGCACTTGAGCGATGTGCGTTTGCTCAGGGTTTGCCCGGCGATCGGGAATCTTTCGAACGAGCCTGTGAACATACTCGCGAAAGGGTGGGCCTGCTGCTTCAGGAAATTGCCCGACTTGTGTTGCAGATTCTTGAGATTGTGGCGTCGATTCAGAAAAAGCTGCCTCAGCTTAAATCCTTCGGACCGGCCAGCCGCGACATTGAGTCGCAGTTGGCGCAGCTGCTGCCGCCGCAGTTTGTGCGCCAGACCCCTTACCATCATTTGATCAATGTGCCGAGATACCTGGATGCGGTCATGGTGCGGATGGACGCTTTGCGCACCGATCCTGCCAGAGATCAGGCCAGAATGCAGGAGATGGCACCGCTACTGGTCAACTTCCAGCGGGCCCGATCAGCTCGAGGAGCTGATCAGGATTGCGCCCTCGAGGAGTTTGGGTGGATGTTGCAGGAATTGCGCGTAGCGCTGTTTGCGCAACGCCTGAGAACGCCCACGCCCGTGTCGGTCAAGCGACTTTACAAGGCCTGGGACGCTCTGCAGCGCTGATCAGAGAGCCAGAAACAGAAGGATTGCCAGAACGATCAGCGCGACTTTGGTGGCTTTGTAAAGGGGACGGTTTGCCGCTTTGAAAGCCTTGCGCTTCTGGTCTATCACCCAGTGCCAGTGGGTCAGACGGTTGATGAAGCCGGTCTGATCGGAGTCAGCGTTGGGCGAACTCGCGGCTGACATGAAGATACGTCCAAACCAGTAATTGACCTTTTCGGCCCAGGCCCAGATCAGTGGCCGTTCGACGTCACAAAACAGGATGATGCGATTGGTCTCTGATTTGTTGTACGCGTCATGAACATAGGTTTCATCAAAAATCACCCCTTCACCGTCATGCCAGACGTGACGGATGCCATCGACATCGATGTAGCAACGGTCATCGTTGGGTGTTGAAAGCCCCAGGTGATAGCGTAGTGAGCCGGCAAACGGATCGCGGTGGGGGTTGAGCTTGCCGCCGGGGGGCAGTTCCGCAAACATCGCAGCCTTGACGCGCGGAATCTGGCTCAGCAGCTCCACTGTCTTGGGGCAAAGTTCCTGGGCAGATGGGTGCTTGGCGTCGTACCATTTGAGGTAGAACCGCTTCCATCCGTATTTAAAGAACGAATTAAAGCCGATGTCATTGTGCTTGTCAGGTGCCTTAATCTCGCTTTTCTGGGCCAGTGCGAGCGCTTCGTCACGAATGATTTCCCAGTTGTCCTGCAAAAGCTGCAACTCCGGGATACGCGACAGCGGTACAAACGGAGTCGTCGGCACCTTGGACGTGAGCACCATGAAGGCATTCATGGGCGCAAGAATAATCGAGTGATCTAGCAACTGGCGCTTTAGTGGCAGTCGCACCTGTCCCCGAAAGTGTGCGAAAAGGATAGAACCCAACCACCCAAACAGTATTAGCCACTTCATGATGTTTTTCCGACTCCTTGAGTACAATCGACAGCATGTCTGACGATCTGCACCCCCCAACATTTGTACACCTGCGCGTCCACTCGGAGTACTCCGTGGTTGACGGCATCGTGCGTATCCCTGAACTTGTTTCGAGAGCCCGAGAATTGTCTCAGCCGGCCGTTGCACTGACAGATCTGTGCAACATGTTCGGGCTGATCAAATTCTACAAAGCCGCCAGGGGCGCTGGCCTGAAACCCATCGCTGGCAGTGATGTTTGGATGACCAATGACAGCGACCGCGACAAGCCTTACCGTATTCTACTGCTGGTATCGACCGATGAGGGCTATCGCCAGCTTTGCGAGATTCTCAGTCGTGCCTGGCTGAGCAATACCCATGGCGCGCGGGCTCAGGTTCGTCGGGAATGGATCGAGAGCAGCGAGGGTCTGATTGTGCTGTCAGGTGCGCGCCTGGGTGATGTAGGGCAGGCTTTGCTTGCGGGCAACGAGGATGTTGCGCAACGTCTGGTCGAACAATGGCGTGATGCACTTGGGGATCGCTATTTCCTGGAACTTCAACGCACAGAGAGCGACGATGACTGGTTGTGCACCCAGGCAACGCTTGAGCTGGCTCAGCGCATGCAGGTGCCGGTTGTCGCAACCCATCCGGTGCAGTTCCTCAGTCCGGATGATCACAACGCACATGAGGCAAGGGTATGTATTTCTGAAGGGGAGATACTGACCAACCCTAAGCGCAAGAAGCGTTTTTCTTCAGACCAGTATTTCAAGGACAGTGCCGAGATGGCGCAACTGTTCGCGGATGTGCCATCTGCTGTCAGCAATACGCTGGCGATCGCGATGCGTTGCAACCTGACGTTGACGTTGGGTCAGCCACGGCTGCCTGAGTTCCCGACGCCACCGGGTATCACGATCGATGAGTACCTGGTGCAGCTCTCGGGTCAGGGGCTGGCACAGCGCCTCATCGCGCTGTATCCCGATGCGCAAGAGCGTAGCCGTCAGA
>CAZBIN010000022.1:0-23067 GCA_964491995.1 uncultured Orrella sp.
TGTTTTGCGGCATGCCTGCGTGCTTTTGGCGTGACGGTACCGTTTGAGGCCATCATGATCGGCATGCCGGCTCTGACGCTTCTGATGATGTTGCCAATCAGCATCTCGGGTTGGGGATTGCGTGAAACCACACTATCGGCGGTGCTGTTACTCTGGGATGTTCCCGCCACAACAACCGTCCTCGCATCCATCAGCTACGGTCTTATTGTGGTGATGTGCTATCTGCCAGCAGCCTGGTTTCTGGTTCGCAATCGGCCACCTTCTGTCACAAGTCTCCCAAGGACATCACTATGATGCCTATAATTCGTCGATCATGAGTCTAAGCGTCGATACCATGCGCAAGGTTGATCGCATCGCGGGAACCCCGCTTTGCGCGCTTGCCACCCCTTTTGTAAAGCTGGTTGACTGGGTACGACCCCGTCGACACGCCAACGCCCGTCCCAGACGGGTTCTTTTCATTGAACTGTCGGAGATGGGCAGTGCGATTCTGGTCGACCCTGCCATGCGTCACGCGATGGCGCAAGGTGCCGAAATCTATTTTCTGATTTTCAAAAGCAACGCCCAGAGTCTGAGCCTGTTACGTACAGTCCCCGACAGCCGCATACTGACCATCGACTCCGGCAGCTTGTTCGGACTGGCAAAAGACACCCTGAAGTATTTGTGGAAAGTCAGACGCCTTCGTATTGACACGGTTATTGATCTGGAGCTGTTTTCCCGGTTTACGGCGCTGCTGGCAGGGCTCAGCGGCGCATCCCATCGCATCGGCTATCACATCTTTCACGGTGAGGGGCTCTGGCGCGGTGACATGCTGACCCGCAAGGTGCACTACAACCCGCATATTCATATTGCCAAAAACTTTCTGTCGCTGGTTCATGCAACATTCAGTGACAAACAGGAAATCCCTTTTAGTAAAGTCCGAATCGACGACTCGAACCTTGAACTGGCTCAGGCCGACGTCAACCCGCAGCAGAAAACTGATATGCAATCGCGTATCCAGGACTGGGCGCTTCATAACGGCCAGACGTTTGAGCCCGGCAAAAACCTGTTGCTACTGGTCAACCCCAACGCCAGCGAGTTGCTGGTGCAACGACGCTGGCCCAAGCAGCAATTTGCCGAACTGATTGATCGCATGGCTAAGCACTGGCCGGATGCGCTGATCCTGATCACCGGATCACCCGGCGAGTATGAGTATGTTGACCATGTGCGCCTGATGAGCAGGACATCGAGGGCTATCAATTTTGCAGGCCAGGTCAGGTTTTCCGAACTGCCAGCCCTCTACAGCGTCGCTGATGTCATGATCACCAACGACTCGGGCCCCGGACACTTTGCCGCGGTGACCCGCCTTAAAACGGTGGTACTTTTTGGTCCGGAGACACCCGCACTGTACGGTGCGCTGGGCGGCCGGTCGATCCCCATCACCGCCGAGCTTGCCTGTTCACCCTGCGTAAGCGCAGCGAACCATCGAAAGACAGCGTGCACGGACAATGTCTGCATGCGAGCGATCACGGTAGACCAGGTGATGGTAGCCGTGCAAAAACAACTGGAGGTCAAAACTTGATGGGTGGATATTCGGTTTCCTGGAAGGCGTGGCTGTTGCCGTTGGTGCCGCTGTTGCTATGGTTGCTGTCGCGCCAGTTTCTGGCAGATACCGAACTTTTTTACAGCATCAATCGCTTTGCCAGCCAGTGGTCCGATGGCACGTGGGCATTTTTCGTTTATCTAGGCAACGGGTGGGGGGTTTTCTCGCTGGCATTCCCGCTGGTTCTACTGGCGCCTCGGGCGCTGATGGCTGCGGCTGCGGCCGGTCTGAGTGCGGGCTTGTTCTCCAGGGTTCTGAAGGTCTCACTCGACGTTCCCCGGCCCGCTGCGGTGCTTGATCGTGATAGCTTCCGGATCGTCGGCGATGCCCTGGAGGCACTGTCGATGCCCTCCGGGCACACGCTGACCGTATTTGCGATTGCCACGGCGCTGTACTTCAGCATGCCATCACAACACCGCTTTGCTGGCATCTGGCTGTTCGGTGTCGCGGTGCTAGGTGGCATTGGCCGGGTTGCCGTGGGTGCACACTGGCCTGCGGATGTTTACGCCGGTGCGTCAATCGGTCTGTTTTTTGGAATTGCTGCGGTGGTGCTCTTTAGTCGCATGCCAGATCACTGGTTCTCACCCCAAAGCTGGATGATGCGCTTTGCCGCAGCGATGGGTGTTTTCTGTTTGTATATCCTGGCGACTTCTCAGCTCGACCTGATCATCAACCGGCCTCTCCAGACGGCAGGCATGATGATCATCATCGGAACGCTGTTTCACTTCATCCCGGCGAGCTTTGGACGCAGAGGTTAGAAACGCGCCTGAGACCAGGTCAAGCTTGCTGTTGACCGCGCCGTGCAAGGCTTCCAGCGCAGGAACACGGAATCCGGAATACAAACGCCCCTTGAAGGGGCGTTTGTATTTCAAAGCAAAAATTCACCCGGCGCCTGACGCCAGCACGCCAGAAAACTGCTCTGCTAGCGACTCGCGATATGGTGCAGTGCCTCACCGCGGATAAAGCGCTGCAGATTGTCCAGAAACTTCTGCTCCATGCGAGCATACATTCCGTGAGAAAAACCTGCCGTGTGCGGCGTGGCAATCACATTCGGGATGTCCCAGATCGGTGAATCAGCCGGCAGCGGTTCAGTCGCGAACACATCCAGGTAAGCACCCCGCAAATGACCTTCACGCAATTTCTCAATCATCGCGATTTCATCTATGACCGCGCCGCGAGACACGTTGGCAATTGACGCTCCCGGTTTGATCTTGTCAAGCGCCTGCCGGCTGACCAGATTGGTCGTCTGCTGTGTCAGTGGACATGCCAAAACCAGCCAGTCAGCCTTGGGCAGAACTGACTCGAATGCATCCAGCGTAATGACCTCCTGTGCGATGTCAACCGGTTGGAGCGATTGACGTACAACCGTGAGTTTCACATCCAGCGCATGCAGAACCTTGCCAATCGTTTGCCCAATCGGACCCCACCCCACAATCACCGCAGTCTGCCCGTCCAGATCGGGAGGGATACCTGTCTGCAACAAGGTTTGCCAGCGATGGGCACGCTGGCTGGCCATGAGTGTCGGGAAATCACGGGCAATGGCGAGAATCCCCGCCAGCGCTGTCTGAGCCACTGCACTGGCGTTGGCGCCCGGCGAGGTGGTCAACTGCACGCCTTTGTCCATCAGATCCAGATAGACGAAGCGGTCAGCACCCGCAGAGTGGACATGCACCCACTTCAAAGACTTGGCCGCCAGCAACGCATCGTAATAACGCTGCGTCTCGGGCTTGATGTCGTACTTGGTCGATCCGCCCGTGATGTCACGCGAGATAAAGGCCACATCGACATCCTCGCCGCCCAGAACGTCTTCCACTGTGCGGCGGACAAAGGGTTTCTCAGCCATCACGCGAGCGATGTCCTGAGCGCGTGCTTTCCAAAGCCTGTCACTGACCAGAATTCGAAGAGGTGCCTGTGTCATGAATTACCTCTTAGCCAGACCGGCGTCAGTCAGAACCTTGCGCCACTTGGAGTACTCGGCATCAATGAACGCTTTGAAGTCTGCAGGCGATCCACCAACCGGGTCTGCGCCAGCCGCAATGAACCGCTCTTCGAGCTTGGGCAGTACCTGGTTGATCTTCTGATTCAGGTCCATGATGATCGCTTCAGGTGTGCCGGCGGGTGCAAGCAGGCCAAACCACGAGCCAGATGCGTAACCCGGAAATCCCATTTCGGCAACTGTGGGGACATTTGGCAAAGAACGGGAACGCTTGGCGCTGGTCACAGCAATCGGAATCAGCGTACCTGCATTGATCTGGCCCATCACCGAAGGAATGGTTGCAAACATGAAGTCCGTGCGTCCTGCCATCAGATCATTCAATGCCTCCGCACCCTTGTACGGCACGTGGGTTGCATCAATGCCCATCAAGTCAGCCAGAACATGGCTTGAGAGGTGCGCTGATGTGCCGGTTCCGGTCGATGCGTAATTCAGCTTGCCACTGTTGGCTTTTGCCCAAGCCTGAAAGTCCTTGAAGTTCTTCAGGTTTCTCGACGGATGGACCACCAGCACGTTGGGCACGTCGGCAACCAGTATGATCGGCGCCAGGTCTGTCCGGGGATCGTGTTTGAGTTCTTTGAGCGTCGGGTTGATGGCCATGGGCCCCACCGAGGCCATGAGAAGGGTGTAGCCATCCGCGGCACTTCTGATCACGTCGGCCGATCCGATGTCACCGCCTGCACCAGGCTTGTTCTCAACCACAAACGATGCACCGGGCATCACAGCAGTCAGTTCTCCTGCGACAGCACGGGCAATGATGTCCGTGGTGCCACCAGCGGTGAAGCCGACCACAATCTTGACAGGACGCTCAGGGTATTTTGCAGTGGACTGAGCAACGGCAGTGCAAGCAGCTGCCGCAACAAACGTACCTGCAGCGAATTGCGTCAGCGCTCGCTTGATGGAAAAGGATTTCACTCGAAAACTCCAGGTTATTAAAAATGGCTTACTACGGCTACAAAACCGCTAGTTAGTCCGGCAGGTTATAGAGCCTGCTGTCTGCGTGTAAAGCGATTCATGATCTGCAAATTTCAATCTGTGGAACAAAAGCGACTACGTCCTCTGCCAGAGAAATCACGCAAACGCCCGACACCGTAACAGATTGACAACTATATCGCACGAGGAAAGCCGACCCTCCGATGCACACACCGACACAAACCACGGGCTTCTTAACTTCTTAACATGCGTATCGGCTTTGCAATGTGTGAGCAAGGATCTGGGTGGCCAGCATGAAATCCTGCTCGTCCATGGCTTCTTGCGGATGATGGCTGCCATTTGGATTGCGGACGAATACAAAACCGTAAGGCACGCCTGCCGCACAAAACGCCGCTGCGTCATGTGAAGCCGGGCTCAAAAGATCTGTGCAGGGAATGTGCAGTGCATGAGCGGACTCCCGCAACTCCCGGGACAATTCCGCGTTTGCAAGCGCCACGGGCGCGTTGCTGCGAGGCCCGAGATCAAACCGCACACCATGTCGTTTCTCGATATCCGAAATCACCACGAGAAAATGCGCCTCCATGGCGCTCAGGTGCTGTTCGTCGTAAGCACGCATGTCAATGCTGAATCGGAATTCTCCCGGTACGATCGTCAATCCGTGTCGGCTGGCGTCAGTGTGAAACTCTCCAATGGTAAATGCCATGGGCCGCCCCGCCAGATCCTGCTCGTCCCAGTAGGCTTTCATCGCCACAAACAGTTCTGCCCCAGCAAGCGCAGCATCATGCCGAAATCGCTTCGGCAAGCCAACGTGCCCATACTCTCCAGTAATCTTGGCCCTGGCATAACGAATGTTGCCCGGGATGGCGGTCCCGATGGCGACTGGATAGCCATCGGCAGCCAGACTTGGAGCTTGCTCAATATGCACCTCGAAGAATGCCTCGATCTGCTCGACATTCAGTGACCGGGTACGCTTGCGCACCGCTGACGGATCACCCCCTGCGTCAAGCAAGTGCTGCTCCAGCGTTCTGCCGGTATCCACGCGTTGCTGGCGCAGAACATCTGGATCCAGTACGCCAAGGGCCCCACGACTGCCGATGTAAGAATGCTGAAACCAGATACTCTCCTCGGCCCGGATTCCCATAACCACAACATCACGCTCCAGGACAACAGCCTGGCGCTTGAGCAAGTCAATCGCCACCAGACCGGCCACAACGCCTGCAGCACCATCAAAGTTGCCACCGGCCGGAACAGAATCAAGATGCGACCCGATCACGATCGCTGGCAAGTCGCGCCGCTGCCCCGGCCACACCATATAGGTGTTTCTCAGGTGATCGTGCCAGACATCAAGCCCAAGTTCCCGGGCATGCTCGCCCATCAGGTCATGCGCAAACTGTTCGCCTTTGCCATAGGTATCGCGGCACACACCGCCTGACACTGGGTCGGAACTTCCCTGCCTCAAGGCCTCAAACAATGTGCTGGTCAGCGTTGCACCATGTTCAAGCACTGCGTTCTCAAAACCCGACATTCTTTCAGCCCTCTTGTTGAATGTGCAAAATTTCAGCTGAAAAACCGCCCGATCTCACTAGCCACTTCTTCCGGGCGTTCTTCCGGGAGATAGTGGCCCGCATCAAGCGCGCGTCCTGACACCGACTGCGCAACTTCCAGCCAGTCATTGATAGGATCAAAGCATCGTTCAATCATCCCGTGCTGGCCCCACAAGACCCTGAGGGGTTGAGACAATCGCGCACCCTTTGCACGATCAGCACGATCATGTTCCAAATCAACTGTGACCGACGCCCGATAGTCTTCGCACATTGCGTGCAAGCAGGCCGGGTCTTTTATGGCCTCGAGATATTGCGCCCAGTTCTGGGGCTCGAAGACGCTGCGACCGGGATAGCGCTTGATCATGAACGACTCCATGAACCCCTGGGGATCCGCACCGATCAACTGCTCTGGCAGCGGTGCGGCTTGCACCAGAAAAAACCAGTGCCAGTATCCAAGCGCAAACTTCATGTCCGTCTGTTCGTACATCTTCAACGTGGGCGATATATCGAGCAGCATCAGTCGCTGGACTCTGTGCGGAAAATCCGCTGCGAGGCGATGCGCGACTCTGCCACCTCGATCATGACCCACAACACCAAACTGCGCAATGCCCAGGCGATCCATCAACGCGATCAAATCGCGCGCCATGGTGCGCTTTGAATAGTTCTCATGGTGAGCATCGGAAGCAGGCTTGGGCGATTGACCATAACCTCGAAGATCGGGCATGATCAGAGTGAATGAGCCTGACAATTGCTCACAGACTCTGCGCCAGATAGATCTATTTTGCGGAAAGCCATGCAACAAAAGCAGAGCCGGACCAGACCCTTGCTGCAGATAAGACAGCTCAACCTCGGAAACTACGACATTGTGCTCTGACATGTCACACCTCTTTGTACGATCCACACCCGTTTCAAAAGCGTATCACGCCGCCGTACTCGAGCGTCGATGATCTGCAAAGCATCCAGGCGACCACCCCTTCTTGAGCACATGATGATTTTGCGGCTTTGAGTCAACAGAACTTACTCGGTTCCCAAAACCATATTTATCGAAAGGGTATTGAAATTTTGAGGTTCGCCGAATCATTAGACTCGCGAAGTCACCTAACTTGGTAATCTCGAATCGCCCGCCAGACCTAAGCGTCTGTTTTGCGCGCTCCGGGTTTGTAAGTACAAGTTTGTGAGTACAAGTTTGCGAGTCCGGTTTTTAACGTTTCTAGTCTTTCCTTCGCCGGTCGGCCGCACGCATCTGCAAGCCTGAATGCAACCAGATGTTCCGAGTCGATTGATCATGACCCACAGGAGCCCTATATGCTGCAAACCTTGATTGGTTCTTTCGCTGTCTCCATTGCCCTTCTTGGAAGCGGCACAGCCTTGGCCAATGACAGAAAACTCGGTGACGAGCTTTATCAGCCCAATGTCGGACAAGGCGGCAAAGACGTCATCTGGGTTCCGACCCCGGACGATCTGGTCAAGGAGATGCTCACGCAGGCGCGTGTGACATCGACAGATCTGGTGTATGACCTGGGTGCCGGCGATGGAAAAATTGCAATTACAGCAGCCAGAGACTTTGGGGCAACGGCTGTCGGCATCGAGTTCAACCCCGACATGGCTGCGCTGGCAACCCGCAATGCGCAGCGTGCAGGTGTGGCGGACAAAGTCAAGATTATCAATGGTGACATTTTCAAGGAGAATTTCACCAACGCCACGGTCGTGACTCTGTATCTGTTGCCAAGCCTGAACATGAAGCTGCGTCCGACCTTGCTGGACATGAAGCCTGGCACCCGGATCGTGTCAAACAGCTTTGACATGGGCGACTGGGAGGCAGATGTCCGTCTGGGTGACAACTTTACACGTGGTTATTTCTGGATCGTGCCCGCCAAGGTGCAGGGCAAGTGGGAGATCAATGGCGCATCCGAGCTGAATAAAGCCGAACTGAACCTGACCCAGCAGTTCCAGAACGTTGGCGGCACGATCAAAATTGACGGTAAAACCACGCCCGTGCTGTCTGCAAAGCTCTCCGGGGACAATCTGACATTTCGCTACACCAACCAGTTTGGCAGCCATCGTGTTGCCGAACTGAAAGTTGCGGGTGACCGGATGGTTGGTAACCTGCTGGAGAATACCAGCCTGGGTGAAATCACGGCTTCGCGCCTGAAGTGAAGGCAGCCGCCCCGTGACAACAAAAACTGAAGCCGTGCAGTCTCCCAGCAGAAGTCTGGGATCTTTGGGCGCAATCACGATCATCGTAGGAATCGTCGTTGGTGCGGGGATTTTCAAGACCCCATCCATGGTGGCCTCGGTCACGGGTGACTGGGGCTGGGCGCTATCCACCTGGGTGCTCGGGGGTGTGATTTCTCTGATCGGTGCACTTTGCTACGCAGAGCTTGCAACAACCTATCCCCATGCCGGTGGCGACTACCATTTTCTGTCTCGAGCGTACGGCACACGTGTGTCGTTTCTATACGCCTGGGCCAAAGCCGCAGTGATTAACACCGGATCGATTGCACTGCTAGCGTTTGTCTTCGGAGATTACTTTTCTTCGCTCTTGAACCTTGGCACACACTCGTCAGCCATCTGGGCGATCCTGATCGTCCTGATCCTGACAGGGACCAACCTTGCCGGACTGCAAATGGCCGCCAGTCTCCAGTCCCTACTGACAGGAGTGGTTTTTTTCGGGCTTCTGATCGTCGCGCTCGGAGCATTCTGGATTGAAACACCTGCCACGCCGTTGCCAGCGGCTTTCTCCTCAACGCCGCCTTTGGGCATGCTCGGACTGGCTATGGTTTTTGTCCTGCTGACATTTGGCGGCTGGAACGAATCGGCCTACATTTCTGCAGAAGTCAAAGGCGGTCCAAGAGCCATTCTTCCGGTCATCGTCATCAGCCTGTTGCTGATTACTGTGCTCTACCTGGCATTCAATGTCGCACTTTTGCAGGGCCTTGGACTGACAGGCCTCGCCAAAAGTCCGGCAGCTGCCTCCGAACTGGTTGGCATGAGTTTTGGAAGCTGGGCTGACCATTTGGTGAGTACGCTAGTGGCACTGGCCGCGCTGACAAGCATCAATGCGACCATGATCGTCGGCGCAAGGTCCAACTATGCACTCGGTCACGACTGGCACGGGTTGCGTTTTCTGGGAACCTGGAAGGAAAACAACACGCCAGTGATGGGACACATCATTCAGTCCGGGATTGCATTGGGTCTGATTGGCGTGGGGTCGACCTACGGTGATGGATTCAGCGCCATGGTGGAATTCACAGCGCCAGTGTTCTGGGGGTTCCTGTTACTGGTCGGTTTGGCGCTGATGCAGCTCAGAAGAAAAGACCCGCACGCCGAGCGTCCTTTCAGAGTCCCGCTTTACCCAGTTTTGCCTTTGATTTTCTGCGTCGTGTGCGCTTACCTGACTTATTCGAGTGTGATGTATGCACACAGCCAGGGTGCAGTTCACATCTCTTTGGGAGTCATGGCGATTGGCGTAGTTGCATTACTGCTGATCAGCCGCGGTGGCCCCGTCAAAGAAGCACCGAACCAGCACGGTTGAAGTCGCGCACTCAAACCGTCTGTCATGTATCAAAGAGGTGGAGGATTTTCGATTCCCCACCTCTTTCAAACAAACTTGAGACAACCCGGTTCAGGCCGAATCAGTCGGTCTGATTGCCCGGCTTGTTTCCTTTGCCACCGAGCAACACACCGACGGCAGCGCCGCGTGAGGCTCCCGTTGACGGCGCGCGCTCGGGCGTGACGGGTTTGTTCACGTTTGAAGCGCCGGACGACGAGCTCGGTTCATAGGGTTTCAGAAAGAAGTCATCAACCGGCTTGGTGTATCGAGTCGATGCGCCTGAACGACTCGAATGGCTATATGAAGCCTGAGTCCTGGATCCTGAAACAGATGGCGTCGAGCTGCTTGCGGGCCTTGACCGGATAGAACTCGGCAAGTCCAGAGTCCCTCGGGCGATCGTCTGTTTGGTCAGCCTCTCGATGTCGAGCAGCAACTTTTCTTCCTGGGGGGTGAAAAAGGAGATGGCATCTCCTGATGCGCCAGCGCGACCTGTGCGACCGATACGATGCACATAATCTTCAGCGCTAAACGGCAGGTCATAGTTGATGACACAAGGAATCCCCGCAACATCAAGACCCCGCGCGGCCACATCGGTCGCCACCAGCACTTCAAGCTCTCCGGCCTTGAATGCTTCAAGCGCTTTCATACGGTCGGCCTGGGACTTATCACCATGGATTGACTCGGCCTTGACACCGTCGCGCGCAAGCTCTCGTGCCAGACGACCCGTACCAATTTTTGTATTGGAAAACACGATGACCTGATTCAACCCGCGTGACTTGACAAGGTGCACCACTGCGGCGCGCTTGTTCTCGCTGGTCACCGGATAGGCAATCTGCGTCACTGTGTCAGCTGTTGCATTGCGGTTAGCGACCTCGAGTTCAACCGGACTTTTCAGGTAAGTGCGACCGAGTTTGCGAATCTCGTTGCTAAACGTTGCAGAAAACAACAGCGTCTGACGAGCCTCGGGCAACGACCGGATGATTCTGTCCAGATCAGGCAAAAAACCCATGTCCAGCATCCGGTCAGCTTCATCGAGCACCAAAATGCCCACTTGGGACAAATTGACCGTCTTTTGTGTCAGGTGATCCAGCAAGCGACCTGGCGTGGCCACCAGCACCTCACAGCCGTTACGCAAGGCTGCCTTCTGAGCGACGATATCAACACCACCGAAGACCACTGCGCTCCTGATCGGTGTGTTCTTCCCGTAACGGCAGACGCTTTCGTAGACCTGATCTGCAAGTTCTCGCGTTGGCGTCAATATGACGGCCCTGACGGGATGACGTGCCGGTGACGCACTGGAATTGGCCTGTGACATCAACCGGTGGAGAATCGGAAGCGTGAACGCCGCCGTCTTGCCGGTGCCGGTTTGCGCAGCACCCATCACATCCGCGCCAGCCATGACAACCGGCAGTGCCTGCGCCTGGATTGGTGTAGGGATCGTATATCCTGATTCGATAACCGCACTCAATATGGCAGGGTGCAATCCCGTCTGAGCAAATGTCAGGGGTGATTCAGCGTCAACGACGTTTTTTTCTTCGGAGTTGTTTGTGGAATTCATCAATTTCTTTAAAATAACCACCGGTTAGTTTAACGCAAGCCAACCGTTTTTGAACAACTCCCTTGAAGTTTCGTCAAATCATCTGCATCAGCGCGCGGACAACCCAGAATACGCTCATCCCACCAACGATCATCAGCAGCGTATTTCGCGTCTTGTGAAACAACCATGTCGCCACGAGTGCTGCGATCAGTCGCTCATCGACGACAGCCCCGCCAGCACTGGGATTCCAGGGTAGCAACTCGGGCACAATAATGGCAGTCAGGGCTGCAGCAGGCGCATAGCGGAAGGCCCTCCGGACCTCTTCGCTCAACGGGATCCGGTGCCCAAAGAGATGAAATGTGGTTCGAGTCAGCAACGTCGAGACGACCAGCAGCCCTATCGCGCTGTAAACGTACCAGTCATAGGCAGTCATGGACGTTTTTTCCTGTAACGTTTCTCTGCCCACAGACCCGCGACGATACCGACCACCACCGACACGAGCAGACCCAGACGCAACGGCAACCCCTGTAACAGCCACGCCGACAAAGCCGTCCACATCATGCACATGAGCATCGGGCGGCTGTTGGCAAGCGGAATGGTGATGGCCATCAATGCCAGAATGGCTGCAAACTCAAGCGACCAGGCACTCGGCACCATCACGCCCAGCACGATACCCAGAACAGAGGATGATTGCCAGGCGAACCAGCCGGGAACGATGGTACCCAGAAAAAACCAGCGCTGCTCTTCGGTGCCACGCTGCTTCGCGTCGCCAAAACGTGGCATGAAAAGCACAAATGACATATCAGTCGTGAAAAAGCCGTACGCAAGGCGTTTGTACCAGCGCAACGACTGAAAATATGGCTGTAGCGCCGCGCTGAAAATCAGAAACCGCAGGTTGACAATACACCCCGCGACAAATATCAGCCACAGCGGTGCACCGACCGCAATCAAAGGCAGGGACGTCAGCTGCGCTGAACCTGCATAAACCAGAAATGTCATCACGAGCGCCGCATTTTCAGTCAATCCTGACTTGACCATTGCCACGCCGCTCACCAGCCCCCATGTGAAGGTCGCAATCAGCGCCGGACGCACCGCCATCAAGCCCTCCAGCATGGCCGCCCGACGCGCTGAAGCAGCGTTTTCCTGTTGGTTAGTCTGCACAAAAATCCTGCATCTGAGATCTGTCTTTACGGATAACGTACCGGAGCCATTCCAGGCTAAAAATGCCAAAGTTCAAGTGTAGTCGGTCGCTTGATACAATGTGAAGAGACTTGATCAATCTATGACACCAGGTTCCCGAGAATGTCATATAGCGAGGCACCCTGCAAGTTACATTGAGGGTGTATTTTTCGTTTCGTCGGTTCCCGGACCAGATATTCCCGAGCCACGCATCTTCAAGCACAACGCACCTGATCTTTTCAACTTTTTCGACGGATCCGCCCATGACAAAGACAGTTTCCGCAACAGACAACCACGCAGATGCCAATGTCCGCAGCCCGGCAGATCTCAAGGCGCATACAGTTCAGGTGACACAAGACGACATGCCTTTGCACTGCCCGTCGTCCAAGGCGCCCTTGTGGAGCATGCACCCGAGGGTGTTTCTCGACATCATCGACACAGGATCCGTCAAGTGCCCTTATTGCGGCACTCTCTACACTGTGGCACCAGGAACCAAACTGCATGGGCACGGGCACTAGCGGGGCGGGTTCGGTGTTTGCGAGTCCTCTGGAAGCCGAGCAGGCTTTCTACGACGCGCTGGCAAGGGCCGACCTCGAAGCGCTCATGAGAGTATGGGCTGATGACGAAGATATTGTCTGCATCCATCCGGGCGATATCCGGCTTGTGGGTCTTCACCAGATCAGGCAGTCCTGGCAACAGATCCTGCAACATGGCAGCCTGAATATCGAACTGACGCGCCGCCAGATCATGCAGACCGTGATGAGCTCGACCCACTGCAGCATTGAGTGCATCACTGTGTCCGGTCCCGAGGGTCTGCAGCAGGCTTACTGCGACGTCACCAACCTGTTTCACAAAGGTCGCACAGGATGGCGCCTGGTTCTGCACCACGCATCTCCCACCGCGCCCCAGGCAGGTCTGCATGATGCCCAGGATTTCGCTGGCACACTGCACTGATTGAGACGATGAGCGCCACACTCGACACATCCCCCTGCCCGGTTCCCGCATGGCTCGCTGGCGGGCACATCCAGACACTGTATGGCGCGCTTCTCGCGCCAACGAACAAGTTGCGCTTTATCCGCCAACGCATTGACACGCCAGATGGAGACTTTCTGGACTTTGACTGGAGTGCGCCCGGCCTGGTTGCACAACCAACGGGTGTCGTGATTGATCGAAGCGGATTGCCCAGACGAGGCGCGGCGATGCGCTGGATCACACCGCTGGACAGTGCATTGATCAGAGATCTGACAGATGTGCCTGCACTGGTTTTGCTGCATGGGCTGGAGGGCGACAGCGACAGTCGTTACGCCCAGTCGATTCTTCAATACTTCAGAGCTCGCGGCTGGCTGGTGGCGCTTGCACATTTTCGGGGGTGTTCTGGCACACCCAACCGCCTGGCACGTGCTTATTATTCGGGCGATTCCGAAGAGGTCGGTTTCATTGTTCGTACAGTTCGCAACATGGCACCGCACGCCCGCTGGCACATCGCCGGCGTCTCGCTCGGTGGCAACGCTTTGCTGAAGTTTCTTGGTGAAAGTGCCAGTCAGCCACTGGGACTGGCTGGCGCAGCAGCCATTTGCGCGCCCCTGGATCTAGTCGCTGCGGGAAACCATCTTAGCCAGAACTGGCTTGGCAGACATTTGTACACCCGCCATTTCCTGCACTCCATGAAACCCAAAACGCTGGAAAAAGCCACTCGCTTTCCGGGGGCCATTGATGTCGCCAGGATTTCTCGTGCACGAACACTGCGCGATTTTGACGACGCCTATACCGCGCCCATGCACGGTTTTGCCGATGCACAAGAGTATTGGGACAAAGCATCCAGCAAACCCTGGCTGCCATTCATTGACATCCCGACACTGGTGCTGAATTCACGCAACGACCCATTCATGCCGCAAGCAGCACTACCCGGATCCGGCCAGGCAAGCGCCAAAGTCACACTACATCAGCCTGCAGAGGGCGGTCACGTCGGCTTTACCACCGGCAGTTTTCCCGGAAATGCGAACTGGCTACCCGCCCGTCTGGCCAGGTTTTTTCAGACAGGTCACTGAGGTCTCAGTCAGCAGAGCTGGTCTGATGTGCATTGCAGTCATGTCAGTCGGGCAATACGGACAAGACGGCGGGATTTGCGCCCGTTCGTCAGACCTTGTCCGGCAGACGCGGCAGAACCCTATCTGAGCCTGCCAGTTGCAGGCTTTTCGTGCTGGATCCACTTCCTATGACAAACCTGCGCACACTGACTGTTTTGCTGGCCATGCTGGCGATGCTCGGACCGTTTGCAACTGATGCCTATCTGCCCTCGTTTTACGCCATTGGTGCGGAATTCAGCGTTGATCAGCCACAGGTACAACAAACACTCAGTGCCTACCTGCTCGCATTCGCTGCAATGAGTCTGTTCTGGGGCACGATGTCCGACAGCTTCGGCAGGCGCCCGGTAATCATTGGTTCTTTGGTGATGTTTACAGTGGGATCGATCGGCGTGGCGTTGGCACCAACCTACGAGTGGCTTCTGTTGTTTCGTGTCATCCAGGGTTGCTCGGCTGGCGCCGGACGTGTGGTTGGTCAGGCGCTGGTACGTGACCGGTTTCATGGCGCTGATGCACAACGCCTGTTTGCCAATATCACCATGGTCTTTAGCCTCGCGCCTGCGATTGCCCCCATCATTGGCGGCTATCTGGGCGAACATATTGGCTGGCGTTCTGTTTTCTGGACATTGACCCTCATCAGCCTGCTTTTGAGTGCGTTCAGCTGGCGCAGCCTGCCGGAGACCTTGCCTGTCAACGCTCGCCATCCGTTTCGACTGGGCAGCATTTTGCGAAACTATTTCAATGCATTGCGCAACCCCTACTTTGTGCTGTCGATCACCGGACTCGGATTCGCCTTTGCCGGCTTCGCACTCTACATCTCTTCAGCAGCCCACTTCATCATGGAGATTCTGAAGTTGCCCCAGACCGCTTTCGGATGGCTTTTTGTGCCGTTTATTGCCGGTATGTTTTGCGGCTCAATCATCAACTCACGGTTTGCCGGGCGACTCAGGCTAGAACTCATGATCAGAATTGGTCTGTCCATCCTTGCCCTGGGCGCCATTCTGAACGTGCTCTACAACGCCCTGTTCATTCCCGAAGTTCCCTGGGCTGTGGTGCCCATCTTTATCTATGCATTTGGCATGTCCCTGGCTCTGCCCGGAATGACCATCGCGACCCTGAACTATCTTCCGCAGATGCGTGGCACAGCATCGTCCCTGCAAAGCAGCTTTCAGATGACCATCTTTGCCTTGATTGCGGGATTTGTCGCGCCCCTGTTGTTTCAAAGTGCACTCAAGCTGGCGTTGGGAATGTTGACCACCGCCAGTCTTTGCATTGGCATCTGGTCCATCAGCCGCTGGCTGACGCGACGCGCTCAGGCGCTTGGAAAGCTGGCGCAGGACTAGCCTGCAATCACAGTACAAGGCCCAACGGCGTCAACTCGAGGGACCCGATCGCGCCAACTCAGTCTCAGGCACCAAACCGTTTGAGCACTTCCCGTTCCTGAGCCATCATCTGCTTGACTTCACGCACCCGGACATCCAGCGTTGACTGAACCCGAAAGTCGTTCGAAATCTGACGCGCCTGATCAAGCTGGGCGATCGCCGCCGGGTACGCTCCGGTCAGCACATAGTATTCCGCCATCGCCGCTCTACCCTCAACTGGACGCTCGGCCCGGATCAGACTGTTAGCCTGCATCTGATAAAGATTGGGAAACTCCCGAGGCCACTTTTTAATCGCCCGGCCAAGCAACTCTGCTGACTGGCTGAACTGGCCCAACTGCTGCAAACCGTGAGACTGGACTTCGATCAACGCCACGTGATCCGGCCAGCGCTGCAACGCGCCACGCGTCAAATTGACTGCTGCCTGCGGCTGCCCCCTGAGCAACTCCACCCAGGCCTGCTGACGAATGATGTACGGCGATTCCGGGACACCCTTCTGGGCCTGCCGCAAGTCATCGAGCGCCTGATCAAAGTTGCGCTCACGACTCGCCATCTCCGCCAAAGCCAGAAACGCCGCCGAACGTCGGATACCGGATGCGCGAGCTGCTTCGTCGAGCAGACGATCTCGCACCCGCATCATGGTGGTTCGATCGGTAGTCTGGACTGCCAGTGCCCTTGCCCGCACGTACCAATACGCATCAGAGTCTCGATAGGACCCTTTGGCCAGTGAGCGTGTCCGGTTCTCCATGTCCCCCATGCGATCAATGCTCAGGGGGTGAGTGCTCAGATAAGTGTTCCCGCCCGCAACACCTTGATTGAGGTTCATGGCCTGCATCAGCTTGCTGAACATGTTCTGCATTCCGGCGGGGTCGTAGCCTGCTTTGCTCAGCATCTGCAGACCCACCCTGTCAGCCTCTTTTTCTGCGTCGCGAGAAAACCCCAGCTGCCGGTCAATCGCGGCCGCCTGACCAAACGCCGCAATGCCTGCAGCCAGACTGGCACCGCCGGTGAAAGCGGCAAGCAGCGCACCCGCGATCGAGGCCAGCATGACGGCACTGGTCTGCTTTTGCTGGGTAAAGCCACGCGCCACATGACGCTGGGTGACATGCGCTATCTCATGGGCTACGACGCCTGCGAGCTCAGACTCGTTGTCGGACAGCGCCATGACACCGGTATTGATACCCACATACCCGCCAGGCATCGCAAAGGCGTTGAATTGTGGGTCTCGCACAGCAAAAATCTCGATGCCGGTCGCGCCACCCGCGGAGTAGCGGGCCAGCTTACGCCCCATCTGGTTCAGATACTGATTGATTTCCGCATCGTGCACGAACATAGGATCGCGTCGACCCTGCGCGATGATCACGTCACCCAGGGCCCTTTCCAGGGCAGGCGGCAAATCGGCAGCGGAAGCCACGCCCATCGAGGGCAACCCCATCGGCTGTGCGAGTACTGGCGCAGCAAGCCAGTGCGGCCCGACCAGACACAGACTGACCAAGGCCATGCGCCTCAGAGATGTAGTACTGACAAGACTCATCGCGGTATGATTGTCATCTTTAGCGTAAGTTCCTGTCACTATATCCAAAATTCAAGAGAAGCAGATGCGCCCCGTCAGAAAAGCTGTCTTTCCGGTTGCCGGTCTCGGGACCCGATTTTTACCGGCCACCAAAGCCATGCCCAAAGAGATGCTGCCAGTCGTCGACAAGCCCCTGATCCAGTATGCCGTCGAGGAGGCTGTCGCTGCAGGCGTGACCGACCTGATTTTTGTGACGGGACGCAGCAAGCGATCCATCGAAGACCATTTTGATACGTCACCCGAACTGGAGATGGAGCTCGAGCGCAAGGGCAAGTCTGAACTCCTTGAGGTCTTGCGCAATATCATCAGCCCTAAGACCAACTGCATCTATATCCGTCAGAACGCACCACTCGGTCTGGGTCATGCTGTGTTGACGGCAGCACCAATCGTTGGTGACGAGCCCTTTGCCGTTCTGCTGGCCGATGATCTGATTGATGCGGATCGCCCCGTCCTGTCGCAACTGGTCGATGCTGCACTGACCCATCAGGCCAGCATCCTGGGCGTCGAAGACGTGCCACGCGAGCACACCAACAAGTACGGCATCGTGTCAACCGAAGATATCGATGCGCACACGGCGCGAGTCAAGGCCATCGTAGAAAAGCCTTCCCCGGAAACCGCACCGTCAACCCTGGCCGTTGTCGGACGCTATGTTCTGGATCCGGCAATCTTTGCCCATCTGCGCCGAACCCGACCGGGCTCGGGCGGCGAGATTCAGCTCACGGATGGCATCGCCGCCATGCTGCTTGAGCGCTCGGTGTGTTCCTATCGTTACGAAGGCACCCGGTATGATTGTGGCAGCAAAGCCGGCATGTTTGCGGCCACCGTGGCATATGGTCGCAAATACCACGGCCTGATTGCCTGATCGTTCTGTTTGAACGTGCAACCGCCCTACCCGGGCGAGGCAACTGCCTTGGCTCGGGCGGGTCCATTTCCCCATCGTCCGAGCGCTGAAAGTCGCATCAAGTGACGCAAGGCCATCATCAACCCAATTACCTCAGCCATGGCCGCCGGGATCCACATTGTCAGACCACCGATACTCTGGTCGGTGGTCGCAGACATATCAAGCGCGCGACCGCATAAGTTGAACAGCGGATAGAGGTCTCGATCCGTAAAGGCAATGATGGCGCCAGCCACCATTTGCGGCGCCATCGTCACAATGGGAGAAAGCACTCGACCACCCGGCGACATAGCAGCCGGTGGCGAAGGCCGACGATCCAGAATCAAATTCCAGTACATGAACCCACTGATCACCACGGACCAGTTCATGACTCGATACAGACGCCAATCCAGCATTGAGTAAAACTGTACTGAAGGAATCAGCCAGACAATCACCAGAAACACAAACAACGCCGGCACAAAAATCGGATTGGTCAAGCAGGCAATGATCGCCTGACCGGTACGGGTCTGGTTGAATCGACGCAAACGGACCCGCCAGGCGAGTGGCATACCCGCGCGCATGACTGAGCCGGGATAAGCAGCCATAAGCGCCAGCGGACCGATGTGGTGCAGGAAAAGATGCTGGATCCTGTGGATAAAAAACATTCGCTCGGCATAGTAGTCGAGCAACGTGTGCATCGGAAAATAAATCAGTACGATGCCTGACCAGAACAGGATTTTTCGTGCAAGCGTGACTTTATGAACCTTCTGCCCGCGCACAAACAGATAGATGGCCACGGCGAAGCAAACCAGCAAGGCCGGTGAAAACTCCCAGGGAATCAGCCAGGAAATCCAGTCCATATCAGAATCGTACCCAGTCAGGGAAAACCATAGGTCAAGGATTTGATTGTAGTATGGTCTGACCATGGCAGCAGAAACGGAGTTCCTCGAGACATGAGCCTGACCCCCCCGGCACACAGCCTTCAAACCTACCGATTGCGGCGTGAGCGCCTCGCCAACTGGATGCAGACCCAGGGGTCTGGCGTGGCCATCATACCCACGGGTCACCCCCCCTTGCGATCAGACCATACCCCATACCCCTTCCGGTTTGACAGCCAGTTTTATTACCTGACGGGATTTACCGAGCCACAAGCCTGGCTGATCATGATTGAAACCGCATCGGAAAGCCGCAGTATCCTTTTCTGCCAGGCGAAAGACCCGCAGACAGAGGTCTGGGATGGCCTCCGATGGGGTCCGCAGGCAGCGCAGGAAGCCTTCGGACTGGATCAGGCTTACGACGTCGCCACGCTGGCGGAATGGATGAAGCAGAATCTGGCGGGCGTCACAAACGTGTTTTTGCCCATGCACCGCTGCGCCGTCGACAACCTTCCAGACATGGTGGGTAGCTGGATCGCAGGAGCACGTCAGCAGTCACGGGGTCGGCGCGAAGTCCCCCAGCGCTGGATTGATCTGACAACCCCGCTGAGTCAGTATCGCCTGATCAAGGATGCGCAAGAGATCGACACCATGCGCCGTGCTGCGCGCATCGCTGCCCAGGGACATTGCCAGGCGATGCGAGCCACGCGAGCCGGACTCACAGAGCGGGCGCTCGAAGCCGAACTACTTTCCGTGTTCCTGAAATCCGGGGCTCAGTCGGTTGCCTATGAAACCATTGTCGCGACAGGCGCCAATGCCTGCATTCTGCATCATCGAGCGGGTCACTCCATCATCGGGCAGGACGACCTGATATTGATTGATGCAGGATGCGAACTCGATGGATACGCCTCAGACATCACACGCACGTTTCCTGCCAGCGGCAAGTTCAACGGCATGCAAGCCACACTCTACGATGTCGTGCTCGCTGCCCAACAGGCCGCGATCGACGTCACGCGACCTGGCGAATCGTTTAACGCGGGCCATGAGGCTGCAGTCAAGGTGCTGACCCAGGGTCTGATCGACGAAGGGCTTCTGAAAGGTGACCTGGCCGGCAATATTGAGCGAGGCGGGTTTCAGCGGTTCTACATGCATCGCACAGGGCACTGGCTGGGTCTGGATGTCCACGACGTGGGTCCTTATCGAAACAGTGATGACGCATCAGGAGTCCAGACATCCGGTGAGGATGAACCAGCCTGGCGCGCACTCGAACCGGGCATGGTGCTGACCGTCGAACCAGGCCTTTATATCCGGCCAGCTGCCGATGTACCGCAAGCGGCCTGGAACATCGGGATTCGCATTGAGGATGATGCTCTCATCACGGCGACTGGCTGCGAATTGCTCACGCGTGATGTCCCTGTGTTGCGCCACGAAATCGAACACCTCATGCATCATCGGGAGATCTGACCTCCGGACGACACTGCCAGGAAATAATGGCCGCTTGCGACAGGCTCTAGAGATTGAGCCCATCAAGCCAGCCCAGCCGCTTCCAGATATGCAAGACCACGTGCGCAATCGAAAACAGCATCAGAATGGTGCCCATCAACAAACTGGTGCTGGCCACAATGACCGGGCCCCATCCGGTCGGTCGCTCACGAAGGTAGCCGGGGTTATAGCGGGCATCAAATCTTGCATCTGACATCAGACACAGCACAATCGCCTCGACAAACCCGGCAATCATCGGCACAAACATCACGAACAGCGCCGGCGTGTCCCACCAGACGGGTGCCTGACTGGCCAGCGCCAGCATGGCCAGTGCCAGCACCGGCAAAAACCAGGCATGACGACGGCCGAGATAAAACCAATGTGCGCCAAACCAGCCGCCATAAAATGCGAGCAGTCCTGCCGCAACCTTGCTGCGCGCTGGTTTGATGAAACTCTGTTGTGCTGTGTTGTGCATGTTGCAATCCCGAATCGACAAATCGAATTAAACTCGAATTCATGAACCCTTCCAAGTTCGATGTTGCTATCGTAGGCGCGGGCCCAACCGGGAGTGTGCTAGCTATTTTGCTGGCCCGACTGGTTTCAGACCCCTCGTCGATCATTCTGTTCCAGTCCGAACAGCGGTCTCGCTATGGCGTGAGCGCCCGTGAGGATCAGCGGGTGATTGCCATCAACGAGGGGACAAGGGTGCTGCTTGAAGATCTGGGTGCCTGGCCAGATGACGCGGCAGCCATCACCACCATTCACGTCTCCCAGTCGGGCCGGCTTGGCCGCACGGTGATCCGCCACGACCAGATGCAAGTGCCCGCTCTCGGGTACGTCGTGCGCTATGCCAGCCTGTACGAAAGTCTGCAGATGGCCGCCGAGCGTAGCCGTGTAACAATTCGCACAGGCGCTGCAGCCAGTCTCTCACAGGACGCAGACAGCGTGCTGGTGGATCATGAACAGCATACCTACCGTTGCAGACTGGGCATCAAGGCCGATGGTATGCGTAAAGACATCACGCGTGAAACCTACGACCAGGTTGCCCTTATCGGTCAAGTCACAGTAACCAGCCCGAAGCCAGGCTGGGCTTTCGAACGATTCACCCGGCAAGGACCGTTCGCCATTCTGCCCCATCCACAATCGGTCGACACCCAGTCAATCGTGTGGTGCTGCAGCCCCGAACGTGCCCGTGAAATTCTAGCGCTCGAAGCGCACGCTCTAAGCCAGGCGATGCAGCAGGCGTTTGGAGACCGGCTCGGAACGATTATCCCCAGCTCAACACCGCTGGCCTCTTTTGCGCTCTATAAGAGCTACGAAAGCGAGCCGGTTCAAGGTCGTCTGGTGTCAATCGGCAATGCCGCCCAGACATTGCACCCCGTCGCCGGGCAGGGCCTGAATCTGGGACTGCGAGATGCGGCCACGCTGGCGCACTGCCTGCGGGACTGGATCGCCAACCCTGGCCTGTCCCCTGATCGTGCGCTGGCCTTGTTTGCCAGACTGCGCTCGCCAGACAGGCAGATGACCAGCCGGCTGACCGATATCATGTCCAAAGTCTTCACCACCGGGCTGGCACCGCTTGAACATGCGGCCGGTCTGACCCTGCTAGGTCTGGATCTGATGCCTGGATTGCGCGCGATACTGGCACGGCAGCTGATGCAAGGCGCCCGCGCCTGATCTGCGGATGCGTGCTGCCGACTCGAGCCCGACTCCGGCAGAAGGTTTGTATCGGTACGCTCCTATACAATAAGGGTATGCGCATCGGCTCCTGGACTCTTCCCAATCCTGTTGTTGTCGCGCCCATGGCGGGCGTGACTGATCGTCCTTTCCGTCAGCTTTGCAAGCGGCTGGGTGCAGGACACGCGATTTCCGAGATGGCCGCCAGTAACCCTGCTCTCTGGGCCAGTGTCAAATCGGCCCGACGGCTGAATCATGACGGAGAAGTTGATCCGGTCACCGTTCAGATCGCCGGTGCTGATCCCCAAATGATGGCACAGGCAGCAGCGTTCAATGTGGACAGGGGCGCCCGGATCATCGACATCAACATGGGTTGTCCGGTCAAGAAAGTCTGCCAGGTCGCTTCGGGCTCAGCGCTATTGCGCAACGAGCCTCTGGTCAGGCAGATTCTGGAGGCCGTGGTTGGCGTATGCGAACCGCGCGGTGTTCCCGTCACACTTAAAACCCGAACGGGCTGGGACCGGGAAAGCCGCAACGCATTGCGTATTGCCGAGATTGCCCAGTCCTCTGGTATCGCTGCACTGACACTGCATGGGCGCACCCGGCAAGACCGCTTTGACGGGCAAGCAGAATACGACACTATCAAAGCTGTCAAAGCATGCATCTCGATTCCCGTCATTGCCAACGGCGACATCGACAGCCCGCAGAAGGCCCGGGCCGTACTGGACTATACCGGCGCAGATGCCATCATGATCGGACGTGCTGCAATGGGCAGACCCTGGATATTCAGGGAGATCGATCA
>CAZBIN010000023.1:0-6679 GCA_964491995.1 uncultured Orrella sp.
CGAAATGAACGGCGATGCCGTCCGCGCTATCCTTCCACGCCCAAACTCGACGGCTCTGCCTGGAGGTTACTACGCAACCAAATCGCTTGGACGGGGCTTGTCGCGCAACTGGTCAGGCTTGGTAACTGCCGCTGACAAGATCGAACATGAACAAGCGACAGTCGAGCGCGCCGTTAAAGACAGGGATACGGCGCCGGGCTTTCAGACGCATGGTGCTGGGCAGATCCAGGTCAGCGCTGATCACGCCAACCTGCCAGCCGACATAAGCTTGCTTCAGATGACTGGCCCATCGTGACATCAACTCCTGCTCGGCTTCAATCCGGATTCCGTAGGGGGGGTTGGTCAGGATCAAACCGGGTTTGCTCGAGCAAGGCTCGCGACATGCGTCTGCATGAACCAAATTGACAACGCCAGTGGGGATATTTGCTCGCAGCAGGTTGCGCCGGGCCATTTCCAGCGTTTCCTCGCTAGCTTCGAAGCCCGTGATGGTCGCATCGGTTGATGTTTTGATACGGTTGGTTGCCTCCTGACGCAACGTTTGCCACTGGTCCGCATCGTGATGTCGAAGCCTCTCGAAAGCAAAGGGTCGGTTGATACCAGGAGCAATATCGAGTGCAATCCATGCGGCTTCTATCAGGATCGTGGCGCTGCCACAAAAGGGGTCAAGTAAGGTCGTGCCCGGCTTCCAGCCGGAAAGTGCCAGCAATCCAGCGGCCAGATTCTCCCGGATGGGTGCCTGACCCTTGTCCAGACGCCAGCCCCGTTTGAACAGCGACTCACCGGAGGTATCGAGATAGAGTGTGGCCATAGACTCGGAGAGAAACAGGTGCACTCTGGCGTCTGGCCTGACGGTGTCGATGCTCGGTCGTGCGCCTTCACGATCACGCAGTCGATCGCAGATGCCATCCTTGACGACCAGGTTGCAGTACTGCAGGCTTTTCATCGGACTGTTGATGGCCGACGTGTCAACACGCAAAGTGTGATCCGGACCAAACCATGACTCCCACGGTGTCGCCAGGGAGAGCTTGGCGATGTCGGCTTCGGAGTTGACCGGACCCTGCGCAACCTGCACCAGAATTCGCGTAGCCAGGCGACTGTACAGGTTGGCTTTCTGAACACCTGCCCAGTCTGCCTCAAAATGCACGCCTGCCCGACCGGTGCGAATCTTGTCGAGCCCGATACCGGCAAGTTCCTCACTTAAGACTTGCTCCATGCCTCTGGGGCAGGATGCGAAGGCATTGTGTCTGCCTTCATACGGGTTGAATAAGGTCCGTTCAGTGCGCGCATCAGGTGAAGGCCAGGATTTCTGCGATGTTCTACCGCCAGTACCACGCGCCCCGTCTGATGGTCGCTCAAAACGGGTCGAGCTTGCTGGCCGGTCTGGTCTGAATGATCTTGCGGAGCCTTCTGTGCCTGAGGGTCGTTGGGCGCGCTCGGATCGACCGGGTGAGTCCGGTTTTCCGCCAGACCGCTCACCGGGTCGACCATAGCGCTGAGATCTGTCCGGTTGATCCGGCGATGCCGTGCGGCTTCGATGTCCGGTGATGCCACCGCTACGGCCCTCTGAGCGCCGTGATGCGGTCGGCTCGCTGCGCGATCCTGGCCTGCGTTCGGTTTGACCGTGCACTGATCCAGCGCCTGCTGCTGATGCGTCCTCTGCAGGCGATTGACGCTCGGTTTTGCGCTTCTCCACGTCGAGTCGTGCCAGTCGGTGGGCACGTGCACCTGTGGCACTACGTTTTACCGGGTCCGCAGGGGTAGGCTTGCTGCTGGGGGCGCGCTTGATGCTGAGGGTTTTCTTGTGATCAGAGTCAGACATTGATTGGAATCTTAAAAGGGCTTGATCACGACCAAGGCAGTTACCCCCAGCATGAGCAGAACCGGGACCTCGTTGAACCACCTGAAAAATACGTGAGCGTGTTTTACTGTGCCGCTTTGAAACTGGCTCAGATAGTGTTTGCAAATGCCGTGGTAAATCAGGATCAGCACCACCAGCAGGAGTTTTGCATGCATCCAGCCATTGCCGGGTCCAAGGCCGATGCCATAGCCAAGATACAGCCATAGACCGAATCCGATCGCGGGTATAGCCAGAATCGTCATGAAGCGGTAAAGACGATGCGCCATGCCGAGCAGTGTCTGCCTGGCTGCAGGCTCGGTTGCCTGGGCGAGGTTGACATAAATCCTTGGTAAATAGAATAGCCCGGCGAACCAGGAAGCCATAAAGACGATATGAAATGTTTTGACCCAGAGCACCTGTCAAGCCCCCCGTAACTGGCCTTCGCCACGCAGCACCCACTTCTGCGTGGTCAGGCCCTCGAGTCCGACTGGACCACGTGCGTGAAGACGGTTGGTGCTGATGCCTATCTCGGCGCCGAGTCCGTATTCGAATCCATCTGCAAAACAGGTGGGCAGATTAACGTAGACAGAGCTCGAGTCAACCTCGCGTTCGAATCTGCTGGCTGCGTCAATGTCCTGGGTCACGATCGAGTCCGTGTGACCCGATCCCCAGCGGGCAATGTGGCTGATCGCCTGGTCGATCGAATCAACGATCCGTATGGCCAGGATGGGAGCGAGATATTCCTCAGCCCAGTCGGCCTCGGTGGCTTGCACCGCATCGGTGATGATTTCAAGCGTTCGTGGACAGCCTCTGATTTCCACCTCGTGCGCTTTGAGCGACTGTGCAAGTGGCGCCAGAAAGCGCGCAGCGACGTCCTGGTGCACGAGGAGGGTTTCCATGGCGCCACATATACCATAACGATAGGTTTTTGCATTCAGCGCGATGTCATGCGCTTTGCTCAGGTCCGCTGCAGCATCCACGTAGACATGACAATTGCCATCCAGATGCTTGATCATTGGCACGCGGGCCTGCTCCGACAGCCTGGCAATCAGTCCCTTGCCACCGCGGGGCACAATCACATCGACATATTCCGTCATCGTGACGAGATGACCTACAGCATCGCGGTCAGTGGTCGGTATCAGCTGCACGGCATCGGCCGGAAGTCGGGCTGCGGCCAGGCCTGCGGAGATGATGCTGGCAAGGGCGATGTTGCTATGCAGTGCTTCACTACCACCGCGCAAAATGGTGGCATTGCCCGATTTCACGCAAAGTGCAGCGGCATCGATCGTGACGTTGGGTCGAGACTCGTAGATGATTCCAATCACACCGAGAGGAACTCTCATCTGAGCGATCCGCATACCGTTTGGTCGAACCACCGTTGGACCAAGGCTGCCGACAGGATCCGGCATCGCGGCAATCTGGCGCAGGCTGGTTGACATGTTCCTGAGTGATTTCTCCGAAAGTGTCAATCTGTCCAGCAACGGTGCATCGAGATTGCGTTGCCGTGCGGTCTGCAGGTCCTCGGCGTTCGCCTCAAGCAGTAGTGCGTGAGACGCGTCAATGCGTTGTGCCATGGCCAGTAGCGCATCGGCTTTTTGACGGTCGCTTGCCATCATGGTCAGTCGAGAGGCTTCTCGTGCCCGGCGACCGATGCTCAGGATGGTTTGTTTTAGTGTGGTCATGAGAAGCAAAATCCAACGATGATGTAGAAGTCCGGTGCGGTTTCTGTTGTGGGTGATACAGACAGACGTTTGCCTGGCAGCAAAATGACGGGTGAACAATCACATTGCTACCCTGATCGCGCACGTCGGTCAACAACGCAAATATCTCAATGACTACACCTTTCTGAGGTGTCAGCGTTGAGTGTAGGAACTTTTACCGGGAAGGATAGTTTAACGTGTTCGAGCCATTGCAAGGTGCAGCGTGAGCCGGGATATCTCTTGCCAGGCGTCATTCATGCGACCTGATACGTCGATGCCTTTGATGATTCGGTCAATTTCGTGAGCGTGTCTGATTGCGCGAATGACTTGCACCGAGTTGATACGGCTTAGAAGGCGCTTGAACTTGATCTCGCGTGCCCCGAATATTCGGTTCGCCCGCATCAGGCTTGAGAGACTCTGGCCACGTTCGCTGGCTTGCAGGATCCTGAGCATGGTGCGCAATTCATCACTGACCGCCCAGAGTACCAGTGGCAGTGCTTCGCCTTCTGACTTGAGTCCTTCAAGAACGCGCAAAGCTCTAGGCGCATCTGCGTCAAATATTGCATCCCGAAGTGCCATCACGTCGTAACGGGCAACATTCATGACGGCTGATTGAACCTGTTGGGCATCCAGGTGACCCGTAGGATAGAGCAATCCGAGTTTGAGTATCTCCTGATGTGCTGCGAGCAGGTTGCCCTCCACGTGGTCCGCCATCCACGTCAGCACATCGGTATCGGTGCTTTGCTGTTGTTGTGCCAGTCGGGTTCGAATCCATTCAGGAAGCTGGTCGCGGCTGATGGCGGGACACTGCAGTACCAGTGCCCTGTCAAGAAGCGCTTTGCACCAGGCAGTGTCTCTGGTCTGTCGATCCAGTGCAGGCAACCTGAAGACGATGGCCGCATCCGTCGCCGGGGCCAGACCGTATTGCTGGGTCAAGGCGATGATGGCCTGACCGCCGGTTTTACCGGGCTTTCCTGAGGGCACTGTGACCTCAATCAGCTGCTTGTCGCCAAACAGTGATCCGGTTCCTGCTGCGAGAGCAATTTGTTGCCAGTCGCTTCGCACATCCATCACAAAGTTGTGGCGTTCTGTAAAACCTTGTTCACGTGCTCGCTCACGTACGCTGTCAGCTGCCTCTATCACCAGAAGTGGCTCACTGCCCAGAACCACGATGAGCCCTGGCATCGGGTCATCAGGTCCGGGCATGTTTTGGATAGAAGGACTCGCGCCTCGCATCATGCGCTCACTCAGGACGCTTGGGCGACTGCTTCGCGCTCAAGACGTTCGTAGGCCTGTGCGACATCCGGTGCGGTGATTCTTCGCACCAGACGGTCGACAAGACTTCGGAACATCGTGTTGAACAGCGACTGCATTTCGCCTTCTTTGGCCTGAACCACACTGTCGTCATAGGGCAGGTCACGCACGGCGACCAAAGTTGTGTCGGGTAGTATGACTTCGTTGCGTGCATTGACCAGACGGAAAGTAAAGGCGAGCGTCAGCTCGTATTCCTCGACACGCCCCTGGGCATTGAGCGACACCTCACGGGTGTTGTAAACCACATTGACCTGCTGCAATTGCGCCTGATAGCTGGGCTTTTCTCCACGCAAAGGGGCCCCCGGGGCGACAATGATGGTGTTGGGAGAAGCGGCGCGGATGGCGCGGCGGACATCCGCGCCGAACTGGGTGTTCTCCGGGATGGTGACAGAGAGTCGGTCAAAAGGCAGGGGCGTGGCCCCCTGCATCTGAAATCCGCATGACGCAAGCAGAGGTGCCACAACCAATAGCACCATCCACTTCAAAAGCACTGCTAACCGGTTTTGTGGGGCTTGTGTCTTCAAGTGCTGCATCATCAGATCATTCCTCGATTTTCGTCAGCCAACCACGTTGACCAGCTTGCCCGGCACAACAATGATCCGCTTGGGTGCGCCCCCCTGAAGATGTCGTATCACAGCCTCGTGTGCTGATGCCTGTGCTTCGATCTCTGGCTTTGTTGCTGCGCTTGCGACCCGCAGGCTGCCGCGAAGTTTTCCGTTCACCTGCAACATCAGTTCGATTTCATCGGCAACCAGAGCCTGTTCATCGACCTCTGGCCACGCTGCATCGAGCAAATCACCGTAGACTGCGTCAAAACCGAGGTCGCGCCAGAGTTGCCAGGTAATGTGAGGTACGACAGGGTAAAGAACCCGCAGAAGAATAGAAAACGATTCTGCCAATGCCTCGTTTGACAGAGGCTGGCCTTGAACGGCCGCACCGTCAATCGCATTGAGCATTTTCATGGTGCCCGAAACCACCGTGTTGTATTGCATACGGTCGTAGTCATAGTCAGTCTGCTTGAGCAGACTATGGACGGCCCTGCGCAGGTCAGCCACGGCAGGCGACGCGCCCGACCATGATTGTTTTGCAAGGTGCTGCACCGATGCCTTGATGGCTTCTCTGTGATTATAGGCACTGCTCCAGAGACGTCTCAGAAAGCGCAGTGAACCATCGACGCCAGAGTCTGACCATTCCAGAGTCTGTTCGGGAGGGCTCGTGAACATGACAAACAGCCGGGCGGTGTCCGCGCCCTGTTCATCGATCAGTGACTGAGGATCGACACCGTTGTTCTTGGACTTGGACATGGTGCCCACGCCACCATAGGACACTTCAAGTCCATCGGTCTTGCGACGCGCACCCGTGATGGCTCCTTTGGCATCGTGAATATTCTCGACCTCATCCGGCCAGAAGTACTCGATGCCGCCTTTTTCGTTGCGAGCGTAATAGATATGGTTCAGAACCATGCCTTGACACAGCAGGCGGGTAAATGGCTCATCAAAACTGACCAGTCCCAGGTCCCGCATGACTTTTGTCCAGAAACGCGCGTATAGCAGATGCATCACCGCGTGTTCAATTCCGCCGATGTACTGATCCATCGGCATCCAGTAGTCATTGCGCTCGTCAACCATTGCCTGATCGTTGCCAGGCGATGTGTAGCGCATAAAGTACCAGGATGAGTCGACAAATGTGTCCATCGTGTCTGTTTCGCGACGGGCGGGCTTGCCGCACTCAGGACATGTGCACGCGAGGAATGCTTCATCTTTGGCTAGGGGATTGCCGCTGCCATCCGGAATCAGGTGCTCTGGCAAAACGACGGGTAGATCGGCTT
>CAZBIN010000023.1:6689-22895 GCA_964491995.1 uncultured Orrella sp.
GGTACGGGTACCGGTCCGCAACTCTCACAGTGGATGATCGGGATGGGGGTGCCCCAGTAGCGTTGGCGAGAGATGCCCCAGTCGCGAAGCCGCCATGTTGTCTGGCGGTTTCCCAGTTGTTGAGATTCCAGCAACCGGGCAATCTGCTCGATCGCTTCCGATGAACTCAGACCGTCAAACACACCTGAGTTGATCAATGTGCCAGTTTGCTTGTCTGCGTACCAGTCGCTCCAGACCTTATTATCGAACGGATGTGATTGCACCTGGACCACTTGCCGGATGTCGATCTGGTACTTGTTGGCAAATGCAAAATCTCTTTCGTCATGGGCAGGTACACCCATCACAGCACCATCGCCATAACTCATCAGGACATAGTTTCCAATCCAGAGGGCCACGGGCTCGCCGGAGATTGGATGGATGACCGTCAGACCCGTATCGACACCTTCTTTGTCGCGAGTGGCGATCTCTGCCTCGGTTTGTCCGCCCATCTTGCACTGCTCGATGAAGCTTGAAATCCGCTCGCTTCTACTTGCTGCAACCTGTGCGAGGGGGTGTTCTGGCGCGACTGCGCAAAAGGTGACTCCCATGATGGTGTCGGCACGGGTTGTGAAGACATACATCAGCCCGTCGTTGATCAGCGCACCTGTCTCGTCGCGGATATCATGCCTGAAGGCAAATCGCACACCCTCGCTTTTTCCGATCCAGTTCTCCTGCATTGCACGAACGCGGTCAGGCCAGCCATCGAGCCGATGCTTGACATCTTGCAGCAATTCGTTGGCATAGTCGGTGATGCGCAAGTAGTAACCCGGGATCTCGCGTTTTTCAACCAAAGCACCAGAACGCCAGCCACGTCCATCCACGACTTGTTCGTTGGCCAGTACGGTGTTGTCAACCGGATCCCAGTTCACCACTTGCGTCTTGCGGTATGCGATGCCTTTTTCGAGCATCTTGAGAAACAGCCACTGGTTCCACTTGTAGTATTTGGGGTCGCAGGCCGTCATCTCACGTGACCAGTCAATGGCAAGTCCCATCGCCTGCATCTGCTTTTTCATGTACGCGATGTTGTCGTAGGTCCATTTCGCTGGTGGTACTTTGGACTTGATCGCGGCATTCTCAGCAGGCATACCAAAAGCATCCCAACCCATTGGCATCAGAACGTTATAGCCCTTCATGCGGAGTTGGCGAGCCATCATGTCATTGATGGTGTAGTTGCGAACATGTCCCATATGAAGCTTGCCGCTGGGGTAGGGCAGCATGGAGCATGCATAGAACTTCGGCTTCGGTTGACCGGTCGAGCTGACGGCATGTTCCGTCACGCGATAGACGTCGTTGCTTTTCCAGGTGTTCTGGGCGGCTGCCTCTACGAGGCTCGGCTGATAGCGATCCTGCATTCGATTATCGATTCAACAAAAAGAAAGGAAGGGGAGATGCAGGCAATCCAGCAAAGGGTGGTCTGCGTCTGTCGTTAAGACGTCATTATAGAAAGGTCGCGTCATGTCTGGGTGCTGAACTGCGGGTTTGATGCGCGAGTTGCACGACATGGTCGCCTAAAAAACAGAGCCTCGCATTGCGAGGCTCTGTTCGTCAGACTGTTGTTCAGATTGATGGATGAACATCTTTCACCCGTGAGTCTGACTGGGAAGCCAGGTACAGAGCACCGACTGCATGAACCCCTAGCAAGGTGCAATTCATGCAGTGGGCACCTCCGCCGTCACCCGGTGACCGCTCCTGTTTCGGAAACAGGTCGTCACTCTAAAAGATATCAATCGGACTGCGCAGCGAAAAGCTTCCCGGTATGCACACGAGCTGGGTGGGACAACCTGCAAAGCCTTTACGTTCTACCAGCCACAACGACTTCGCACGTACAAGCTTTGCCAACGACCTGCAGACCTGTCAGTGCACTTGTCGGACAGTTCAGGAAGACGATAAAGGCTCAGTGCAGCGTGAAAGTGTTGCGATCCGAGAGCAAAATCAGTGCTTCAAGAAATGACCTGCCTTGGCTCCAGGATACGTTCAATCGCGGATTGACACACATCCCTTCTCTAAGACTATCGATTATTTCAACTTTGTTTCTTTGTACTCGACGTGCTTGCGAACGACCGGGTCGTACTTCTTCATGAGCAGTTTGTCAGGCGTGCTGCGCTTGTTCTTGCTCGTGGTGTAGAAGTGCCCTGTGCCAGCTGTTGATTCCAGCTTGATTTTTTCGCGAATGCCTTTAGCCATGATGAAAGCTCCCTGTAGTTGTCAGTCGGGCTCAGGCGGCTTGGCCACGAGCACGCATATCTGCCAGAACGGCATCAATGCCATTCTTGTCAATGGTGCGCAATGCGTTTGCACTGACGCGCAGGCGAACCCAGCGGTTCTCGCTTTCCACCCAGAAACGGTGTGATTGGAGGTTCGGCAAAAAACGACGCTTGGTCTTGTTGTTTGCGTGTGAAACATTGTTGCCCACCATGGGGCCTTTTCCAGTTACTTGGCATACTCGTGCCATGGTTGCACCTTTCCGATATTCGCTAGGGGTTTGCTGGCGGTTTGCTAAAGATATGGTGGCTACATTCAGGAGCTGGACCAGAAAACCGGACTCAGTCGTGTAACGGCAATCCCGCCAAACGTTGGAGTATATCCTGAATCGTAACCAAGGCGCAAACCTATGATTTTCCAGCTTAACACCCGAGCGCCATCTTCGTGCGGGGGTAAAACAGAATGCTGTTCAGCCGGGTAGCACCTGCAACACCAAAGGACAATGAGGTTTTCCTGAGAGAAAAAATCCGATACATTTCTTACATATTGGTCTCTTTCGGCGTTTTCGGTGCATTTTTCGAAGGGAGTGTCTGTTTTGAACCCATTGATCAGCCTCGTAGACAAAAAACTGTCAGAGCTTCCCATCCCCGTGCTCTTGAAGATGCCCGACGGATCAAGCATCGGAGCGTCAAGCGCCTCGGTGGTGTTGCTGGTTCAAGACACTCGGGCGCTCAAGCATCTGGCTTCAGGGGATATAGGCAAGATCGGAGAAGATTATGTCGAAGGTCGGATTGACATACGCAGTTCGATGAGAGACCTGATGGCTGCGGCCTGCGCGATGTTGCCCGACTCTCCGGTCGATGCAGCGAGGCAGGGTCTTTTCGGGACCTTGGTCAAACAGCTGATTTCGGTCTGGCGACACTCTATTGAACGTGACGCAAAGCAGATCGAGTTTCACTATGACCTGTCTGATGACTTTTATTCATTGTGGCTCGATCCGCGCCGGGTTTATTCCTGCGCATATTACCGAACGCCCGATATGACCTTGGAGCAGGCGCAGCAGGCCAAACTGGATCATATCTGCAGAAAGTTGCGTCTTCAGGCGGGAGAACGCTTCGTGGATATTGGTGCTGGCTGGGGAGGGTTGCTGCTTTGGGCGGCGGAAAACTACGGCGTTGACGCGACCGGTATTACGCTGTCGCGCAATCAGCACGCCTACGTCAATCGTCTGATTGAGCAAAAAGGTCTCTCAGGGCGTGTGCGCATGGAGTTGCTGGATTACCGAAAACTCGAAGCGGCGCAACCATTTGACAAGATAGCCTCGGTTGGTATGTTCGAGCATGTGGGACGTGCGCAGCTGACTTCATACTTTGACCGACTCAGGTCACTGCTCAGACCGGGTGGATTGATCATGAATCATGGAATCACGGCGGGCGGTGTCGAGAATGATCAGCTCGGGCATGGGATGGGCGATTTCATTGAAAAATATATATTTCCAGGGGGCGAGCTCACACATATCGGTCACGTGCTGACGCAGATGGGCAACGCAGGACTGGAGCCAGTGGATGTGGAGAATTTACGTCCTCACTACGCTCGTACGCTCTGGGCCTGGAGTGACGCGCTTGAGGCGCAGCTCGATGCTGCCAGCAAGATTCTCGATTCGCAGCAAGGCCAGCGTGCTTTGCGCGCATACCGGCTTTACCTGGCAGGTTGCGCGGCTGGTTTTGAGAATGGCTGGATTGCACTCTATCAGATCGTTGGGCAACATTTTCCGTCGCGAGCGCGCGCAGATGAACTTGATCTGCCTCGGGACCTTGCTTACCCGTGGCGGCGAGATTACATGTACGAATCTAAAGGCTGAGTGACTTCTCTCATGGCTTGTGCTGCGATCTCGAATGAGCGAAGCCGGGCCTGGTGATTGTGAATCTGACCTGTGAACATGAGTTCTTGCGCTTGGGTTTTATCGAGTATTGCCTGAAGCCCCTGGGCGACGGTTGCGGGCGAACCCACGACCGAACATGTGAGCATCTGGCTGGCAAAGTACTTCTCGGACTCTGTCCAGAATGATTCGATATCGTCGATAGGTGCTGGCAGTTTGCCACGGGTGTTGCGTCGCATTCTTACAAACTGCTGCTGCACGGACGTGAAAAGATATCTGGCCTGCTCGTCGGAATCCGCTGCCACAACGTTGACCAGCACCATGGCGTAAGGCTTTGACAGATATTTCGAAGGTCTGAAGGTTTTTTTGTAGATTGCCAGTGCCTCCATCAGATCTGTTGGCGCAAAGTGGGAAGCAAACGCATACGGCAGCCCAAAGTGCGCGGCAAGCTGTGCCCCAAAGAGGCTCGAACCTAAAATCCAGATGGGCACCTCTGTTCCCGCACCAGGAATCGCCTTGACAGGCTGCTCGTGGGCATTGGGTCCAAGATATTCCAGCAACTCCATGACATCCTGGGGAAAGTGGTCACTGGTGGATTGCAGATCACGTCTGAGCGCTCTTGCGGTCAGCTGGTCTGTACCTGGTGCCCGACCCAGGCCCAGGTCAATCCGGTCGGGGTATAGGGTGGCCAATGTGCCGAACTGTTCTGCAATGATCAGTGGTGCATGGTTGGGTAGCATGATGCCTCCCGAACCCACGCGAATGGTACGGGTTGCACCGGCGACATGACCGATCAGCACCGCCGTGGCTGAGCTCGCAATCCCGCTCATGTTGTGATGCTCGGCTAGCCAGTAACGCTGATAGCCTATCTTTTCTGCGTGTTGGGCCAGCGCGCGCGTGTTGGCCAGCGCTGTGCCGATATCCGCACCTTCAGGTACAGGCGAGAGATCAAGAATAGAATAGGGAGTGGTCATGTGTTCAGGTTCGTTACGTTGATTTCTTGGAACATTGCGTTATGCTGAACAATAAATCAAATGCTTGCAGATTGAGGTAATCCAGCAGGACTTGTGGGGTGGCTATTGGTGTCATGGCTATTCGTTTCATGGGTCTAGGGTACGTCATTTGTTGGTCCAGGAGCAATGAGCCGCTTGGGATCATTGAGTTGTGTCCTTAATATTTATCAGGAGCAGACTATGCGTGAAGTATGGGTTACATCCGCTGTGCGCACAGCGATTGGGGACTTTGGTGGCGGTTTGAAAGATGTTGCGCCGATCGATCTGGGATCAACCGTGGTCAAGGCGGCGCTTGAGCGCAGCGGTATATCGGGTCAGGAGGTAGGGCATCTGGCGTTTGGACATGTGGTCCCGACCGAGTCGCGTGATCTTTATTTGTCTCGTGTAGTTGCCCTGAATGCAGGCTTGCCACAAACCACCGCAGCTTTCAACGTCAACCGGCTTTGTGGTTCAGGTCTGCAGGCTATCGTCTCAGCGTCGCAGTCGATTTTGCTTGGCGACACCGAGATGGCTGTTGGTGGGGGCGCCGAGAATATGAGCAGGGGCGGCTATCTGTCTGAAGCCATGCGTTCTGGTGCGCGCATGGGTGATACCAAGTTGACGGATATGATGGTCGCAGCATTGACCGATCCTTTTGGTCGCATGCATATGGGCGTAACTGCCGAGAACGTTGCCAGGAAGTACGAGATCACTCGCGAGCAACAAGACGCGCTGGCGGTTGAGTCGCACCGCCGAGCTGTGCTCGCTGTTGACGAAGGCCGGTTTGCTGGCCAGATCGTCCCTGTCGTGATCAAGTCACGCAAGGGTGATGTGGTATTTGACAAGGATGAACATCCGCGTCGTGACGTCTCCATGGAAACGATGGCCAAGCTGCGTGCCGTATTCGTCAAAGAGAATGGCACAGTGACAGCGGGTAATGCTTCGGGTATCAACGATGGTGCGGCAGCGGTTGTGCTCATGAGTGGTGAAGCGCTCAAATCAAGCGGTACCAAACCTCTGGCCCGTCTGGTCGCGTACGCGCACGCGGGTGTCGATCCGGAGATCATGGGTATTGGTCCGGTGCCTGCCTCTCAGGCAGTGCTCAAGCGTGCAGGCTTGAAGCTCGAGCAGATGGATGTGATTGAGGCCAATGAAGCGTTCGCTGCTCAGGCATGCGCGGTGAGTAAAGCATTGGGTCTGGATCCGCAGAAAGTCAATCCAAACGGTAGCGGTATTTCTCTGGGCCATCCGATTGGTGCAACGGGTGCAATCGTGACTGTCAAGGCGATCCACGAACTGCATCGCACGGGTGGACGTTACGCGCTGGTGACGATGTGTATTGGCGGCGGTCAAGGCATTGCAGCCATTTTCGAGCGTGCCTGATCTTGCCTGAGTGCGTCTTGCAAGATCAGTCTGGATCTGTCTCGAGATCATTGAGGTGGCCGAGCTCCGCAAGTGAAATAACTTGCGGGCCTGCCACAATGAGATGATCGAGCAGAATCACGTCAATCAGGCCAAGGGCTTGCGCGAGAGTCCTGGTCAGATACAGGTCGGCCTGGCTTGGAAGAGCTACCCCTGACGGATGATTGTGTACGAGAATGATTGAGGCAGCGTGGTGCTCAAGCGCCATGCGTGCGACCTCTCGTGGATAGATCGGCGTTTCGTAGAGCGTTCCACGTGATACTTCACGTTCTGCTATGACCCGGTTTTGGCTGTCAAGCATAATCATGCGGCAATGCTCTATCTGAAGATGGGACATTGCAGAGCGGCAGTAGTCGCGCACCATACCAGAGCTGCACAGCGGTTCGCCGTTTCTGAGCTGAGCCAGACCGGCTCGTCTGCCAATTTCAAAAGCGGCAGCCAGCAAGCAAGCCCGTGCCTTACCGATCCCTGGCCGACGACGTAACTGCGCCAGACTCATTCGCGGCAGACCTGCGACTCCTTGGCATGCTTCCAGCAGCTCGGAGGCCAGAGTGATTACGTGCTTGCCGCGGATTCCGCTGCCAACCAGTAGCGCAAGCAGTTCGGCATCGGTCAGGCTGTTAGCGCCCAGTCGCATCAGCCTTTCTCTGGGGCGCTCGTCGGGAGCAAGGGCATTAAGCAAAGTCATGAGTCTGGCTCTAAAATAGGGGTCCAAAGACGTTATCTTTGCACTTCAAGCGGAAGCCTTCCATGTCTAATACGCCCGTTGTCCAGCCGGATTCTTACTTGACTCTGCACTACAGGATAGTAGTTGCCAGTGGTCCCGGTGCAGGTTCTGTGTTTATCGATACTTTTGGTGGCAGACCCGCAACACTCCAGATGAACATGGGTCAATGGGCGCCTGGCATGGAGCAGGTCATGATCGGTCATCCTGAGGGGGACTGTTTTTCTGTGACGTTGTCAGCCGAGCAGGCTTATGGTGAGCGCAATCCGGACCTGCTGCAGTGGATCAGTCTCGATATGCTCAAGCAACATGCTGGCGAAGACGCGCAATTTGAGTCTGGCGACATGGTCAGTTTCACCGCCCCCAACGGAGGTCAGTACTCTGGTGTATTCAAGGAAATGTCTGAACACGGAGCTCTGTTTGACTTCAATCACCCCCTTGCTGGCCGGGAGTTGCGGTTGGAAGTTGACCTGATAGGAGTGATCTGATGGTGCAGCTTAGCGGTTCGAATCAGCATGCCGGAGCTGCAGGCGTCGCCCCAGACGCGGCTCAATATCCATTGCGGGAAGTGATCCTCGCGCAGCCGCGAGGGTTTTGTGCGGGCGTTGACCGGGCAATCGATATTGTCGAGAGAGCACTCGAAATTCACGGCAAGCCTATATATGTTCGTCACGAGATCGTACACAACAAGTTTGTGGTCGAAGACTTGCGCTCAAAAGGTGCTATCTTCGTGCAAGACCTTGATGAGGTTCCTGCTGGTGGCATAGTGGTGTTCTCGGCGCACGGTGTGTCCCGCGCGGTTCAGCAAGAGGCGATCGGGCGGCAGCTGCAGATTTTTGATGCCACATGTCCGCTGGTGACGAAGGTTCACGTCGAGGTTGCCAGGATGAGAAAGCAGGGCCTTGAAGTTATCATGATCGGTCATGCCGGACACCCGGAGGTTGAAGGAACTCTGGGTCAGTCGCCAGACGGTATGTATCTGGTGGAAGATGTTGAGGATGTGGCCAATCTGCAGGTCAAGAATCCCGAGAAACTCGCCTTTGTCACTCAGACAACCCTGTCGGTAGACGATGCGTCCAAGATCGCACAAGCACTGAGAGACCGGTTTGCGGGTATTCAGGAGCCCAAAAAAAGCGACATTTGCTACGCAACTCAAAACAGGCAGGATGCTGTCAAACTGCTTGCTCGTGGCTGTGATCTGGTTTTGGTTGTGGGCAGTCGCAATAGCTCGAATTCGAATCGACTGGCCGAGGTAGCGCATCGTCTGGGTGTGGAGTCCTACCTGGTTGACGGGGCTGATTCGATTGATCCGCAGTGGCTTGTTGGCAAGTCATCGATTGGCATCACGGCAGGTGCGTCTGCGCCGGAGTTGCTGGTGCAGCAAGTCGTGCACAAACTCAAAAGTCTCGGCGCAGTGTCAGTCCGAACCATGGATGGTTTGGTCGAGAATGTTTCTTTTCCTCTTCCCAAAGGCCTTGGCAGAAAGAATGCCGATGGCGACGAATCCTGATCTTGACACTGTCGCTGGGTCGGGTCGCTCGTTCGTATTGCAGTGACGGTGCATCGCTTTGTCGCATTGCGATATGACGAAGATCGGCTTTCAATAATTGAAACTGTTTTTAGGTTGCACAAGAGGTTTTTATTTTCAAACGGTTAGAAACCTTTTTGTATGTGCAAACTGGGAAGGGTTGCTCATAGCATGGGGATAAACCCGATATTGCTTATTGTTCTATTGTCCGACAATGTAAGTAATTGTATGTTGATGGACTCTGATTTTCTGATCCGGGCTTGACCGAGCCCGGTACGTATCATTCCTTCCGTTCTCGTAGTGGGCGGGCGCAGATTGCTTGTTGTCTGCGTCGCACCCGGGCGATTTGCCGGGCATTCGGTTCGGCACGCTTTGTTTGAAGTACATCCGTTTTATCCAGTAGGAGGAGTAGTTAAATGAGAAAAACCCAACAGCCCGTTCGATATCTGACGGGCATCGCAGCTGGCCTGGCCTTTGCGTTTGGCTCTGCCGCTGTGGCGCAGAACCTGCCGTCTACCATGACATGGTCATCGTACGACGTCGGTTCCGCCGGGTACGCTGAAGCTTCGGCAATGGCTGATGCATTTGGCAAGAAGTTTGGTACCAAAGTTCGTATTCAGCCGTCAGGTTCTTCAATTGGTCGTTTGCAACCCGTTTTGCAAAAGCGTGCTGATGTGGGCTTTCTGGCCACAGAAACCTTCTTTGCGACGGAAGGTACAGAAGATTTCGCTGCCAAGCGCTGGGGTCCGCAGGATCTGCGCGTGCTGGCAGGCCGTCCGGCTGCATTCGCATTGCCAACCGCGAAAGACGCCAACATCAAGACGTTTGCTGACCTGAAAGGCAAACGTCTGGCATTGGTGGCTGGTAACCCGTCGGTTAACGTCAAGTGCGAAGCCTACTTGAGCTTTGGTGGCTTGACTCTAAAAGACGTCGAGGTTGTCATGTTCCCGACATACGGCGCAGCCATGAGCTCGATCGCTGCTGGCCAGTCCGATGCGACCTGCACCACCACCACACCAAGCCAGATGTATGAACTGGCTGAATCGCCACGTGGTATTCACTGGCTGGGCGCACCGGCCAGCGACAAGGCAGGCTGGGCTCGTATGCAGGCAGTCGCGCCTTTCTTCGGCCCTGAGATCGAGACAGTAGGTGCTGGAATTTCGGCTGACAAGCCTGTCGAGATCATGTCCTATCGCTATCCGTTGCTGGTGGTGCGTGCTGACATGGGCGAAGATGAGGTCTACAACCTGATGAAGGGGTTTGATGAGACTTACGACATTTACAAGAATGCGACATCAGTCATGCCACGCTGGAAGATGGATCAGGCGGGTACACCACCTGCCGATGCACCTTTCCATGCCGGCGCCATCAAGTACCTGAAAGAAAAAGGTATCTGGACAGCCGAGCATCAAAAATGGAATGACGCACGTCTCAAGCGTCTTGAAACCCTGCGTGCAGCATGGGCCGAAACCATGAAGCAAGGCAAGGACTTGCCAGACGACAAATTTGCTGAACTCTGGCAGAAGAATCGTACTGCAGCCCTGGCAAGCTTGAACTGAACAGGTCTTTTCAAGCATTTGATGTAAGTCACAGGCCGCAGCGGCTACACAAGTTGCTGCGGCCTGTTTGTAGCAGGCGCCCTGGGCCTGTGATTCTTGTAGAGAAAAATTCATGTCATCGACAGAACAATCAGAATTGCCTTTCGATCCGGAAGGTGCGCCTCAAGGGCGCATGAACGGGGCGACTTATTGGGCAGTGTTGTTCCTGGGTACACTGGGTTTGCTGATGGGCATCAATCAGACGTTTGTCCTCAGATTCCTGGGATTCCAGCCGCTTGGAAACTCGTTCTTGTATTACTTGATCGGTGTGTTCCTGGCCGCTTCATTCCTTATCTACCCAATGACCAAGAAGGCCAGGAACAGCACCCCTTGGTACGACTGGTTGCTTGCCGTGGTTGTGATCGGATGCACCCTTTATCTGGGTCATAACGGTCTGACGATTATCGAGCAAGGCTGGGATTTCTCGGCACCGACGGAAGCCACCGTCATATCCGGAATCTTTCTGGCACTGGTCATTGAAGGGATTCGTCGATGCGGCGGTACACCCTTGCTGATTGTGGTTTTGCTGTTTGGCAGCTACCCGCTGTATGCCGACTATTTGCCCGGGTTTCTCTGGGGTACCCAGTACACGCTGGGGGAGACGATTCGTGCCCACGTGATGGGAGTTGAAAGCGTCATCGGCGTGCCCATGCAGGTTGTGGCGAACCTTGTCATTGGTTTCGTGGTCTTTGGTTCAGCTTTGACGGTGACAGGTGGTGGTGACTTCTTCATGAAGCTGGCCACATCGCTCATGGGGGGTAGCCGTGGTGGCCCAGCCAAAGTCGCGGTGGTGTCGAGCGGCCTGATGGGTAGCCTTTCTGGTAGTGTGATCTCGAACATTTTGACAACTGGGGTGTTTACGATCCCGACCATGAAACGGACAGGCTATCCGCCTCACTACGCCGCGGCGGTTGAGGCTTGTGCGTCGACGGGCGGTACCTTGATGCCACCTGTGATGGGTGCGGTGGCTTTCATCATGGCGTCGTTCCTTGGTGTTGCCTACGCAGAAGTGATGATCGCTGCCTTCCTGCCGGCGATGCTTTTTTATATCGCACTGGTGTTTCAGGTAGACAACTACGCTGCGCGCCATGGTCTTAAAGGCATGGATCCCAAAGAGATTCCCAAGATCGGTCCGGTGCTTGCTGATGGCTGGCCGTACCTGCTAAGCCTGGTCGTGCTGATTTATATGCTGCTGGTGATGCGCCTTGAGACCTATTCGCCTTATTACGCGACTCTGGTGCTGTTGGTGATTTCTGCGTTCAAGAAAAGCCACCGCCTGAGTGTCAAACGCATGCTCGCACTGCTGCAGGATCTGAGCGTGAGCGTGGCGAACCTTGTTGCCATTCTGGCAGGGATCGGTCTTGTGGTAGGTGGCTTGTCTTACACAGGTGTGGCAGGTGCATTTTCAAGGGAGTTGTTACTCTATGCCGATGGCAGCGTTCCGCTGATGCTGATCGCTGGCGCGATTACCAGCTTCATCCTCGGGATGGGCATGACGGTTAGTGCTTGCTATATCTTCCTGTCGATTCTGTTGGCACCTGCATTGGTTCAGGCTGGGTTGAATCCGCTCGCAAGCCATCTGTTCATCCTTTACTGGGGCATGATGTCTTACATCACGCCGCCCGTTGCGCTGGCATCGATCACGGCAGCTAACATTGCAGGTTCCAATGCCTGGGCAACCAGCGTGAGTGCTATGCGTCTGGGCAGTGTGCTGTTTATTCTGCCTTTCATGTTTGTGCTTAATCCGGCGCTGATCATGCAGGGTGAGTGGTCGGTGATTGCGCAGGCAGCCATCACGGCGACCGCTGCCATGTGGATACTGGCCTCATCACTTGAAGGATATCTTTACAAGGTTGGTGCGATTGGCTGGCCAATCCGGGTCTTGCTTTTTGTCGCAGGGATGGGTCTGGTTTTACCGGGTTCCTTTACGGACATTATCGGGGCTGTGCTCGTGGCTGTCGCTTACGCGATTGGCTATCTGGTGCCGGGCTCTCGTCAGAAGCTGTACTGACGCCAGCAGTCTAAACGGTAGGGCAAACGGGATCGTGACGGCAGCGTCACGATCCCGTTTTTAGTTGGGCGCGGTGCTCGCTCAAGTCTGCCCAGCCATCTTCAATCACTGTCGTGCCCAGGGCATTTGTGATGGGAGGCTGCAATGGGCGCGTCAATCCGTCAACATGGGCGTATCGGGTTGTGTGGACCACTCCAGCAGTGAGTTGTCGTAAAGCGTCCAGTTTTTCCAGCCCAGCATCGCAAGTACAAAAGCTGTCGCGCTGGCTGCAATTCCTCCACCGCAGTAGTGAATCACGGTATGAGACTCATTGAGTCCTGCCTGCTTTGCCATTGCAAGAAGCTTTTCTCTGGCATAGAACTTGCCGGAGATGGGATCAACCATCTCCCTGGCCGCCAGGTGCAGACTGCCGGGGATTCGTCCGGGTCGACCATAGTGAGCGCCACCTGTACCTTCAAACTGTTCGCGACTCAAGGCGTTGAGCAAAACAGTGTTGTGCTTGTGGACGGCGCCCCGAACATCATTGAGCGTTGCAATGTGCTCCAGTCGAGTATGAGTGACTCGGTAATTGCCAGGTGAAGCGGCCAGGGTTTTGGGCGTGAACCCTTCGTCCATCATTGCTTTGGTGGTTAGCTTGCCTCCGCATGCTTGCCAGTCGCGCAACCCTCCGTCAAGAATCGACACTTTTGGGTGTCCCATAACGTAAAAGACCAGCCATGCACGGGTCAGTGTGGTGATGGAGCTAGTGCCATAGATTATGACGTGATCCTCTTCTTGCAGTCCGGTGCGCTTCGCCAGTTGTTCGAACTGTTCAGGTCTGAGCATGGTGTAGGGGTAGATCCCCGATGGGTCGGAAAGGTCAGAGACCATGTCCAGGTGGATTGCGCCCGGGATATGACACCGTTCAAAGTCTGGTTTGCCGCTGACAATCCTCGAAGCACCCACCGGCTGGGCAATCATGTGAGTCGTACAGTCAAACATTCGGATCCCAGGCGCGTGCAAGTGGTCTAACAGCCATCGGGCGTTAACCAGCATGGGCACAGATTGATCAGATAGTGTCTGGATGCTCATCAGGTGTTTCCTCGTGTTTCGCAAAACATCGACTTGTGTCGTCTGGTAGGCCTATGCGACTTGTTTCATGCTTCATAATTACGGGTTTCTACTTATTTCTGCAAGATATCATGATGAACAAGACAGGAGAATTTGGTGTCTGAGGCATCCTCGCCACGCTGGTACTACGGATGGAATATTGTTGGTGCGGCCACGGTCTTGACTTTGCTGACCGTGGGCATGCGCATGGGTGTGGGCCCATTCTTTCTGCCGATGGTCAATGATCTGGGTTTCAGTCGTAGTCTGCTCGCTGGTATTGTCGCGATCGGAATGCTGTTTTATGGACTGGCAATGCCCTTGGCAGGCTATCTGGTGGGACGTATCGGAACGCGAGCGGTTCTGCTGATCGGTACGGCGATCATCGTCTTGTCATCTGTCTGGAGTACGTTTGCCCGTGACGCCTGGTCGTTTCTTTTCTCTTTCGGGATTTTGCTGTCGACAGGTCTTGGATTTACCAGTCCCGTTGCTCTGACACCTCTGATCGCGAAGTGGTTTACCCAGAGACGGAGAATGGCTCTTTTTTTCCTGTCCACCGGGTCGATGGCGGGTATTGCCATCATGACGCCACTTTTTACAGCTTTGATCGCCTGGTTCGGCTGGCAGTGGACATTGGTGGCCTACGCCGTCATGTTTGCCGTGGTGTCCGTGCCGATGGCCATCTGGATTATTCGAGAAAATGCTCCTCCCGAGACTGATACACGGATCGGCGCAGGCAAAAACAGCAAGTCTGGCAGTGGCAAACTTTCTGGACAAATGCCGTCGTCCGCTTTCTTGAACTGCACATTCAGTCAGGCGGTGCATTCGCGACCGTTCTGGCAGATTTTTGTGGGATTGTTCGCTTGTGGATTCAGCATGAATCTTCTGGGGACCCATGGTGTGCCGATGTTGATGGATCACGGGTTTGATGCGATGACTGCCTCTGGCGGAATTGGCATGATTGGCGTGGTCGCAATATTCAGCACGATGATGATGGGTCGCCTGGCAGACAAGTTGCCTCGAAGAATGTTGCTGGCGATCATTTATTTTGTTCGAGGCGTGGGATTTTTTGCTTTGCTGATGGCGATGACACCACTACAGCTATACGTGGTGGCCGCGATTGGAGGCATCGTCTGGGCGGGCAGTATTGCACTGTCTTCGGCGATTCTTGCCGATGTCTATGGAATCCGTCTGGTGGGAATCCTTTACGGCTGGGCTTATCTGGGTCATCAGATGGGTGCCATGATCAGTTCGTGGTTCGGCGGCTGGGGATATGAAGCCTTTGGCAGTCATTGGCCAGCTTTTGGAACCGCAGGGGTGCTGTTGTTTATGGCCGCTGCGATTTCAATACGTCTGCCCGGCAGGGCGTTGCGTCCTGCCTTCGCATAAAACCGCGATTGTCGCTCGCAGCCCTAAGAGCCTGAACACTTACCCGCGCATTCCCCTTGCTAGTCCGACGGGTTCGCGTGTGAACCTGTTAGGCGAAGCCGACCGGAAAGGAGGGGGTCAAGCGGGCGGTTGGGTTCTGGGTGACCTTGGGCCATTTGCCCTGGCTTTGGCGACTGCTTTGCGGGCGCTGGCCTTCTTGAGGTTGTTGATCAGTACCGAGATATCCAGCGCCAGGCGGCGATACTTTGTCACTAAAATGTGGTGCGACTTAATTTTAAAAACAGCTTGAGAACATTATTTATTAGTATTTTCTGTGCTTGCGCCTCAACGAATTTTTGCTAGCATAAGGGCATGCAACGCCGCAAAGTGACCTTCAAGCTGTACCCCAAGGCCCGTGAGGCCGAACGGCTCACGGCGTGGGTGCGGCTGCATTGCGAGCTGTACAACGCGGCGCTCCAGGAACGCATCGATGCGTACCGCAAAGCGGGCAAATCCATCCGCTATTACGACCAGCAGAACGTCCTGCCAGAAATCAAGGCCGCACGACCGGAGTTTGTCGAACTTGGCAGCCATGCCTTGCAGCAAACCCTGCGTCGGCTCGATCTGGCGTTTCAAGCCTTCTTTCGTCGCGTCAAGGCGGGACAAACGCCGGGTTTCCCGCGATTCAAGTCGAGCAAGCGGTTCCCGGGTTTCTGCTACCCGGACCCGGCTGGCTGGAAGTTGCACCAGCAAGGCCAGCGCGGTGGCACGCTGCGGCTGGGCAGCGGCCAGGGAGCGATGACGATTCGCCTGCGCGGCCAGCATCGTTTTGGCGCACAAGCCAAACCCAACGATCTGACCATTATTCGGAAAAACGGCGAATGGTTTGCCAGCGTCACCCTGCGCGTGCCGCAAACGGCTTGCGCCCGTGAGCGCAGCGATCACCAGCATCGCGGCGTTGACTTCGGTCTGACCGACTGGGCGACGTTGGACACTGGCGAAACGATTGCGAACCCGCGCTGGACGCGATGCGAATTGCCACGTCTGGCCGATCTGCAACGGCAGCGGGCGAAGAAGCAACAAGGCTCGGTGCGCTACCAGCGGCTGAGTCGGCAAATCGCCCGACTCCATGAACGCATCGGCCATCTGCGTCGGGAATTCCTGCATCAGAAAACAACCGGGCTGGTTCAGACGTGCGCGGTGATCGCCACGGAAGAGCTGCAAACAAAAAACATGAGCCGCTCAGCCAAAGGCACGCGGGAGCAGCCGGGGCGAAGGGTCAGACAGAAATCCGGCCTGAACCGGGAGATTCTTTCGGCAGGGCTGGGCATGGCGCATCAAATGCTCGCGTACAAAG
>CAZBIN010000024.1:0-12632 GCA_964491995.1 uncultured Orrella sp.
AGTCCTGTGATGGTGCAGTGCGCAAGTGGCTGCAAAGTCAGGGCTACGGGGTCAAGACGCGGCAAGAGCCCAACGGAGTCATGATCGCAGCTAAAAAGGGCTCTGGTAACCGACTCGGATATATCTTTGCTCATGCAGCCATTGTGATTATCTGTGTCGGTGGACTTCTGGACAGTGAACTACCCGTGCGCGCGCAGGTGTGGCTGTTCGGTAAAACGCCGATTGTCAATAACATGCTGATTGCCGATGTTCCCGAACAAGGTCGTCTGGCATTGGCGAACCCGAGCTACCGCGCCAATCTGCTCATTCCAGAGGGTGCTACGCGTGCCAACGCCGTGGTGAACGTGGGTGAGGGTGCTTTGGTGCAACCTTTGCCGTTCCAGATCACACTGAACAAGTTCATCATTGATTACTACTCGACAGGTATGCCGAGTCGGTTTGCCAGCGAGGTTGAAGTGCTTGACCCGGATACCGGAGAAACGTTTTCGCAGACCATTGAGGTCAACGAGCCGCTTCGGTTCAAGGGCGTTACCGTTTACCAGTCGAGTTTTGATGATGGTGGCAGTCAGGTCGAACTCGCCATTTATCCTCTGAGTGGCACCAGCAGCGGGCCTGTGGATGTGACCAAGCAGGTGGGTGACAGTCTGGAGTTTCCCGTCGCACCGTCAAACAATATCCGGCTGGAGATCACAGGGTTGCGACCCATTAATGTCGAGGACCTCTCCAGTGGTGATCCGCAACCTAAAGCGCTGGCTGAGCACGTTGCTGCTGTGACTGGCAGTGCTGCGTCCAGGCGTACCGAACACCTGCGTAACATCGGTCCCAGCGTCGAATTCAGGCTGGTTGATGCCAGTGGGCAAGCGACCAGACATCACAATTACATGCTGCCAGTCGAGCTTGATGGTGCGTGGGTTTTGCTGGCTGGCGTCGATCAAGGGGATGGTCGCTTCAGTTACCTGAGAATTCCGGTCGGAGATGACAATACGGCCGGTGAATTCATGCGTTTGCGGGCAACCCTTGCCGATTCTGATGCAAGACAGGAGGCTGCACGAAGATTTGCACAGGCCAATGCCTCGAACGAGGCTGACCAGAGAGCTTTACAGGTCTCGGCAGCCAGGGCGCTCGACACTTTTGCGGGTGGGGGTTTACAGGCCTTGTCCCAATTTCTGGAGCAGAATGTTCCGGCAGCTGAATTGCCACGGGCAGCAGACGTGGTGGTTCGTCTACTGGGATCTTCGGTATCGGCGTTGCGAGATGTCGCTCGGGAGCGGGCCGGACTGCCGGCAATCGACATGACCGAGCCAGGCAATTTGCAGTGGACCCAGATGGCAGTTGCTGCGTTATCAGATCTGAAGCTTTATCCCTCACCTGTCCTGGTGTCGATGACCTCTTTCGATCATGTGCAGGCCAGCGTGTTTCAGGTCAGCAAGACACCAGGCAAGCTGATCGTCTATCTGGGGTGCCTGTTGCTGACGATCGGCGTATTTGCGATGTTCTATGTTCGGGATCGCAGAATCTGGGTCTGGTTGCACAGGGGTGGCGATCATTCGATGACGGAGGTTCTTGCTGCAATGACCTCTCAGAAGCGAACACTGGATTTCAATCGGGAATTTGAACGGTTCAAGCAGGCCATGAGTCGACTGGACCTCAAGGAGAAATGATCATGGCCCAGACCGTCACGGCTCTAGACGAGCCAGTGTGGAAGGATTTGGTCGAATCTGGCGATGAGCGACAGATGCGTGGACGACCGGACTGGTCGGATCTGGTATTTCTGCTGCTGCTGTCAGCGGGGGCGGCCTATGCCCTGACCACCTACAGCAATTCGATGGATATTTACGAGAAGTGGATTCTCGTGGGAACCGTGCCATCACTCGTCTGGCTGGGGTGGCTTTGGCGACCCTTGCGCACCCTTCTCGTTGTCAGCGGCTTGTCGGCGCTCTTTGCACTCTGGCTTTATCAGGCGGATATCAATCGGGCCGAGCAGGTTTTTCTGTTGCAGTATCTGTTTTCATCACAGTCAGCCATCCTGTGGATGTGTATGTTGTTTGTGTTGGCGACAATCTGCTACTGGATGGGGTTTTTTAGTCAGACAGCTGCCTGGCTGGGAACCGCGCTTTCATGGGGAGCGGTCTATGCCGGCACCACAGGTCTGCTGGTGCGCTGGCGAGAAGGTCATCTCATGGGCCCGGATCTCGGGCATATTCCCGTCAGTAATCTTTATGAAGTTTTTGTGCTGTTTGCACTCATCACGACCTTGTTCTACCTGTATTACGAAAGACGCTATGCGACGCGTGCGCTCGGTGGATTTGTCATGCTCGTCGTCACATCGACGGTCGTTTTTCTGCTGTGGTATTCATTTACGCGAGACGCTTACGAGATTCAGCCCTTGGTTCCAGCACTCAAGAGCTGGTGGATGAAGTTGCACGTGCCCGCCAACTTCATTGGCTATGGAACATTTTCTCTGGCCGCAATGGTTGGATTTGCCTACCTGGTTAAAGAAAATGGGCAGACCAAGTCATGGCTCAAGCTACTGCCACTGTTTGTTTTGGGGGTTTTGCTGGCCGTCGAGCCAATGGTATTTCGTACGGAAGGTCTCTCAGCGACCTGGATGATTTATTTCGGGATCGGCGTGGTTCTCGTCGGTGCAATTTTGACATTCCGGGCCCCTATCTCCAGAAAACTGCCCTCACTGGAGATTCTTGACGATATTATGTACCGTGCAATTGCCATCGGATTTGCGTTTTTCACGGTGGCAACAATCCTGGGCGCTTTGTGGGCTGCTGACGCCTGGGGTGCATACTGGCAGTGGGATCCCAAGGAAACTTGGGCTTTGATTGTGTGGCTGAATTACGCCGCCTGGTTGCATCTGCGACTGATGAAGGGGCTTCGGGGGACTCTCGCCGCCTATTGGGCGTTGGTAGGCCTTCTCATCACGGGCTTTGCTTTCCTCGGCGTCAACATGTTCCTCTCTGGTTTGCATTCATATGGCGCCCTATAGAACGACCGAATGAATCGCTAGACCGTGACGACACCGACCAGACCCTGGATAATTCTATTAGCAACCCTTATGATCCAGGCGCTGGTGGCCATGGCGCTGATCACGTTGCCTGTCGTGGCACCCGTAGTCGGCGCCGCGCTGAATTTGTCGCCGGCGTATGTCGGGGTGTATGTTGCCTTTGTATACGTTGCAGCCATGTTCTCCAGCGTGCTGGGCGGATCTGTCGTTCGGCGCTGGGGGGCTTTGCGGGTTAGTCAGATCTGCATGTGCCTGTCTGCCACGGGGCTTGTCCTGTGTTCGATTGCGCATCCGGCAGCGATGGCTCTGGGCGCTGTCTTTATCGGTATGGGTTATGGGCCCGTCACTCCTGCAAGTTCACACTTGTTGATAAAAACCACACCACCCGAACGAATGTCCCTGGTGTTTTCTATCAAACAGACGGGTGTGCCTGTTGGCGGCATGATGGCCGGTATGCTGGTGCCAAGTTTTGAGGTTCTGGTTGGCTGGCAACTTGCGTTTCTGACCGTTGCCGGATTGTGCGTCCTGACTGCCATACTGGTACGTCCTCTGCGTGCAACGCTGGATGACGACCGGGATGCAAGCATCAAACCCTCGTTAGCTGCCAGTTTGATCCAGCCGGTTCAGTTGGTCCTCAAGCAAAAAAGTCTGCGCATTCTTGCGGCCGTTTCATTCATGTTCTCGGTGACACAACTCTCGGTGACTACCTACCTGGTCACTTTCCTTTATGAAGATATTGGCTGGTCTCTGATTGCAGCTGGCGTTGCGCTGACGGTGGCTCAGGCGGCGGGCGTTGGCGGTCGTATTTTGTGGGGATGGATTGCTGACAACTGGCTCGGCTCGGGTTTCATGCTGATTTTGGTGGCGGCTCTTCTGGGTGGTTCAGCGATTGGACTCGCTTTTTTTACAACCACAACACCTCACTGGATACTTTACTTTCTGTTGATTGTGCTCGGCTCGACCGCGATCGGCTGGAATGGCGTTTTCCTGGCAGAGGTTGCGCGCCAGGCCCCGCCAGGCATGGCAAGCATGGCCACAGGCGGGGCGCTCGGCTTTACTTTTATGGGTGTGTTGTTCGGCCCGCCCTTATTTGGTGTGGCGGCTTCAAGTCTGCACAGTTATGGGACGAGCTATGCACTGCTCTTGATCCCTGCATTGGTGATTGTTGTGCTTCTGTGGCGTAGCCGGAGTCGCTGGAAGAACTCAAGATCTGCTTGAAGGACAACGGGTCACCAGTCTCAGTCGCGGCATGAATTTTGCTATTAAGTATTTCTGTCAGTATTTCATCATCCGATTGGCTTTGTGCAGAGGAGAAACTTTCTATGTCGTCACAACTCAAGGACGCGGTACGTGTGTCGCCTCAGAGGCTGTATCAGTCCTTAATGGATTTGGCCAAGATCGGTGCGACTGAAAAGGGCGGCAATTGCCGGTTAGCGCTGACCCCTCTCGATGGGCAGGGACGCGACCTCGTAACACAGTGGATGCGCGATGCGGGTATGACAATCACCGTTGATCAGGTGGGCAATATATTTGGGCGCAGAGCGGGTACGGACGACACGCTTGCCCCGGTGATGACGGGTAGTCACATTGATACGCAACCCACGGGTGGAAAGTACGACGGCTGTTTCGGGGTGCTAGCGGGGCTGGAAGTTGTTCGCACCTTGAATGATCATGATATTCAAACAAAAGCACCTCTCGAAGTCGTCATCTGGACCAATGAGGAAGGTACCCGGTTCGTGCCCGTCATGATGGGTTCCGGTGCATTCATCGGACGTTTTCCGGTGCAGGAGGTGCTGGCAACAAAAGATAAAGACGGATTCAGTGTTGCGAGTGAACTCAAGGCGATCGGCTATGCAGGCGATCTGCCAGTTGGACAACGCAAGGTCGGTGCTTATTTTGAGGCGCATATCGAGCAAGGACCTATCCTTGAGGCACAACAAAAGACCATCGGTGTTGTGACAGGGTCGCTCGGGCTACGTTGGTATGACGTGACAGTGACGGGCATGGAGATGCATGCGGGTCCCACCCCCATGGAAGGTCGAAAGGATGCCCTTTATGCGGCTACGGTCATCATGCAGGATGTAGTCAGGTGTGCTCTCGATCATCCTCCGCATGCGCGTGGAACGGTGGGCTCTGCCAACGTGTTTCCAGGTTCGCGTAACGTCATTCCCGGCAAAGTGACTTTTTCGGTTGATTTCAGACATCCGGATGCCGCTACGCTGCAAACGATGCATGAAAGACTCGAGTCCGTCTGCAAGCAAGTGGCTCAAGAGCACGGTGTCGCTGTGACAGTCAAAGAGGTGTCTTATTTTCCGCCAACACCCTTCGACATCGGGACGGTTCAGCTTGTGCGTGATGCCGCCATGGCCAGAGGGTTGTCGCATATGGACATCGTCACAGGCGCAGGACACGACGCGGTGCACCTGGCAAGTGTTGCGCCGACGGCCATGATCTTCGTGCCGTGCAAGGATGGCATCAGTCATAACGAGATTGAAGATGCCACCCCGGAGGATCTTGGTGCTGGCGCTCAGGTGCTCTGTGATGCCATGCTCAGCCGTGCGACTTGATGACCAGATGCTCGCCGCGAATCAGATCATCGAACGTCTCCCGGTCTCGAATCACGTAATGCTGGTCACCATCGACCAGAATTTCTGCAGGCCGGGTACGTGAGTTGTACTGACCCGCCATGACAAATCCGTAGGCACCTGCTGACTCGATTGCCAGCAGGTCTGCTTGCTCAATGCCGAGTTTGCGGCCTTTGGCCAGCCAATCCGCACTCTCGCATACAGGACCTACTACGTCCCACTCCTGCTTGGGTGCTGTTGCAGGCCATGTCAGAGGCAACACACCGTGCCAGGCTTGGTAGAGTGCCGGACGCATCAGATCATTCATGCCGGCATCGACAATCGCGAATGATCGGTCTGCGGTCGGTTTGAGATACTGGACCTGTGTCAACAGAACGCCAGCGTTTCCGATCAGTGACCGTCCAGGCTCGAGCACCAGCTCCAGATGGCCCAGATGATGTTCCGACAGGCGCTTGAAGATTTCACCAAGCAGGACTCCGGGGTCTAGTGGTGTTTCATCGTCATAACGAATGCCAAGACCACCACCGAGGTCGAGATGGGCCAGTTCGATGCCCGTGCTGGCCAGACCTTTGATCAGTTCAATCAGCTTGTCAAGCGCGTCGAGATAAGGCGCAACCTCGGTGATCTGGGAACCGATATGACAGTCAACGCCGACGATGCGGATGCCCGGCAGTGACTGTGCGAGCGCATAGGCTTGAGGTGCTGTTTCAATCGCAATACCGAACTTGTTCTCTTTGAGACCGGTGGAAATGTAGGGGTGTGTCTGTGCATCGACATCCGGATTCACTCGCAGCGACACGGGTGCCTGTTTGCCCATACGGGTTGCCACTTCCGACAGTCTTTTGAGTTCTGGAAGTGACTCGACGTTAAAGCATTTCACGCCCGCCAGCAGAGCCTGCTCCATCTCCCACGCCTGTTTGCCCACCCCCGAGAAAACGACTTTGCCCGGGTTTCCTCCTGCTTTCAGGACACGGGCCAGTTCGCCGCCCGAGACAATGTCAAACCCGGCACCGAGCCGCGCGAATTCCTGGAGAATCGAGAGATTGGAGTTGGCTTTCATGCCGTAGCAAACCAGCACGCGGTTTGAACCGATGGCATTGACGTAGGACTGCCAGGCCTTGCCAATCGCAGCCCTTGAGTAGACATAGAGGGGCGTGCCATATTGTTGAGCAAGCTGGCTCAAAGGCAGGGATTCGACATGCAGCTTTCCCTGATCAAAATGAAAAAATGGGTAACCTGCAGGAACAGGAAGGGTTTCTTGATCTGACTGTGAGGACATATTCGACAATCCGGTGTCGGGGTTATTCAATCAGGACTCGCCTGGTTTCAAGTCGCTGAGCATCTTTGGTAGAGCGCGATCATCGTGAAGGGGCATTGACTGGCGATGAAGTCTGCTTGGTGCTATTGTCCTGCCCTTTGAGCGTGTCGGGTGGCGGTGGCAAATACAGCGGACCTTTGTAGCCGCAGGCACTCGCAGTGACAGCAATCAGCAAAACCGACAGAATACGGGCAAGTGACAGGGCATTTTTGCGCACGGAGTTGAACACATTTGCTCCATTTGGGTTAAGGACAGGATTATGACTGAAACAGAATTTGAAGACCGGATTCGCAAGATTCTCGATGTGATTGAAACGCAATCCGATGACTGGTTTGAGCGCCTTGATGTCGATGTCGACAGCAAGCGCGAGGCCAACGTACTCAACTTGCTGTTTGACAATAAAGTCCCGGTGGTGATCAACAGCCAGGCGCCCATGCAGGAGCTCTGGGTGGCAGCGCCCAGCGGCGGGTTTCATTACCGCTTTGACGGGCATCACTGGGTCGACACTCGTGGGGGGCCCGACCTCGAACAGGCACTGTCCACCATATTCTCGGAAGCGACCGGACACTTGATACAGGTGAAGGTGTAGATGCCTGTTGTGCTCAGGTATCTACACCATACACGCTTAGTTCAGAATCTCGGGCGGAATGAAATTCACATTTTGACTGTTGTCACCCGCAAGTGAGTTGAGCAGATCATCAATCGACTCTTGTTTCTGATCAAGGCCTACACGGGTAATCGCCTGACTTGGTGGATACTCGGCGAAGTACATGCTTTGACCCTCCACGATCAATCCGCCTGGCGGTGGTCGTCGAGGCTCTTCTGGATAACGCTCGAGCGCTTTTTGCATGTAACCAAGCCAGATTGGCAAAGACGCACCCCCACCTGTCTCCCGACTTCCCAGGGACTTGGGTTGGTCAAATCCAAGCCAGGCAACTCCAACGAGTGAAGGTGTGTAGCCCGCAAACCAGGCATCCACCGCGTCATTGGTCGTACCCGTCTTTCCTGCGATATCACGGCGTTTCAGTTCACGGCTCGCGCGCGAAGCTGTACCGGACTGTGCAACACCCCTGAGCATATCGTCCATGACGTAAGCCGTCCTTGGGTCGATGACGCGTGCGGTCGAGTCGCCAGCAATGGTTGGGCTGGCACGCATCAGCACGGTGCCTTCCGAGTCCGTTACGTGGTCGATCAGGTACGGTGTCACTCTGTATCCGCCATTGGCAAAGACTGCGAAAGCACCCGCCAGTTGCAGAGGTGACACTGCCCCGGATCCCAAAGCCATTGGCAAATAGGGAGGATGTTTGGCCGCTTCGAAACCGAACCGCGTGATGTATTCCTGGGCGTACTGGGGACTGATAGCTTGCAGGATACGGATCGAAACCATATTGCGGGATTTGGCCAGCGCTTCTCGCATGGTGAGCGATGCGTCGTACGTATTTCCATAATTGCGAGGCTTCCAGCCTTGACCTGATCCAGTCTGCTGTGCCGTGAGTTCGAATGGCTGATCAGAAATCTGGGTTGAAGGTGTCATGCCACGTTCGAGGGCAGCGGCGTAAATGAAAGGCTTGAATGACGATCCTGGCTGACGCCAGGCCTGTGTGACGCGGTTGAAATTGCCGTGATAGAAATCAAAACCTCCGACCATTGCCTGGATGGCGCCGTCCTGGGGAGTCATCGATACGAGGGCACCTTGAACTTCGGGCAGGTTCAGAATTTCCCAATGACCATCTGTGCGCTGATTTATCGTTACGATCGATCCGCGCTGAATTCTTGTTTCTTCACTGGCTTTCGGGTTCAGGGATCGGGCGATGGTGCTCAGTACCTGCTTGTCGGTAATGGTAATGACCTCATTTCCATCCCGTGCCAGAGAGACAGAGGTCGGGCTGGCCCGAAGGACTACAGCGGTGTTAAAGCCGGATGTGTCAGGATACTGCTCAAGGATACGATCCATGAACTCGTCAAACTTGGCGGGATCTTTCTCGAGACCTTCTGGCAAGGCGGTCTGTGCAAGAGGACCGGGGTACCGGGCACGTCTGGTGTAGTCCAGAACACCCTCGCGAAGTGAGCGCCAGGCCCAGTCCTGATCGTCAGAGCGTATTGTCGTGTAAACGTTCATACCGCGCGAGTAGACGTCTTCACCATAAAGAGAAAACATCAGTTGCCGTGCAAGTTCGGCCGCGTACTCTCCGTGAACTGCATACCCGCCAGCAGGTGTTCCACGACCAGACTCCAGCACGATGGGTTCTTTGAGGGCCGCTTTGTACTCAGCATCTGTCAGATAGCCCAGGGAGTGCATTCGGCCCAGCACATAATGTTGACGTGCCACCGCGCGTGACATGTTGGACACCGGGTTGTAGCGAGACGGTGCTTTCGGAATACCTGCCAGCATGGCGGCCTGTGCTGCTGTCAGATCCTCGACGTCTTTACCAAAATATGTCCGGGACGCTGCGGCAAATCCATATGCACGTCGACCCAGAAAGATCTGGTTCAGATAAAGCTCCAGAATCTGGTCTTTGCTCAGGCTTGACTCGATCTTGTAGGTCAGCAACAGTTCGTAGAACTTTCGGGTGTAGGTTTTTTCTGAGGAAAGATAAAAGTTGCGAGCGACCTGCATGGTGATCGTGCTTGCACCCTGAGTCTTGGACATCGCTGCAAGGTTGGCGATACCAGCGCGAGCGACACCGATCCAGTCAATTCCACCATGCTGGTAGAACCGGTCATCTTCAGCCGCCAGCACTGCTGACTTGAGCACATCAGGAAACTCGTTGAATCGCAGGACGTTTCGCCGTTCGTCACCGAATTCACCGATCAGAACCTTGTCCGCTGTGTAGACTCGCAACGGCACGCGTGGACGATAATCTGTCATCGCCGCCAAATCCGGCAGGTTAGGCCAGGCAATGGAAAGGGCGATGACCAGCAACAGTGCCCCACTGGCAGCCAGTCCCGCACCCAGGACGAAGGTCTTGAGCACAAATCTGACAATCCACGGACTCTGGGAATCAGTGGTTGTGGTTGAATCGTCGCGCGAGCGGGAAGTACTTTTTCTCATAGGTTCAAGATTTTACGCTTTCAAAGCATCGCAGTGGGATAATAGCGCCATGAATCAAAAGCACTCGTCAATTTATCTGGTAGGCATGATGGGATCGGGCAAATCCACCATCGGTAAGGTGTTGTCGCGCATGCTTCAGATGCCATTCGTCGATCTCGACCATCAGATCGAGTCCAAGTGTGGCGTCAAGATTCCTGTCATATTTGAGATCGAAGGTGAAGAAGGGTTCCGCAAACGGGAGTCTCAGGTACTTGAAGATGTTACAGAACAACCCGGCATCGTGATGGCGACCGGCGGTGGCGCAATCCTTCACTCGCGCAACAGGACCTTGCTGTCCGAGCGAGGGATTGTGGTTTATCTCAAGGCATCCGTAGACGAACTTTATCGGCGAACCAGCCGAGATCGTAACCGACCTTTGCTGGCCACCAAAGATCCCAAGGGAAGGTTGCGCGAACTGCTGGGACAAAGAGAGGCTCTGTATGATGAAGTGGCCGACATTGTGATGGAAACCAGCGCATCGACCGTCAGCACTGTTGCTCATCGTCTGATCGATAAGATTAACCAGTATCGGGAATTTCAATGCACGTCGTGACCGTCAAGACTCCCTCGGGAAACTATCCAATTCGTATTGCTGCGGGCCGAATCGATGCGGTGTCCGAAAGTATTCCTGAAGATGTCAGTGCAGTGATCCTGCTCACAAACTCCGCGATTGATGGACTTTACGGCGATCGGGTCAGGGCTGGGCTGGCCGGGCTTGCCTGCCCGTTACAGACCGTTCTTCTGCCTGATGGTGAGGCCTGCAAGAACCTCGAGACGCTAAATCTGATTTTTGATGCGATGCTGCAGGCCCAGTATGATCGACGTGCGGTGATCGTTGCATTGGGTGGTGGCGTGATTGGTGACATGGCCGGATTCGCTGCAGCGGTCTATATGCGCGGTATACGATTTGTCCAGGTGCCAACCACCCTGCTGGCCCAGGTTGATTCCTCGGTCGGCGGCAAGACTGCCGTCAATCATCCCCTGGGCAAGAACATGATTGGTGCGTTTCACCAGCCGGTGGCTGTCGAGATTGATTCGACTGTTCTGCAAACCTTGCCCCAGCGTGAGATCAGCGCGGGTCTGGCCGAGGTCATCAAGTACGGACTTATCATGGATGCACCTTTTTTTGAATGGTGTGAGAAGCACGCTGATGCACTGGTGCAGAGGGATCCGCAGATCATTTCCGAGGCAATCCGGCGTTCCTGCCAGTTTAAAGCCGAGGTCGTTGGCGAAGACGAGCGCGAGTCCGGGCGACGCGCCATACTCAATCTTGGACACACATTCGGTCATGCGATCGAGGCAGGACTGGGCTATGGACAGTGGTTGCATGGCGAGGCCGTAGGGTGTGGGCTGGTGATGGCGGCTGAACTTTCGCATCGTGTCTGTGGCCTGCCGGCTGCGGACGTCGAGAGAGTTCGTGCACTGGTGGCAGCAATTGGCTGCCCAACGACAGCACCTGCACTCGGAGGTGCGGAGCAGTGGTTTTCTCTCATGAGTGGTGACAAGAAGGCGCAGGGGGGGCAGATCAAATTTGTGCTGATGCCTTGTATCGGTCAGGCAGTTGTCCAGCCGGCAGACCCCCAGGCGGTTCGTCAGGTTTTACAAATCTGTTGTGATAACAACCCTTAGGACCAAAAAAACTGATGCAGACCCGCGCTCCTTACGCCAGTCACCCCGATCAGACTCGCGGGCGTCGCTACAGTGAGCCGCCACCGGGTAACCGGTCTCAGTTTCAACGTGATCGTGACCGCATCATCCATGCCAAGGCTTTTCGGCGGCTGGAGTACAAGACGCAGGTTTTTATCAATCATGAGGGCGACTGGTTTAGAACGCGCCTGACGCATTCGCTTGAGGTTGCGCAGATTGCCCGGGTCATTTCACGCAGTCTGATGCTGGATGAGGATCTGACCGAGGCTATTTCACTGGCACACGACCTTGGTCACACGCCGTTTGGTCATGCCGGACAGGATGAGCTCAATGCCTGCATGAAGTCACTCGCACCTGAGGCGGGTGGATTCGAGCACAATTTGCAGAGTCTTCGTGTGGTCGATGAACTCGAGGATCGTTACCCGGCGTTTAATGGACTGAACCTGTGTTTCGAAACACGTGAAGGAATTCTCAAGCACTGCTCTGTGGCTAACGCTCGAAAGCTTGGCGATGTGGGTCAGCGTTTTCTGGATCGCACTCAGCCCGCACTCGAGGCTCAGCTGGCCAATCTTGCCGATGAGATTGCTTATAACAACCATGATATTGATGACGGTTTGCGTTCTGGTTTGATCACTCTGGAGCAATTACTCGAAGTACCTATATTCCAGGAGCATTTTGTGCGCGTGCGCAAAGACTGGCCGCAATTGACTGAACAGCGGGCGACGTCAGAGACCATTCGCCAGATGATCAACACGCTGATTGTGGATGTCACGCGCACCACCCAGAAAAATCTGGAGCAGGTCGGACCGTGCAGTGCTGATGAAGTCAGGCAGTCTGGTGCCCTGGTTGCATTCTCGGTCGATATTCGCTCTCAGGCCGATGAGCTCAAGCAGTTTCTGTTGCGGCATCTCTACCGACACTATAAGGTCATGCGCATGACGAGCAAGGCGCGCCGGATCGTGCGTGATCTGTTTA
>CAZBIN010000024.1:12642-15025 GCA_964491995.1 uncultured Orrella sp.
TACGGCATTTCTGGATGACCCGGTTCTCTTGCCTCCCCAGTTTCGCCGCGAGGGCCGAGAGTTGCAGGCCAGAGCCATCGCGGATTACATTGCCAGCATGACAGATCGATATGCAATGCTGGAGCACCGCCGTTTGTTTCTCATTGATGAGAGGTTCTAATGTTCAAACCTATATTTTTTACGGCAACGTTGTTCTTGTTGCTCTCGCTTGGAGCAGCCGGGACTGCTCGGGCGCAATCAGTTGCGTCAGCCGAGTCGACGCTCTATATCGTGCAAGAGTGTCAGCCCGTGGCAAAAGGCGGGCGCTGTACGCTCGCCCTGTCCCGGACCACAGCCGGCAGCCCCGCACCGCAGAATGCTCAGACAGCTTGTGCACCGGGCTGGCTCGTACATTTCATCGCAGAAAAAGGTACCGTTGAAAAAGGCGGTATCAACCGTGGCGCCAGCGTGGTCTGTGGCTATCAGGACGCAGAGCTGGCGTTGCGCGCGGCAATTCGGGCGTGTGATGAAAGTGCCTTCGGGATCTGCAGCAGTGCCAACAGGGTGACGGTTCGTTGGGCACAATGGCGTGCCAGCGAGGCGGGCATCCCGCCTTCCGGTGCCGCTCAGTCGATTTCTGTCGAACAGTTGCCGGGCGCCCTGTCGTGCAGTTCGACAATTCCGTTGCAAGAGAGTGAGCACTGCCCTGCGCTTGCAGCGGTTCAATTGCGTCAGGCAGGCGTTAGATAGAACTCAGCCTGGCAGTCCAGTGGATGTGGACGGGACTTGCCTGGTCGAGGATTTCAGAGTCCTGGCCAGATACTGACCCGTCAGGCTTTGCTCGCACAGGGCGACCTGCTCCGGGGTCCCCTGCACGACCACTTGCCCACCACCATCGCCGCCTTCTGGCCCCATGTCGATGATCCAGTCAGCAGTCTTGATCACGTCCAGATTGTGCTCAATGATGACAACCGTGTTTCCTGCGTCCACGAGCTGGTTAAGGACTTTGAGCAGCATATCGATATCATGAAAGTGCAGGCCAGTCGTTGGCTCATCCAGCACGTAGAGCGTGCTACCCGAGCCACGCTTGGAAAGCTCTAATGACAGTTTGACCCTCTGCGCTTCACCGCCTGACAAGGTTGTTGCGCTCTGTCCCAGCCGGATGTACGACAGCCCTACGTCGAGCAGTGTTTGCAGTCGGCGCGCGATTGCAGGCACCGCTTCAAAGTATGGCAAGGCCTGTTCGACCGTAAGATCAAGCACTTCATGTACGTTTTTGCCACGATAGCGAATCTCCAGCGTCTCGCGGTTGTATCGTTTGCCATGGCAAACATCGCAGGCAACGTACATGTCTGGCAGAAAGTGCATTTCAACCTTGACCACCCCATCGCCCTGGCAGGCTTCACAGCGCCCGCCCTTGACGTTGAAACTAAAACGTCCTGGATCGTACCCACGGGCTCGCGCCTCGGGAACACCAGCGAACAGTTCGCGAATCGGCGTGAACAGTCCGGTGTAGGTAGCTGGATTGCTTCGTGGTGTGCGTCCGATAGCGCTCTGGTCGACACAGATGATCTTGTCGAACTGCTCCAGCCCGATCAACGTTTCGTACGGTGCAACAGCCCCTTGGGCACGGTTGAGTATCTTTGACGCAGCTGCAGCCAGGGTGTCGTTGACCAGTGTCGACTTGCCAGAACCCGAGACACCCGTCACGCAGACGAGATGACCGACCGGAACCCTCAGATCCACCGATTTGAGGTTGTTGCCGGAACAGCCATTGAGTTCGAGCCATTTGCCCTGGGCGTCGACGATGCGTCGCTCCAGCACGGAAATCTCTCTGGTCCCGGTCAGGTATTGTCCCGTCAGCGAGTCTTTGCTTTCACAGATCATGGCGGGCGTGCCCTGCGCAACGACATGGCCACCATGTTCACCGGCGCCCGGGCCCATATCCACAATCCAGTCTGCCTGGCGGATCATGTCTTCATCATGTTCGACCACGATCACACTGTTGCCCAGATCCCGCAGGTGCGTCAGGGTTGCGATCAGGCGGTCATTGTCACGCTGATGCAGCCCGATGGAGGGTTCATCAAGCACGTACATGACGCCTGTCAGACCAGACCCAATCTGGCTGGCGAGCCGGATTCGCTGTGCCTCTCCACCCGAGATGGTGTCTGCTCTTCGATCCAGCGAAAGGTATGTCAGCCCAACGTTGTTCAGAAATGTCAGCCTGGCCCGGATTTCGCGAACGATCCGTTCGGCGACTTCCTGCCGCGCGCCACCCAGCTCGAGCGCCTCAAACCAGACCAGACATGCGGCAAGTGTGAGAGCCTCGACTTCGTAGATTGCTTTGTCTGCGATACGGACGTGGCGGGCTTGCGGTTGAAGTCTGGAGCCGTGACAGTCTGGA
>CAZBIN010000024.1:15051-22537 GCA_964491995.1 uncultured Orrella sp.
TCCGTTTCTCGCCATCGACGCTCCAGGTTGGGAATAACGCCTTCGAAAGGGTGCTTTTTGACGGTACTCTTGCCAGTCGGACTCAGATAGAAAAAAGGAATTTCTGTGTCACCGGAACCATACAGAATGGTCTGCTGCGCCTCGATTGCAAGATGCTCCCAGGGTGTCTCCAGGTCAAATCCCAGATGAGTCCCCAGACTGGCCAGCATCGAATAGGTGAACGCATTTCGCTTGTCCCAGCCATGAATCGCACCCGCAGCCAGACTGAGTTCAGGAAACGCAACCACTCTGGCGGGATCAATCGTTTCAACATGGCCTAAGCCATCGCAGGTCGGACACGCACCCGTGGGGTTGTTGAAACTGAAGAGCCTGGGCTCAAGCTCATTCAGAGTATGGTCACACACAGGACACGCATATTTGCTAGAAAACGCCCGGCTGCGATCGCTGTCCAGATCGACCACGATGGCTTTGCCTTCTGCGAGGCGGACTGCTGTCTCGAGGCTCTCGGCCAGGCGGCTCTGAATGTCAGGTTTGATCCGCAACCTGTCGACCACGACATCAAGGTCAAACAGCGCCGTCTCCTCAATCGCAGGGATGGGATCAAGTGACACCATTTCCTGATTGATCCTGACGCGCACGAACCCTTGAGACTGCAACCCTGCCAGCAAAGTGCCAAGTCCTCCGGACTGTCTTTTGGCAACAGGCGCGAGGATGGCGATCCGGCTCTCGGACGGCCACTGCACAACCTCATCAACCATTTGACTGATGCTTTGAGCAGAAAGTGGCTCATTGTGCACGGGACAAAACGGGGTACCGACCCGGGCGAACAGCAGCCTCAGATAGTCGTGAATCTCGGTGATGGTTCCCACGGTTGAACGCGGATTGTGGCTGCCGGATTTTTGCTCGATCGCAATCGCAGGCGACAGGCCTTCGATCAGATCGACATCGGGTTTCTCGAGTCGTTGCAAAAACTGGCGTGCATACGCTGAAAGACTCTCGACATACCTTCGCTGGCCTTCCGCATAAAGCGTATCAAATGCAAGCGAGGACTTGCCGGAGCCAGACAGGCCTGTGATAACTACCAGCGCGTTGCGTGGCAAATCGACAGAAATATTCTTCAGGTTGTGGGTGCGAGCACCGCGAACTCGGATTTGATCCATTCGGTTCAGATGCCTTCGTTCAGACTTTTAGGGTAACTTGGTACTATAACGCGCTCCAGACCAACGTTGATATCCGCATGACTAAACCCGCCAAGTTATCCCTGAATCCAACCGAGCGCCGCGCCAGCGTGTGTCTGGCAGGATTGTTTGCGGCTCGCATGCTCGGTTTGTTCCTCTTGCTGCCCGTATTCGCAGTGGCAGCGCAGAGTCTGAAGGGCGGACTCGACCCCGTTCAGGTCGGCCTCGCGCTCGGCATATACGGCCTCACACAGGCCGTGATGCAGATACCGTTTGGAATGGTGTCGGACCGGATAGGTCGCCGTCCGGTGGTTCTCTTTGGTCTGGTGCTCTTTATTGTCGGTAGCGTGATTTGCGCGATTTCAGACAGTATTTTCTGGGTCACGATAGGTCGGGCGGTTCAGGGTTCAGGCGCAATCTCGGCGGCGATTACGGCATGGCTGGCCGATTCTACGAGACCCGAGGTCAGAACCCGGGCAATGGCCATGGTTGGCGCATCGATTGGTCTTTCCTTTGCCGTCTCTCTGGTGCTGGCACCTGTTCTGGTTGGCTGGGCCGGGCTGCAAGGTCTGTTCTGGGTCATCGCAGGACTTGGTTTGATTGCTTTTGCAGTAGCGGCATGGATCGTTCCCGTCGTTCCCAAGGGGCCAGCTCCAACGCAAAAGGCGAGCGCCCGGGAGGTGTTGGGCAATGGCGGTTTGATTCGAATGAACGTCGGTGTTTTCAGCTTGCACTTGATCCAGGTCGCGCTGTTTGTCGCCGTCCCACCTTTACTCGTTCAATACGGAGACTTGCAGGCAGATCAGCTCTGGCAAGCTTATCTGCCGGTGATATTTGCGTCATTTCTGTTCATGGTGCCGATTGTGTTCATGACTGAGACACGACGCATCCATGTCCTGACACTCAAACTGTGTGTGATGCTCCTGGTGGTTGTGGGCGTCGGGTTGGTGTGGTCGGTGTCTGGCTGGTGGTCCTTACTCTTTTGGTTGACAGTGTTTTTTGTGGCGTTCAACGTGCTGGAGGCATTGCAACCATCGCTCGTATCGCGGATTGCGCCGCCTGAACTCAAAGGACTTGCGCTCGGGGTCTACAGCACGACGCAGGCGCTGGGTTTGTTCCTCGGGGGCGTGCTGGGGGGATGGCTGGTGCATATCGGGGGTGCGGTGTCAGTGTTCTGGGCAGTCACTGCTTTGAGCGCCATCTGGCTTGTCGTGACTTGGTCGCTCAAGGTCCCTGCTGTGATCTCTTCCATTGACGATCGGACGAACCCCGTTTCTGGCCATTGAGTGTTGGCGAGGGTTGGTGTTGTCACGAGTGGTGTTGATGGCCCGTTTGATGCAAGATGCGCCAATGGCGGCATCTTGCTGCTCGTGATGAGAGCACTTCCAAATGAGGGTGTCAGGAAAGGCCTCGTCTGACAAGCCAGATGGTCAGGAGGAGGGTCTGCCCTTCCAAGGTGGCTTAAACTTCTGTAAACAGCAATTCGTTTTTGCTGATCGATTCAGGATCTTTCAGTCTCGAAAGCGGTCAGTGAATGGTTAATCTTATTCAAAGGGGGATCGGTATGGCATCGGTCAACAAAGTCATTCTGGTGGGAAACCTCGGGCGTGATCCAGAGATTCGTCACAGTGCAGATGGCGCGGCAATTTGCAACCTTGCAATTGCAACCACTTACGCGTCAAAGGACCGCAACACCGGTGACCGGCGCGAGGAAACCGAGTGGCATCGGGTCGTGATGTTCAACCGTCTGGCAGAGATTGCCGGTGAATACCTGCGCAAAGGCCGCCCGGTCTACATCGAGGGCCGTTTGCGCACTCGCAAGTGGCAGAACAAGGAAGGCCAGGATCAGTACACCACCGAGATTGTGGCCGAGCAGATGCAGATGCTGGGCAGCCGCGATGGCGGCGGCGGTGGCAACGACGGCTCGGATGATGGCTACAGACCTCAGCCAGCATCACGCCAGATGTCTTCTGCGTCCCCGGCCGCGCCTGCACCAAGACCCGCAGCACCCAAGGCGAGCTCATCAGCCAATCTGGGTGATCTCGACGACGATATCCCGTTCTGAGTCGTCAGCATCAATCAACGCAGAGCGTCTGATATTTGAAAGAGAGGGGTGAGATGACGGGTCAAAGACCGGCCATCTCACCCCTCTCCTGTTGTCGCGCGTTACTTCTCGCTCGGTACTTCTCGCCAGCATCAGGCGCTGGCGTTGTCTTCCTCATCTTTGAGCGTGATCACGGCATCTGCAGCAAATGCACCTTGACCTTCGGGCATGGCGAATACCGGATTCAGATCAATAGACTCCAGACGTGGACCTGCAGCTACCGCAAAAGCTGAAAGTCTCGAGAGCATTTGTGCCAATGCCTTGATGTCAGCAACTGGACGCCCGCGAGCACCTAAAAGCAGCGGAGCACCTTTGATCGAGCGAATCATCTGTTCTGCGACATCCTCGCCAAACGGGCAGCGGTGCAACACCACGTCCTGGAGGATTTCTACAAAAATTCCGCCAAGACCAAACATCGCCATCGGTCCAAACACCGGGTCGCGATGAATCCCGAGAATGCACTCCACACCGCCCGAGAGCTGTTTGGCCACGAGTACGCCTTCGATACGGGCATTCGGGACGGCTTTTTTAGCGCGCTCAAGTAGTGTCTGATAGCCCGCTCTGACAGCGGCTTCGCCTTCGATGTCGAGCAGTACGCCACCGATTTCGGATTTGTGAAGGATGTCCGGAGAGACAATTTTCATGACGACCTTGCCACCCATGTCCCGGGCAGCAGCGACCGCTTGATCCGCATCGGTGCAAACGGTTTCGGGGGCGCTGGCAATGCCAGACTCGGCCAGCAACTGCTTGGCCTGGGCTTCGCTAGGATTGCTGTCGGGTAGTTTGACAGGTGCGAGTACGGGTGCAGCGTCTGGCTCAGCGCGTTCAAACGCCTGTCCGAAGCGGCCCATGGCGTTGATGGCACCCACGGCACGGCTTGGGTCCTCAAAAATCGCAAAACCGTCAGATTCATACTGCTGCATCTTTTCTTTTGAGCCCATTGCGGCCAGCACAAACAGGCGATCGGGGAACTGGTCACGCACGATCTTGAGCTCTTTGCGCAGGCGCTCACCGGTGCTCGCAGCACTGGCGGTGTAGGTAAAAAACCCAAGGATGGAGCTGTAGCCACCGTCTCGCAGTACAGACTCGGTGAAACTGCGGGCCAGCGACATGTCGTTCAGAAACTGTGCCGTGACATCGACCGGGTTGCGCGGGGCCGCATAAGGAAGCACCTTGGTCAGTGCCTTCTGGGCGTCTTCAGGCATGGCTGGCATTGGTAAACCCAGCGCTTCAGCTGCATCAGAAATAATCACACCGGCACCGCCACTGACCGTAATGACACCGAGCGTGTTGTTGGCAGGATAAATACCGCGTGTGGCCAGGCGGGCAATATCGAGCATCTGTTCGGTGGTCTCGACACGGATCACACCCAGCTCGCTCATGACCGCATCAAACACTTTGTCATCGCCTGCAATCGAAGCGGTGTGCGATTGTGCCGCTGCACCACCCACTGCGCTGCGCCCGACTTTCATCATGACCACAGGCTTGCGTTTGCGACGGGCGCTTTCCAAGGCTTTGATCAGTCCGTCAGCGCGACGCACGCCTTCTGAGTAAAGGGCAATAACCTGGGTCTTGGGGTCGTCGACGACCATCTGCACCATGTCGCCCAGCGTGAGGTCTGCTTCGTTGCCTGTCATGATCACAGCAGACAGGCCAATGTCATTCTGAACCGCAACAGCCATCAGGTGAGCACCATAGGCACCGGACTGGCTTACGATCGCCACGTTGCCAGGCTTGGGAAACCCGAGCTCAAGGCTGGTCGCAAATGTTCCATAAAAATGAATCTGCGGGTTCAGCATGCCCAGTGAGTTGGGTCCGAGTATACGCATACCGTGAGCCCGGGCGACTTCAGCCATCTGGTTCTGGACTGCGGCACCTTCAGCGCTCATCTCTGCGAAACCTGCGCTAAACAGAAGTGCCCCTGCCGTGCCCTTCTTGGCAAGCGCAGTGACGGTTTCAAGTGCAGCAGAGCTCGGGACGGCAATGATCGCGATGTCAGGTGTTTGTGGCAGTGCTTCAACGCTTGGATAGCTCTTGAAACCCTGCACGGTCTCGCGGTTCGGGTTAACCGGCAGAATCGTGCCTTGATAGCCCTGTTTGACCATGTAGGCAATCGGTTTGCCACCGATGCGAGTGGGATCATCAGAGGCGCCGATGACAGCGATGACTTTGGGATTGAGCAAACGTGACAGATCAGCAACAGCGGACATGGTACCCTCAAGAAGTTAAGCTTCGTCAAGTGTATGAATGATCCTGCCTCTTCACAATTTGTTTTACGCAATGTGAAGGTTTATCTTCCGCAAAGATAGGTTCGGTGGCGCACCTTGGCCGGAAAACTCCGTCTTTCAAGGAAATTTTTCCCCGCGCTTGATACAAAAAACCCACATTTCGGTGGGTATCGAAATCAAATCGTCTTTCTGATTGCCAGGACACCTTGCGAGAGGCTTGTTTGTGGACGTCGATACGGCTGCCCGGATGCTGGCGGCAATGGGTCGTCCAGTGTGGCTCAAGATCTGTCGGGCATTGATCGAGGCAGGACCTGACGGCTGGGCAGTCGGTGATCTGGCGCAGCCCCCGACAATATTCCAGAACCCGGACTCATGGACACGCCACAGATTGCGGGCGATCCAGCTCAAACACCGGCGTATGGGAATGATTGTTTACAGTCGCCTCAGGGCACTTGGTGCAACTCACGAACTGGCCGCCGAAATGGCAAGTCGTGCTGCACATTGGTGAGGCGGATTGTGCTGTACGGATTTGACAGTGGCGCAGCGTTGGCCACTGTCGTTGGGTGCTCATCAAGGTGCCGGTGATGCTTTGGCTGGTGAATATGGTGAACCAGTCACGAGGCTGGAACAACCCGCAGATCGAGAAATCATCGTGATCTGCTCATTTTGAGCGCCTGATGCTGCAACAACTCCCGGGTTAGCGCTTTTTGGCCACCAGGTCAACCAGCGCTGACGTGCCCTTATGACCGGCACCTTCGTCGAGTTCGGCATCGTACTCCTCGAGCACAAGGATCTCCATGTCCGAAAAACACTCACGCATCAGATCAAGCGTGTAGAGATGCTCGGGGATGTCCGGCCCTCCCGTCTTGTACTCAAGCTGTTTAAGGCCATAGCCTTCGATCATCAGCAGACCGCCAGGCTTGACGGCACGCTTCATGCCATCAAAAATCTCGGCACGAAGTTTTGGGTTGGCAAACTGAAAAAAGATTCCGACCACGGCATCGAACTGCTGCCCATTCCAGTCCCATTCACTGAGGTCAGCCGTCTCGACGTGCATCTGCACCCCTTGAGCGGCGGCGAGCCGACGGGCTTTTTCGCTTGCAGCCGGCGCTGCATCGACAGACCAGACATCCAGACCTTGCCTGGCCATCCACACGCCATTGCGACCTTCGCCATCAGCAACGGCCAGAACCTGCATACCTGGCTGCAGGTAGGTTTTGGCGTGCCGGACCATGAACTGATTCGGCTCAGTACCAAAAACATAATCTTCAGTTGCGGAAAACCGGTCGTTCCATCTTGATACAGCAGGTTTCATGATTCAAGCCAGATAACAGGGAGGACAGGGATGCAGGGCGGCCTTCTCAATGCAGGTCGATTACTTCACCCGCACCATCCACTGATGCGGATCGGCACGGCGACCATACTGGATGTCTGTGAGCTCCTGGCGCAGTGACATGGTCAGCTCGCCCGCAGGCGCATCTTCCTGGCCGACCGAAAACCCGTTGCCTTTCATCATGCTGATAGGCGTGATGACGGCTGCGGTGCCACACGCAAAGGCTTCGCAAATCTCTCCACTTGAAAACCCCTCAAGGGTTTCTTGCAGCGTGATTTTTCTTTCGATGACCTGATGACCACGATCCCGTGCCAGGGTGATAATGCTGTCGCGAGTGACACCCTCGAGAATGCTGCCAGTCAGCGAAGGTGTCAGCAAGGTGCCGTCCTTGTGAACCAGGAATAGGTTCATGCCGCCCAGTTCTTCAAGGTATTTGCTTTCCTGCGCATCCAGAAACAGAACCTGCGAGCAGCCATTTTTATAGGCCTCTTGCTGGGGCAGTAGAGAGGCAGAGTAGTTTCCGCCGCATTTGGCGGCACCCGTGCCACCGCGTCCGGCGCGTGTATGAGATTCTGAAACCCAGATGCCAACCGGTGCGACGCCCTTGGGAAAGTACGCTCCAGCAGGTGAGGCAATCACGTAG
>CAZBIN010000025.1:0-7108 GCA_964491995.1 uncultured Orrella sp.
CATCTTAGTTCGCACTGAACTTCTTGCCGGCGGCGACGTCAGCCTGAACTTGCTTGAGTCGGTCTGCTGGCAGCGTGGTCAGACCGCGCTCGTTGTTGTAGCCACCACGAGCCAGTGAGTCGTCAGACACGTATTCAGCGATGAATTCGTTGAACCCTGGGATGACGCCACGGTGTGCGTTCTTGAAGTAAACATAAATCGGACGGGCGATGCCGTACTCGAACGATGCGATGGTTTCAGCATTTGGGACAACACCGTTCACAGAGACCGCTTTGAGCTTGTCTTCGTTTTCGTACAGGAATGAATAGCCAAAGATACCGATTGCGTTGGGATCAGCAACCAGACGCTGCACAATCAGGTTGTCGTTTTCACCTGCTTCGACAAACGGACCGTCCTGACGCATGCGTGAGCACTTGTCTTTGTCGTAGCCGTCTTTGCCAACAATCGCTTTGCAGCCATCGTGCATGGCGAGTTCAACAAATGCATCACGCGTTCCGGAGGTCGGTGGTGGGCCGTAGGCGAGGATTGCGGCATCAGGCAGTGTCTTGTCGATCTCGGACCATTTTTTGTAAGGGTTTGCGGTCCAGGTGATTTTTCCGTCCGCGGCTTTGGCAGGAACTTCAGCGGCCAGCGCACGGAAGATTTGCTCTTCGGTCAGCGCCCAGTTTCCTTTGGCGTTGCGCGAAATGGCAATCGACAGGCCGTCGTAGCCGATCAGCGCTTCGGTGATGTCAGTCACGCCGTTAGTGACGCAGGCCGTGTACTCTGACTTGGTCATGGCGCGTGATGCGCCGGTGACATCAGGATGACCTTCGCCGATGCCTTGGCAGAAAATTTTCATGCCGCCGCCGGTGCCCGTGGACTCAACCACCGGGGAGGCCTTACCCGTTTTGGATGCAAAAGACTCGGCAACAGCTTGACTGTACGGAAAAACAGTGGATGAACCCACTGCGCGGACCTGGTCGCGAGCCTCTGCGGCTCCCATGACGCCCAGTCCGGCGACCGCTACCGTGACAGCTAGAATCCTGGAAACTTGTGCTTTCATATCGACACCATTGAGTGGTTGGTAAAGTTTGTTGCATTGCAACTCCAGCCCGATTTATATAATGCTCAGATGACATTTTTGTGACAGACATGTCACCACCTGCCTAGACCACTGTGTCCTATCTGGCTTAACAAGTTATTGTTTTTATATTGAATTTTGCATCTTAGTGGTTTGACCAACGCGTGTGACATTGATGACACTTTTTGCTTTCATGAAGTTATTTTTGCCTGTATTCGCGCCGTGTCGCGTAACGACCTTGTCCCCTGTATAGTTGCGCTCTGCTCAGTCCCGAGCAATGGAATTTTTCCGGTGCAGTGCCGGTACATTGAGGCGATACCGTTATGTCTGATATGCCGCAAGGGCGCGCTCAGCGCTTGATCAAAGACTTGGTGCAAATGCCCTGGTTTGCCAATACGATTCTCGTCATTATTTTGCTCAATGCGCTGATTCTGGGAGCGTTGACGGCCGTCGAGCCAGGCTCTTCCTTGCATGCGGGACTGATGATGGCAGACCGCATCTGCCTTTGGGTATTTATTGTTGAACTGGTCTTGAGACTGTTCGCATGGCGAGGAAGGTTTTTCAAGGATCCATGGAGTGTGTTTGATCTGACCGTGATTGCGATTGCACTGGTTCCTGCAACCGGTCCACTGGCAGTGTTGCGCGCGTTTCGTGTGTTGCGCGTTCTCAGGGTTCTGACGATCGTACCGTCGATGCGCAGGGTTGTCAGTGCGCTGTTGGGCGCGTTGCCAGGGCTGGGCGCAATCGTCATGCTCCTCGGCCTCATCTACTATGTTTTTGCGGTGATTGCGACCGATTTGTTTGGACAGCGCTTTCCCGACTGGTTTGGTAGTCTTGGAGAGTCTTTCTACACGCTGTTCCAGGTGATGACGCTGGAGAGCTGGTCGATGGGGATTTCCCGGCCTGTCATGGAGGCGTTCCCCTACGCGTGGCTCTTTTTTGTTCCCTTTATCCTGATCGCGACGTTCACAATCCTCAACCTGTTCATCGCGATCATCGTCAACGCGATGCAAACCTTCACAGAGCAGGATCATGCCCAGGAAAAAGCCGATCAGCAGGCGGTGCTTGATGAGCGTGAACAGAGCTTGCAGCAGCGACTGCAGACGATGGAAAAGGAGCTGCAGCAGATCAGGATGCTCCTGGAGAGCCGCGGCCGCTAAAGGCAGTATGCCAGTGTCTCAGACTGGCGTTGATCAGGGCAGTTGAATCGTTCGTACCAGTGCGCGAGATGACGGGTCTAAAAAGGTCTTTTACACTATGGGATCATGTTGACTCATAAAGGGGTATTTCTCGCGCATGGAGAATCTGACATCGCAGTTCACCGAGTTTTGGGGCATTGTCACTGAGGTCTGGAACACCGGCGTGTTCGGCTATTCCATTGGCAATGCGCTTGTTGCGTTTTCCATCGTGATGATTTTTTACGCGATGCGAGGGCTTTTCAGGCGCTTTGTTTTCTCGATTCTTACCCGCTGGATCGAGAAAAAAGGCCGGGCAGGCCGGATTGACGATGTCTTGACCCGTGCGTTGTCGGGTCCTTTGCAACTGGCATTTGTGACCTTCGGGGCTTTTTTTGCACTGCAGTACATTGGACTGCGCGGTGAGCTTGATGTGCTGGGCGAACGCATCATTCGCACGCTCGTATCGATCGCGATTTTCTGGGCGCTCTACAATCTGGTCATACCGCTCAGTGACCTGCTCAAGCGTCTGGACGGTATTCTGACCCGTGAAATGATCAACTGGCTGATCAAGGGCGTGCGCTGGGCTGTCATCTTTGTCGGACTCGCGACAGTGCTGCAGTTCTGGGGGATTCAGGTCGCACCCATTCTGGCGGGTCTCGGCTTGTTCGGGGTGGCAGTTGCGCTCGGTGCTCAGGAGCTTTTCCGCAATCTGATCGGTGGTTTGTGCATCTTGATCGAGAAGCAGTTTCGTCAGGGAGACTGGATTCTGGCGCAAGGTGTGGTTGAAGGAACCGTCGAGCATATCGGGTTTCGGTCGACCACGATCAGGCGGTTTGACGCTGCACCGGTCTCGGTGCCGAACATGAAACTCTCGGATGCGGCAGTCACCAACTTCTCTCGCATGACCTATCGCCGTATTTCCTGGATGATTGGGCTGGAGTATCGGACGACTGTGGATCAGCTCAGGGTTATTCGTGACCAGATCGACGATTATCTCAGAACCGAAGGATCCTTCGTTCAGCCGCCGAATGCGTCGCTCTTTGTACGGATCGATTCGTTTAACGCATCATCGATTGATCTGATGCTTTATACCTTCACCAAGACCACGGTCTGGGGAGAGTGGCTGGAGCACAAAGAGCGGCTTGCCTACCGGATCAAGGAAATTGTCGAAGGCGCTGGCGCAAAATTTGCGCTGCCGAGCCAGTCTGTCTACGTCGAGCAGCTAGGCCGGGATTTGCCCGAGCCATTCATGCCGCCAGCGGAGCGGTCGAATCCGCCGGTCAGCTGATCGATCTAGCGCAGTTCGTCTGCGGCGACCGCATCACCCCATGGCGTGAAAGTCTCGGTGCAACCGTAGTTCCATCCGTCCAGACGAGCCACGCCAGCCGGGCAGGCATACGCGTAGGGGTAGATGTGTCGCCTGGCAGTGCTGACGGGAAGAATGCTTTCCAGTGCGTTGACGACGTTAGCGCCGAGCTTTGGATCTGCCACAATGCGTGCGGTGCCACTGACATCTATGCGAGGTTGCTCGAAGGCTGCTTCGAGACTCAGTCCATGTTGCATCATGAAACGGCTGATCTGCAGTACCGAGCCCAGAATTTTGCGGCCACCGGATGCGCCGATCGCGAAGGCTGTTCCGTTGGCAGCATGACCAATCACAGGGCAGTAATTGGTCAGACAACGTTTGCCGGGTTCCAGCGAGTTTGGTTTTCCGGGTTCGGGATCAAACCACATGATGCCATTGTTGAGCAGCAGACCGGTGGAAGCGGAGGTGACGCGTGAGCCAAAAATTGACAGCAGTGTCTGGGTCACAGCGCACATATTGCCATCACGATCAACCACACTGAAGTGTGTCGTGCTGCCCGGCGCTCTGGGGGATTCATGGTCTCCCATGGAGTTGAGTCTGTGCTCAAAGGCGCTGACCAGCGCCTGTGCAACCTGGCAGTAGGTCTGGGCGTTGATCTGTTTTGAGGCCGAAGCGTTTTCTGATAGCCATTGCAGCGCCTCCAGGTAGGTCGGCCCACCGGTGAGTGAAGGTGCGGCATACACTTTTCCCGCTTCGTACTCGAAAGTCAGCGGCTCGACCAGCTGAGCTTCGTATTGCTGAAGATCTTCCATGCGCAGACTGCCGCCCTTGGCTTGCACGTCACGAACCAGGGCCTCACCGATGCTGCCATGGTAGAAAGCCTGAGGGCCTTCGCGAGCCAGCGTCCTGAGTGTTGCCGCAAGAGGCTTCTGGTTCAGGCGTCTCTGTTCGATGCTGGTCCAGCCACCCAGGATCGGCCATTTGCCATCCTCTAGAAAATATGCGGCTGTGTCGGGATCTTGTGTCAGGTCTCTGGCGCTCGCACCGGTCAGCAAGGCGCTGTACCAGTCGGTCAGCATGCCTTGTTCGGCAATCTCTGCGGCTGGCGTGACCAGATCAGCCCACGCGTGGGTGCCGAATGTCTTGTGTGCCAGCGCCATGCCTGCAACCAATCCAGGCACTGCGACCGCCGTAGCACCTTTTACGTTACGGTCGCCAACGACATGAGGCCATGGAAACAAGTCAGATGCTGTTCCCTGTCCGCTCAACGGAAAGTCGGCCGGATTGATGCCCATCGGCGCACGCATGCCAAAATTGACCACGCAGGCTTTCTTCTCCCTGGCCCGCCAGATGATCATGCAGCCACCCGCTGCGAGCCCGCTCATCCAGGGCTCTACCACGCCAAGCGTCATTGACGTCGCAATCGCAGCGTCGACAGCGTCGCCCCCCTTGGCCAGGATGCTGGCGCCGACGTTGGCGGCCACGATGTGCTGCGAGGCAACCACCCCGTGCCGGGATTTCACGGCGGGTTTGCGAACCTGCTGTGTTTGAGAAAAATTGTCCTGCATAGCGTCTCCTGGCGTGGTCAACTCAGGGCTTTGCAACCATCAGCCCTGAGACAGTCTGTACTGGATTCTGCAAGTTGACTTCCCGTCAAGCACTCATCATGGCTGAACTCAGTCGTACCAAGTCGCGAACTCGTCCAGGGGCATACGCGAGCTTTTATAAGCGTTCAGGGGTGCATCCGGGTCGGGGTGTCCGAGCGACAGACCCACCAGCAGTTTCTTGTTGGGTGCAATGCCCAGTGTTTCTTTGACGATCTCTGGGTAGTTCGACAACGAAGCCTGAAAGCACGTTCCAAGTCCATGACCGATGGCTGCCAGCGACAGTGACTGGAGAAATATTCCCATGTCCATGGTCGACCAAGGCCCAAAATCCTCATCCATAAAAATGAACATGGCACACGGGGCACCAAAGAACTGGAAGTTGGCCAGTCGCAGTTCCTCACGACGTTCGGTGTCGTCACGTGCGATGCCGAGGGCCTCAAAGCGTTTCATATTGTGAACCTTGGAACGCTGGGCAGCGGCTTCAGGCCAGGTTTTAGGGTATGGAACCTGAGAGTGTCCCGGAACACCACTTGCGGCGGCTTCATAGAGCCTGGCGCTGAGCAAGTCGCGGGTCGCGCCCGTGACGATAGCGACTTCCCATGGCTGTGTGTTGGTAAACGACGCACTGCGTCCTGCGAGTTCGACGATCTTCTGGATGGTTTGCTTCGGTATGGGATCGGGCTTGAAACCGCGAATACTTCGACGTGATGCAATGGCTTCCAGTATATTCATATCCCAAGGCTCCTCATCCAGATTTTTTGAGTTTCTATTGTGCCTGAATTGTTGACTCAGACGACCTTGTTGGTGACCCGCATCACCACACGTTCGGTCAGCGCAGTCTCCATGGGTGATGCTCGGCGGTACCGCCTGGCTTTCATTGCGCGGCGGGTCGATGCGTCGAACCCATGCGGTCTGCAAGCGGGTCCTGAGGCAGCAATCGGTTAAAGTGCTTTGAGCGTGATGAGAGTCCCGCCCAAGGTCGGGTCTTGAGGATGGATGGAGCACTGGTTGAGGTCATTCCTGCCTTTTTTCGTATCGCTTTTTTGGTTTTGGATAATCCGTTCATCTTCATAAATTTTTGATGGTCAGTCATCGTGAACAGTTTGCTCAGCATTGTTGTCGTGGAAGACCACGATGAGTACCGTGAAGCTCTGGTGGAGTTTCTTGAACGAGAAGGTCACAGGGTCATGGGATTTGAGTCAGCGGAGCACCTCATGCAAGGTGCACTGCCTGAAAGCGTCGATCTTTTCATGATTGACCTGAACCTTCCTGGCGAGGATGGACTGGTACTGGCCAAACGCCTCCGGGAGAGCATGCCATCGGTGGGAATCATCATGCTGACGGCTCGCAGCTATCCGGATGATGTGACCCGAGGCTATCAGAGCGGCGCTGACATATACCTCAACAAACCGGCCAGTGCGGCTCAGTTGCGTGCGGCACTGGGCGCCATGAGACGCCGACTGACACCCGCAGCGGCGGCTGACGCATCGCCCCGACTTGAACGTCGCAAATTATGTGGTGTGCAGGATGAGGTGATGCTGACAACCACTGAGGCGTTGCTCATCGGGGCGCTTGCGCGTGCGGCCGGGCGCCAGCTCAAAAGTGAGCAGCTGATTCAGGCAATTGGTAAAGATCTGGACTCTTATCAGAAGCACTCACTTGAAGCCGCCATGACACGGCTGCGTAAGAAGGTTCAGGATGCCTGTGGCGAAGACCTGGCGTTGCAGTCTGTCAGAGGCGAGGGTTATCGGTTGAGTGCGTCTGTGCAGATCATCGGCTGATGAGCCGCGGCGTTGTTTTCAGGTGCGTTTTGTTGTGACCCTGGTTGCAGGTTGGTCATTAAAAAGGGGGCCTCGAAGGTGAGTTCATGGTTTCGTGGGATCACGCCTTCGTGCTCACCGTGGTAGAGGGTCATTGACTCGTGGCAAAGGAACGCCTGAAGTTCGGATTGGTC
>CAZBIN010000025.1:7118-15748 GCA_964491995.1 uncultured Orrella sp.
ATCTCGGTGTGATTCGTACATTGCAGCAGGCCGGCCTTTACCCCGATCTGGTGTGTGGAACCTCGATCGGCGCGATGGTGGGCGCGGCGCTGGCCAGTGGCGAGCTCCACCGGTTTGAGAATTGGGTGCGTCAGTTGCGCTTGATGGATGTCGTTGGTCTGATGGATATCGGGCTCGCAGGCGGGTTGCTCAAAGGTGACCGACTTGTGGACTTTTTCAACAAAACATACCCGGATCGCCCGATTTCTGACCTCGGTATGCCGTTTGCGGCGGTGGCGACAGATTTGCGTACGGGTGCCGAGGTCTGGCTCAAAGATGGTTCGACATCGGCTGCGGTGCGGGCGTCGATTGCGTTGCCAGGGTTATTGACGCCTAAAGTGGTGGGTGGACGCACACTCGTTGACGGCGGACTGGTCAATCCGGTTCCCGTCTCGCTGGCGCGTGCAATGGGTGCCGATGTGGTTTTGGCAGTGAGCCTGAATGCGGATCTTGTCGGACGCCATTTGCGCCAGGAAAGTAGCAGCGCCAGCCCGGTTCCGGAAGACTCTGGTCAGCCATGGTTTGGCGATTTTTCTGGACGCGTCGGTTCACGGTTGGCCCAGATGTTTCGAGGTGATGGTTCTGGCACGCCGTCGATGTTCGAGGTGGTGTCCACGAGTATCAGTATCATGCAGGTCAGTATTACGCGCAGTCGACTGGCCAGTGAACCACCTGATGTCACGGTAACCCCTAAGGTTTCCCAGATTGGACTGATGGAGTTTCACCGGGCAGCAGAGGCGATAGAGGCGGGGTATCAGGCAGCCGTGCAGATATTGCCGGCTTTGCGAGAGTGTCTGGGGCCCGGTTGGTCGCCTGCCGGCACTGGCACTGGCAATCACCTTGGCGGGTAGGTTTGCGCGCCGCACGAGCGGGGTCAGCGATTAACATAAGGGATCGTTCACTCCATCTCAGGATTGCTTGCTCATGCTGACATCTCCCCAGGGCCTGCTGACATTGAATGCGGGTTCATCCTCAATCAAGTTTGCGTTGTTTGAGCGTGACTCACTGCGTCTGATCCTCTCGGGTGAGCTCGATGCAATTGGTGCGAACACGGTGCTGATGGCCAGACAAGCGGGTGATGAGCCGTTCGCGCACGAGTGGGCGCAGGGGGCCGCACCCGACACGCACGCCAAGGCACTTGCCTTTCTGATCGACTGGATCACCAGTCGCCTGGGTGCCATGCGGGTGGTGGCCATCGGCCATCGGGTGGTGCATGGCGGGCTGTTTTATGACAGCGCTGTTGTCGTGACAGAAGAAGTGATGCGCAATCTGACCAGTCTTGAGCCTCTTGCACCGCTGCACCAGCCTCACAACCTCGCAGGCATCCGGGCAGCCCAGGCAGTCTTTCCTGATGTCATGCAGGTTGCCTGCTTTGATACCGCGTTTCATTGTCATCAACCGTTTGTCAAAGACTGTTTTGCATTGCCACGTGCCCTCTACGATGAAGGGGTGAGACGCTACGGGTTTCATGGGTTGTCTTATGAGTACATCGCACATCATCTCGAGATCGAGTTTCCTTTGCATGCATCGGGTCGCGTGGTCATTGCCCACCTGGGTAATGGTGCTTCGATGTGCGGCATGCTCAAAGGCCACTCCGTGGCTTCAACGATGGGCTTTTCGGCGCTGGACGGTTTGCCCATGGGGACCCGTTGTGGACAACTCGATCCAGGCGTGCTCCTGTATCTGATGCAGACCAAAGGCATGTCTGCCGAACAAATCTCCACGCTCCTCTATAAAGAGTCGGGACTCAAAGGCATCTCGGGTATCTCCAATGATATGCGTACACTGGAGGCATCAGACCAGCCCTCGGCACAAGACGCGATTGATTACTTTGTGTATCGAATCAAGCGTGAGCTCGGTGCCCTGACGGCTGCCCTGGAGGGGCTTGATACCATCGTGTTTACCGGGGGTATTGGAGAGAATTCCGTGTTGATTCGCCAGCGGGTTCTCAGCGGTCTGGCCTGGCTGGGTGTGGAGATCGACCAACAGTCAAATCAGAACGGACAGACCATTATCTCGAGTGCACGCTCGCGCGTGCTGTGCCTGCAGATCCCGACCAACGAAGAGCGAATGATTGCGCAGCATGTCCGCCGTGTGGTCGGCCAGATTGTCTGACTCAGCCTCTGGGTCAAATCACCCGGGGAAAGTGCAACCGACACTGCCCGGGCAACTTCAGCAAGCCTCACAGTAGTTGATGTCAGGCACAAAGGCTGTCAGTACTTGGAAAAGAATCTCAGGGCATCATTTCACGCAAAGCGCCGTCGATCAGGCGTCTTGCGATGCTGACATGGTCGGGAAGGCGGGGCAGGTTGTCAATGTCAAACCAGTCCGCCGCTTCGATCTCTTTGGGGTCCGGGTTGATTTCCCCACCTGCATACTCCGCAATGAAGGCAATCATCAGTGAGTTGGGAAAGGGCCAGGACTGGCTTTCAAAATAGCGCATCTGATCGATTTCAATGCCGACTTCCTCGTAAACTTCCCGTCTGGCACATTGTTCGAGCGTTTCCCCTGCCTCGACAAAACCAGCCAGTGCACTGAATACGCCTGGCCGGAAATGCGGACTTCTCGCTAAAAGCAACTGGTAACCCCGTCGCACCAGAACCATGACAGCAGGCGAGATGCGTGGATAGGAGGTCAGACCGCAACTGCTGCAATGCATGGCATATTCGTGATGAAGCAGCTGCGTCGGGGCGGCGCAACGACCGCAAAAGCGATGTGTGGCTTGCCAGTCGATCAGCTGCGATGCTCTGCCTGCCAGGGCAAACGCCTCAGGTCCGACCGCAGAAAACACCTGCCGCAGTCCAACCAGCTCAGCCGGATAGCCTTCGGGTAGGTCTGAAACCTCAGTGGCATAGCAGGGCATTCCCTGCCAGTTCCCCACCATGATCGGTGGTGTGTGCTCGAACTGCAAGAAGTCACTATGGATCGGAAACCCCGGGCCGGTGGGCTGGCTTGTGTCGATCAGAATGCGTTGCTGGAACCTGACAATCCAGTAGGCGTCTTGCTGCATAGTCGCGTTATCTCAAGGTGTGGGTTGTGTCTCTGGGTCAGTGACTGCGATGAACCGCACTCGACGGTGGCATCAAGCGTCTGATGCGGGTCAGAGTTGGTCCTGCCAGACCGGAATTATCCAGTTGCTTTGAATGCACTGCATCAATAGTATCAATCACTGCTGCCATGTTCCAACATACCGCATAGATCACCCTGATGGGTAGTTATCGTTGCCCCCGCCTGAAAATGCGTTTGATGAAAACCGTCGACCAGTGACTGGTGCAAACGCCGGGGCTTGTTCTGTGTGGCTTATCTTGCATGGTGGGGATTGCGCTTGTCCGATGACCTCAGGAGGTACCTTTACGAACCATGGCGGGTTTGGATTTGCCCGTCGCCTTGAACTGTGCGGACAGGCGTGCCTGACGACCAATCACAAAATCAAGAATGATCTTGAGCCAGATGGTTGAGCCAGCGAGTGCTGACCAGGTTTCGTAACTCATGCCACCGATCACAATCGACAAAATGACATACACCAGAGACAACCCTGCGACCAGGTTCAGGGTACCAGTCCATGGCGCGTAGCGAGCTGCATCGGGCGGGGCCACGCCCCGCGATAGCGCGACTTCGCTGTAGTCCTTGCCGACAAAGATGCGCCAGGTGCGACGCAGCCAGATAAACGAAATGGGAAACAGTGCAATAAACAGAATCCAGGTCAGTGCAATACTCACATCGAATGCCATCGAACCCGCTCCTTGTGACAGAGCAGACCCTGAGCGGGTGCTCAGGGTCTGTGTACTCAAAATCCCGCCATGGACCGATTTGAAATCTCTGATCGCAGGGCGGGGGGTGACTCAAACGACCTTATCAGTGACTACCCCTGATGACACCTGAACCACGCGGAACGCGAACGCTCTCGACCATTGCCTGGATGTGCTCTGGTGGCTCCTTGGTGACTTTATCGACGGCAAAAGCCACCACGAAGTTGATCATGGCACCCACGGCTCCAAACGCCTCGGGTGTGATGCCGAAGAAGCTGTTTGGGCCACCGATCAGGTTGACGTAGGAGGTATCAGGAATAAAGAAGATACCCTTGTGTGCAAACACGTAGAACAGCGTGATACCCAAGCCTGCAAGCATACCTGCCATGGCGCCTTCGCTGTTCATTTTCTTGGAGAAAATCCCCATCATGATCGCCGGGAACAGTGACGAGGCGGCAATACCGAACGCCAGCGCCACTGTACCGGCTGCGAAGCCTGGCGGATTGAGTCCCAGATAACCCGCTAGAACGATTGACAGTGCCATGGCGATCTTGCCGGTCAATAACTCTCCCTTCTCACTGATATCAGGCGCAAAAATGTTTTTGACCAGATCATGTGATATCGCCGATGAAATCGCCATTAACAAGCCTGCCGCGGTGGACAGCGCAGCAGCCAGACCGCCAGCGGCTACCAGTGCAATCACCCAGTTGGGCAACAGCGCAATCTCAGGGTTGGCCATCACGATGATGTCCTGGTTCACGCTCATTTCATTGCCTTTCCAGCCGGCATCTGCGGCTTTCTTCAGGAACTCCTTGTCGGGCGAGCGATCGTTGTAATACTGAATGCGACCGTCACCGTTCTTGTCTTCCCACTTGAGAAGACCGGTTTTCTCCCAACGGCTGAACCAGTCAGGACGTTCTGCGTAAACCAGAGACCCGTCTTTCTGGAACACATCGCCAGTGGTCATGACCGAAGGCGTGATGGTGGCATGCAGGTTCATCCGGGCCATCGCACCGACAGCAGGTGCGGTCGTGTACAGCAGTGCGATGAAGACGAGAGACCAGCCAGCCGAGGTTCTTGCATCCGCTACGGTTTTAACCGTAAAAAATCGCATGATGACGTGTGGCAGGCCTGCCGTACCGATCATTAGTGACAGCGTGTACATGAACATGTTCAGCTTGCTGCCCGGCAATGAGGTGGTGTACTCAGAGAAGCCCAGATCAGTTACAACTTCATTGAGTTTGGTGAGTAAGGAAACGTCAGTGCCCTTCATGTCGGCGCCCAGACCCAGCTGAGGGATTGCGTTGCCTGTCAGAGCCAGCGAAATGAAGACCGCCGGCACGATGTAGGCAATGATCAGCACGATGTACTGAGCGACCTGGGTGTAGGTGATACCCTTCATGCCACCAAACACCGCATAGGCAAACACGATCGCCATGCCGACGTAAATGCCCGTATCGTTACTCACGCCCAGAAAGCGGGAGAAGGCAACGCCGACACCCGTCATCTGACCGATGATGTATGTCAGAGAGGCAATCAACAGGCAGATGACAGCAAGCGTCGATGCCTTCTTGGAGTAAAAGCGGTCTCCAATAAATTGCGGGACGGTGAATTTTCCGAATTTTCTCAGGTAAGGTGCCAGCAGACACGCCAAAAGCACGTAGCCGCCGGTCCAGCCCATCAGAAACAGACCGCCGCCATAGCCCATGTAGGCGATCAGGCCAGCCATGGAAATAAAAGAAGCGGCAGACATCCAGTCAGCCGCCGTGGCCATGCCGTTCATGACGGGTCCAACCCCGCCACCGGCAACATAGAACTCGCTGGTCGAGCCGGCTCGGGCCCATATTGCAATGCCGATATAGATGGCAAAGGTCAGACCAACGACAAGGTAGATCGTGGTTTGTAGTTCCATCACGTGCCCCTTATTCCTCGTGAACGTTGAAGCGACGGTCGATTTCACCCATCTTCTTGCGATACCAGAAGATCAGTGCAATGAACACGTAAATGGAACCTTGCTGGGCAAACCAGAAACCCAGTGGATATCCACCAAGCTTGATGTTGTCTAACCAGTCGGCAAAAAGGATGCCTGCTCCATAAGATACGAGTGCCCATATGATGAGCACCTTGGTGATCAGACCCAAGGTTGCCCGCCAATAGGCGTGCGAGTCATGTTGCTCTGACATACAGCCTCCTCACTATTATTTGATTATTTGATATCAGTTATAAATTGACTACAGAGTTTATTTAATCAGAATCAATTTCTGGTCGTATTAGGGTAATAACTAGATTTTCAAAATAAATATCAATTCTGACGGTAAGCTTACTGATTTATATGGTTTTTCTGACGTGTTGCTTACATTTTCTTTCATCAATCTTACATTTGAATGCATATATTCTTTCGCGAAACTTACGGTTATTATGAACCCAGAGATTCTGGATTTTTAGAGGGTTTTTAAAATGGCAGATAATCGAACGGGACAGGGTGCTGCAAGCGATGATTCCGAGGGTGGTTCGAGCAGTGGGTCCACCACGCCGGACAGTCTGGTGACCGGGCTTGCGGATCAGCTCATGACCGTGCTGCCGTTTTCAACCATGCCGCGTGAAGATGTGCACGCCTTCATCGAACTGTGTGAAGAGCACTACTACGAACCACAAGAAGTGATCCTGCAGCCCGAAGCTGGCGTGCCCAGATACCTTTTTCTGATCCGTCAAGGTGCCGTCGCGGGACAGCGTGAGGGACAAAGCGCAGAAGTGGTGCACTTCGAGCTTGAGGCAGGCGACATGTTCTCGGTCGGTGCGGTGCTCACGCGACGTTCCGTCAGTACCACCTACCGGGCGATCGGAGACTGTTTCTGTCTTCAGTTTCCTGCTGACCAGGTGCATGCCTTCGGGTTGCGCTGTCCGCCATTTCTCGATTTTCTGCAGAATCATTTTCGAGCGATTCTCGAGCAGTCTCACAAGGATTTACAGCAACACTTTGCCGCCCGGGCAGCGGAAGCGCAATTGCATCAGAACCGGTTAGGCAGTCTTGTGCAAAGGACGCCTTTCACTGTGCAACCTGAGACCTCGCTGGGCGAAGCGCTTGAGCGAATGGACCAGCAGGGTATCGGATCGATTCTTGTGGCGGATTCGGAGCAGCGAGTACAAGGCATTCTGACGCGTCATGATTTGCTCAGACGGGTTGTTTTGCCGCAAACCCCGCTTGCCACGCCGATCAATGAGGTGATGACGCCCAATCCCAAGACCCTTGACGCGGGCAGTACCGTCGAGCAGGCGGCGCAGTTGATGGTGCACGCGGGTATTCGCCATATTCCAGTCACGGACCACGGCAAGCTTGTCGGTATGGTGTCAGAGCGGGATCTGTTTGCATTGCAGCGTTTTTCTGTGGGCAACATTAGCGCTGCAATCAAGGCCGCTCAGGATCTGACCGAGTTAAGGCGAATTGCCCGACACATCGCGACTTATGCACGTAATCTTCTGGGGCAGGGTGTCACGGGTCAGCGCCTGACCAGTCTGGTGAGTTATCTGAACGACTTGTTGACGCAGCGTGTTGTCGAGATTGTTCAGGCGCATCATGATGTCAACCCGGACCATTATTGCTGGCTGGCCCTCGGTTCTGAGGGTCGGCATGAACAAACGGTTTCGACCGATCAGGACAACGCCTTGTTGCTGGCAGATGCGGTACCAGCGGGTGGCAAAAGCGCATACCTGAGGTTTGCCCGTGAGGTCAACGAAGCACTGGCTTCCTGCGGGTTTCCGTTGTGCAAGGGCAATGTGATGGCCAGCAATCCGGACTACTGTCGCACTTCCCAGGAATGGATCCATCAGTGTGATCGCTGGATAGAGTCGGGGTCTGCGCAGAATCTGCTGCAATCGAACATATTTTTTGATTTCAGGCCGTTGTGCGGCAACCATGATCTGGTCAAGCCGCTGGCCGATTTTGTGCGTGAGGCAGGCGCCACGCCCAGATTCATCAGTCAGATGGCATCTAACGCAATGAGCTGGAAGGTGCCGCTCACGCTATTCGGGGGGCTTGACACGCAGACCGTTGACGGGGTGCAGGTCATTGACCTTAAGAAAAATGCCATTGCTCTGGTGGTGGACTTTGCGCGGATATACGCGCTTGCCAACCACATTGAAGAGCGTAATACAGCCCAGCGCTTGCTGGCCATCGCAAAATCGCTGGGATATGACGATCAGCGCGCTCGTGACTGGGTTGGGAGCTTCGAGTTTCTGCAGACTTTGCGTCTCAGAGCCCAGTTGCAGGACAAGCACCCAGGCAACAATCCCAATGCCCTCGATATCGCCACCCTGTCCAAAGTCGACAAAGTGGTTTTCAAGGCCAGTCTGAATGTCACTCGTACGATGCAGCAACGCATGGGTCTGGACTATGTTCGATAAGCTGATTGCCCGTTTGCGCACACAGTCGAGTGTTGAATCAACGGTCCATGAGCCATTGCGCTGGATCGTCCTTGACACAGAGACAACCGGGTTGAGTCTGTGGACGGACCACCTGATTTCTATTGCAGCGGTTGCGGTTGTGTGTGAACCGGGGCTCAGGAGCGCACGGATCGTGCTTGGCGATCGTTTTGAAGCGGTGATTCATCAGCAAAAGCCCACACATAAAAAGAGCAATATCCTGGTTCATCACATCGGGGTGCAGGCCCAGCGCGATGCCGACGATGGCAGGCAAGTGATGCAGCGTTTCGCACAGTGGGCGGGCGATGCGCCGCTGTTTGCGTTTCATGCACCGTTTGATCGGGCGATGATTGCCAAAGCTTGCAAAAAATTTGATCTTCCAGAGCCTGCCAGCCCATGGGTCGATGTTGCCGCCATGGCGTC
>CAZBIN010000025.1:15758-21169 GCA_964491995.1 uncultured Orrella sp.
GAGACACATTTGCGGCTTCACTGGATGACCGTCTCCAGGAGTTTGGTCTGACCTGTTTTGAGCGTCATCAGGCCAGTGCGGATATGTTCGCGACGGCGGAACTGTTGATGCGACTGCTTCCGATACTGAGAGAGCAGGTTCAGGATTTCAGGGGCTTGTTACGTATCTGTGCAGATCAGGCCAGATCGCACGCGTAGAGAGGCTTGCACGACTCAGTCTTCTTTCACGCGGTCCACTTCCCGGCCGCATGAATCTGGCATCTTTGCTAGGTTGTCTACGGGTTTATACTGAAAACAGCTAAGAGCTTCTCAGTCCAGCCGGTCGCTGGTCGTTTTCATCGCTGAACAAGAGTCGTTTGTGTCACCATCCCCAAAGCAGACTGACCGTCAGAAGCCGACAAAGCGCGAGTTGTTACTCGCGCTCTCTGGTATTGCTTTAGCTTCAGTCATTGCCGCGTTCGACGCCACCATCATCAGCACTATTCTTCCGCAAGTCGCCCAGGCGCTTGATGGCATGGCGCTGTATGCATGGGTCGGCACGGGTTATTTTCTGGCCTGTTCGGTCAGTATTCTGATTTTTGGCCGCCTGGGTGACCTTTACGGCAGAAAGCCGTTGCTACTGCTGTCGCTGGTGCTGGTCTCACTGGGTTCAGGACTGTCCGGTTTGGCGCAAGGTATGGAACAGCTCATTGCATTCCGGATTCTGCAGGGTGTCGGTGGTGGCATGATGATTGCCACAGCGTTTGCCGCCCCCGCAGATCTGTTTCCTGACCCGAAGGAACGGGTGCGATGGATGGTTCTGATGTCATCGACTTTCGCCGTGGCTAGTGGTGTCGGACCTGTGTTGGGTGGTGCCGTGACGCAGGCTTTCGGATGGCGTGCCGCTTTCCTTCTGATTCCGCTCATCGGACTGATTACCATGGTCGTGATCTGGAAATTCTTTCCTTTAATGAAGCCAAAGCACAATGGGAAGTTTTCTCTGGACTGGCTTGGGACGATTCTGCTGACTTTTACGGTCGCAGCTCCGCTGGTCGGGCTGGAATTGCTGACATCCAGACACATGGCGATGCCGGCATGGGTGGGAATTGCGCTGATCGGTGCTTCTGCGCTGACTGGCTATGCACTTGTCAAAGTCGAGCGCGCCGTCAGCACGCCGATGTTTCCTTTGCGGATTCTTCAGACACGGCAGGCCCGCTTGCTGAACATTTCTGCATTGCTGGCTGGTGCTGTGATGTTCATGCTGATTTATTACATTCCCTTGCAATCGCAGGATGTGTTTGGATATTCGCCAACCCTTGCGGGACTCATGATTTCCCCGCTGGTCGCAGGGCTGCCGGTCGGCAGCGTGATCAATGGCAGACTGTTTCAAAGGGAACCCAATCCGCAGCGACTGATGATGTTCGGCAGCATCATGCTAGGGATTGGCTGCGTGCTGACTTTGACGTTTTCTGCCGTATCGCCGGTCTGGTACGTCTTGATTGTGATGGGCGTCTGTGGACTGGGGTTCGGGTTCCTGATTCCGAATTACACGCTTTTCATGCAGATCGTCTCGCGTCGCGAGGATATTGGCATGTCATCAGCGCTGATCCAGACGACCCGAGCGCTTGGCAGTGCGGTGGGTACAGCAGTCGTTGGAGCGCTTATCGCAGAGTTTTCGATCCGCACAGGGTTGCGAATGGGCCTGATCGCTGCGGTGTTGATTTGCATCATTCTGGGGTGGATCAGCACCAAGGTCAGGATGGAAAGCTTTACCAAGTAAATCTCTCTAACAGGCGTTTTCGCCTTTCAACGTCTCTGGGTGTGAAACGCAGTTTCAGGTTTGTCGCACATCCGGTTTCGTGGCTCGTTTTCAGATAGTTTCTGTCCGTTCTTGTTTGCAGTGTGCCGTCAGCATATATTCGACACACCACATGACAAAAAAGACAGGAGACTTCAGTGAGCAACATCAGTGTCGAGAATTTCCCCGATGGTGTGAGCCTTTTTACCATTGAGCGCGAAGGCAAGAGAAATGCCATCTGTTCAAAGACTGCGATCGAGTTGCAAGAGGCATTCGCCCAGTTTGATGCCTCCGAACAGCGTGTCGCCGTTATCACAGGCCGAGGTAACAAAGCATTCACCGCAGGTGCTGACGTCAATGATGTGCCCGAACTCTGGCGTTGCATTCCGACCGCGGGTATTGCAACAGAAAAGCCCATCATCGCAGCTGTGGGTGGGTGGTGTGTCGGCGGGGGTGTTGTGCTGGCTGCGATGTGCGATTTGATGGTCGTCGCAGAAAACGCGAAGTTCTCATATCCGGAAGCACGACTTGGGTTGACCCACGGCATGATTGCCACCCTGGCCGGTCGCCTGCCCCACAAAATTGCCATGGAAATCATCTTGCTGGGTACCACCATGGATGCCCGGCGTGCTTACGAGATCGGTCTGGTCAATCGTGTGGTCCCGGAGGGCCAGCAAGTCGAGGCTGCCATGGCGATGGCGCGTGAACTGGCGCGTTCGGCACCATTGGTGCTCAGGACCCTCAAGCGATTTGTGGTCGACTCGGTCCTTCCCATCAGCCCCTCAGAGCAGATGGCGCGCGCCAGACGTCAACTAGAGGTCGTCGCAAAAAGCGAAGACTTCCAGGAAGGACTCAAAGCTTACGAGCACAAGCGTCAACCGGTTTTTGCGGGGAAGTAACAATGACGACTCCCTATCCTGAGCCGCGCCTGTCCGTGCGCGGCATCATGCATGCACGCAGTGTTGCGGTGATTGGCGCGTCTGAAGACGAGTCAAAATGGGGGGGGCGAGCGCTGGCCATCCTGCGCCGCCATGCGGTGAGCTCGCAGGTGTATCCGGTCAACCCCAAGGCTGAAACGCTCATGGGACTGCCCGCTTACCGCAGCATTGCTGACTGTCCCGAACCCGTTGATATTGCCATGTTGCTGGTGCCGCAGAACATGATCCTCGACACCCTCAGGCAATGCGCACAGGCCGGCGTGGGTTGTTCGATCGTGATCACTTCGGGGTTTGCTGAGACAGGTGGCGAGGGGCATGCCATTGAAGCCCAGATGGGCGAGATTGCCCGCTCGGCTGGCATGCGAGTCATTGGACCTAACTGCATCGGTATTCTGAATCCTCAAGCCAATATGCTGGCCAGTACGGCAGTGGCACTGATGGAGATCGATCGCGCACCGGCGGGTTCAATCGGGTTTGCGTCCCAGAGTGGCGCCTTGATGGGCTCCATGCTGGCACGCGGTTTTGATGTCGGAGCAGGGTTCAGCTCGCTGATTTCACTGGGCAATCAATGTGACATTGATATCAACGAGACTTTCGAATATCTGGTGGAAGATCCCCAGACACAGGTGATTTGCCTCTACATTGAAGCCCTTAAGGGGGCCAGTCGCTTCCGGCAGCTACTGGGTCAGGCTCGCCTGAAGGGAAAGCCGGTTCTGGTCTGCAAGTCGGGTCGCAGTCAGGCTGGAGAAAAAGCCATTCAGTCTCACACGGCCAGTATGGCGGGTGCCTTTGCGACGTTTGAGGCGGTTTGCCGCGCCGAAGGGGCTTTCATGTTCGACAACGTGTCAGACCTGCTCGATGGCGCCATGCTGCTATCGCACGGTGCTCGTCTGAAGCAACCCAGCATTGCTGTGTTCTCTGGGTCCGGTGGTGCAGGCGCATTGCTCGTCGACGCCCTGGAGATCCAGGGTTTCAAGGTGGCCGAACTGAGCGATGCGACCAAGTCCTCACTCAGGACCATCCTGCCGGACTCCAACCTGCAGTGTCCGATCGATTTCGGGACACTCAAGCCACTGACCGCGCCGCATGGAACTTACCAGGATGCGTTTGAGTACGCACTGGGCGAGACCATGGCGGATCCGAATGTGGGTGGCGGAATTGTCCTGCTGACCAGCCAGCCAACCATGCACAAAGTTGCCGATGCCGCTCAGCGCATTGGTCGCCAGATTGACAAGCCATTGCTGTATGTTCATGTGGCGGGATCGATTGGTGACTCTGCACGCCAGGTGATGCGCGAGAACCACTATGGCTTTGTGGAAAGTCAGAACGATGCACTCAAGATCTACAACGCACTCTGGCAACAGACGCGAATGCCTGTCGGGGTGCAGCCCCCGTCGGTGAAATTCAGTTTGCCGACCTTGCCAGAAGGCTTTCTGTCAGAGCCCGATGCCAGAAGGTTGCTCGAGGCGGCCTCAATACCCACCACGGCCTGGGTTGTGCTCGCTGATATCGAGGCCGTCGTAGATCACGTCGAACGGGAATCCGGTTACTGGGTGATCAAGGCTGTCAGTCCGACTCTGATCCACAAAAGCGACGTCGGTGCGGTCAAGCTCAACATAGGCAGCGGGGCTGCAGCCCGGCTCGCCTGCGAGTCGATTGCCAGTGCACTGGTGGCTGCCGGTCACGAGCTCAGCGGGTATCTGGTCACTCGGATGGTCAAGGCAGATGCCGAGATCATCCTCGGTATCAAGCGCGATCCTGATTTTGGGCCGATGGTGATGATCGGTGCAGGTGGCACGCTGGTGGAACTGTTGCACGACGTGCAGATGATGCCGGCACCCGTTCATGCGGTGCAGGCCTTGGCCATGATTGAGCAGTTGAAGTGTTTTGCGCTGCTGGCGGGCTGGCGTGGCGCCAAACCGGCCGATCTGGCCGCCCTGGCCGAACTCGTCGTCGCGGCCAGTCAGCTTGCTTGCGAGGATCCCCTGCTCGAGGAAATGGACATCAACCCGCTGATGCTGGTCGATGGTCAGTTCGTGGCTGCTGATGCCAGAGCCTTCAGGCGTTGTCCTTGACCCACTTTCCCATGAAGTGGGCCGGCTCGCCGGTTTCGAAGGCCTTGCCAAACTCGCCCACGGTGTCATTGATCGCGTCGGTGACAGACAGCTTTTCCCACCGGCGCAACAGGCGTTTTTGTTGAGCCACTGCAGCTGGGGCGAGTTCGGCAAACAGTTTGGTCATCTGGGCAAGACGTTCGTCAAGCTTTTCCGGAGCAACTACTTCGGTGACCAGTCCCCACGCCAGCGCCTGGTCGGTGCCCAGTGTCAGCGTGCCGTTGCCCATTGCCAAGGTGTGGCGCATGGGCAGCAGGCGTTGGTGGTAGCGCTCGTGCACAAGGCCCCAGTGCGTGGCGGGCAGGGGGCAGGCGATGACGCCACCTTGCCGTTTGCCCAACATCAGGTCCTCGGCGCGCAGGGCTTGGGCCAGTGCCGTGCCAAACCGTTCGCTCAGTTCTGCCTGGGCCTTGACCGCCTGCAAGCCGGTGCGCAACTGCGCCAGTGCCTGATCGACCCGGGTCAGCAACTCGTGTTCGGCCGCCAGATCGCGTTTGGCGTCTGTCCGCAGCTCGGTAATGGCCCGCAGGTCGGTGGTCGTGTTGTTGAGCCAGGGGTCAACCAGGGCGCGCTGGCCCAGGTG
>CAZBIN010000026.1:0-1849 GCA_964491995.1 uncultured Orrella sp.
ACAAATTTCCTGGTTGAGCGAGCTCTCGAGCCTCAAATCCCGTGTCCAGTGGATTGTTCTGGACATGCCTTGTACGGTCCTGCAACAACCTGTCATCGGTCAGGTGCTGGACATGAATCTGATGGTGGCTTGTGTCGATGCTGGCTGCCATGTGCGGCTCTCTCAACACACGATTCACAAAGACACACGGCTTGTAGCCAATATGCAGGATCCGTCACGCATGCTGTGCAACGACCTGATGCTTGAATGGACCCATCGGTATCACAACCTGATGGTGCCCGTCATCATCAACCGGGATGAAAGTGTTCATGAGTCACTGGCATTGAAGTCACCTGTCACGCAGGCATTCCCCACATCGAGCGCAGCGCAGGATGCCCACTCACTGGCGACTTGGCTCAATCTCCATGTCAGGCCGCGCCGATGAGCACCGGTAGCCTCATTCTCGGCCCGAAGGCGCAAGACCTGATCCATCGTCAGTACCAGAACGCCAGACAGACCCGACAGATGGGCCGGGCAATGGCCCTGCTTTTTACATGCGCCCTGGTGCTGGCTCACACCTTCCTGAAACTCGAAAGCCCGAGGTGGGTCGCACTGCGATCCAGAATGCACCCGTGGTTCAGACATCTAACCAATCGGCCCTATCAGTTCTTCGATCCCGTTCGGTACCTGCTTCAGGTTCTCTGGATCGTGATGGTGATGCCCGTGCGACAGGTCCCCAGACGCTCCGCCGGCCTAGCAAAGCGCGTACGGCACCTGACGAAGCGAATGCACCAGACATTTGTCGGCGCACTGGAAAAGGTGCCAGGCGTCTTGCGGTCCACGACCACCGTCCGGCAGATTGCGAGCTGGGTCAGCACGACCACACGCGCCACGCGCCTGGTCGTGTATGGCAGTGGCATTGCGATTTCTCTGCCGCTCCTGTTGTTGCTGATCACCCAGCCGTTCAGCCTGCAGTCGCAGGCAATTTTTGTGGGTTTACTGTGGATACTGGCGCTGACGGTTCGGCGCATTCCATCGCGTTTCTCAACGTTTGTACTGATCGTGCTGTCGCTGATTGCCTCCACCCGCTATCTGTGGTGGCGATACACCTCGACCATCAATCTCGACGACCCCATGGATGCTTTCTTCGGGATCTTGCTCATCGTCGCTGAAACCTATTCCTGGCTGGTCCTGGTGCTTGGTTATGTGCAGACCGCCAGACCCCTTGACCGTCCGCCTGCAGACCTGCCCGCAGACACATCCAGATGGCCTGTCGTGGATCTGATGATTCCGACCTACAACGAAGACCTCTCTGTCGTCAGGCCAACCGTTTACGCCGCCATGGGAATCGACTGGCCCAAAGACAAGCTGCGCATCCACCTGCTTGACGATGGACGCCGACCGGCCTTTCGCCAGTTTGCCGAAGATGTCGGTATCAACTACATGATCCGTCCGGATAACAATCATGCCAAGGCTGGCAACCTGAATCACGCGCTCAAATATACCGACGGCGAGCTGGTTGCCATCTTCGATTGCGATCATATTCCGACACGGTCTTTTCTCCAGGTCACTGTCGGCTGGTTTCTGGTGGATCCCAAACTGGCACTGGTTCAGACGCCGCACCACTTCTTTTCTCCGGATCCTTTTGAGCGCAATCTCGGCCAGTACCGTCAGCAGCCCAATGAGAACACGCTGTTCTACGGACTGGTGCAGGATGGCAATGATCTCTGGAATGCCGCTTTTTTCTGCGGCTCCTGTGCGGTTCTGCGGCGCAGTGCCATTGAGTCCATCGGCGGTTTTGCGGTAGAGACCGTCACCGAAGATGCACATACGGCCTTGCGGATGCACCGCAACGGCTACAACTCGGCCT
>CAZBIN010000026.1:1859-8657 GCA_964491995.1 uncultured Orrella sp.
ATCTGCGCATACCCCAGGCAGCAGGCTTGGCCACTGAAAGCCTCTCGGCCCACGTCGGACAGCGGATCCGCTGGGCCAGGGGCATGATTCAAGTGTTCCGCACTGACAACCCGATGGGTGGCAAGGGACTCAGCTTTTTTCAGCGCGTTTGCTATACCAACGCCATGCTGCATTTTCTGGCGGGCATCCCCAGAATCATTTACCTGCTCGCACCACTGGCGTTTCTGGTGTTTCACGCCTACATTCTGTACGCACCAGCGCTGGCCATTCTGCTCTACGTGATGCCACACATGGCGCACTCTGTGATGACCAACTCTCAGATGCAGGGGGCTTACCGACGAACATTCTGGGGCGAGATTTACGAGACCGTACTGGCCTGGTACATCGCCAGACCCACCACCGTCGCGCTGTTCAATCCCGGCAAAGGCAAATTCAACGTCACTGCCAAAGGCGGTCTGGTCGACAAGCAGTACTTTGACTGGGATATTTCGCACCCCTACGTCATTCTGGGTGCGCTTAACATCGCGGGTTTTTTCTTCGGCATCTGGCGCCTGATATTTGGACCGGCCGACGAGATCATGACGGTCTCGATCACCATGGTCTGGGTCCTTTACAACCTCACGATTCTCGGCGGTGCAATTGCGGTGGCAGCCGAGGTACGTCAGGTGCGCAAGAACCATCGAGTCACCACCGAAATGCCAGCTTCGCTACAGCTCGGCACTGGACATGTGGTGCCTGTCGTGCTGACCGACTTTTCAGAAGGGGGCTCTGGTGTGATTCTGCCTCACCCGGACAAGCGCATCAAAGTCCACGATCAGGTGCAACTGATTCTTTCGCGTGGTCCACGCCGTTACAGCTTCCCAACCCGCGTCAGCAGGGCCATTGGCACAGGCATCGGATTGCGATTTGAAGCACTGACCCAGCAGCAGCACGTCGATCTGGTTCAATGCACGTTTGCTCGCGCGGACTCCTGGCTTGTGGCCCAGGAGTCCTTCGCACACGACAAGCCTCTGGAAAGTCTCAAAAGCATACTGGTGACCAGCCACCGCGGCTACCAGCAAATGGCCAGACACCTACCATTCCCTTTTAACGTTGCGATGCGCGGTCTGAATGCATCAGTCGCATGGTTTGCATCACTGCTGCCCATCACTGACGTAACGAACCCAGAGAATCGCTCTGAGAAAAATAACGTCGCTGGAACCACTTATGCCTAGACAGATCACCACCCTCCTGACACTGCCACTGATCAGCATGCTGCTCACGCTCGGTACCGCCCACGCACAGACGGGTACGCTCTCGCCGGCTGCAGCGAACCTGGCGCCGCAGGCTGAGGCCACGCATACCGCCGCACTGACCCCTGCACAGCCAGAGCCGCCGCGTCGCAACTACTCACTGACGCTGCAGCAGTTATCGCCAATGAACGACTTCAAGCTGTATGGCATCAGCAATCTGCAGAACCTGGAGTTCACGCTGGCACGCAATCAGCTGGTGACAAAAGCCAGTCTTGAGTTGGTATTCACACCGTCGCCAGCGTTGTTGCCCCGTGTATCACATCTGCGCGTCTATCTGAACGACGAACTCATGCAGACAGTACCGATTCAAGTCGACCCTCCTGGTCAGCAGCAAAGCCAGTCGATCCCGCTTGACCCTGCATACCTGTCGACCTACAACCGCATCCGCATCGAATTTGTCGGGCATTACACCGAGATTTGCGAAGACCTGACAAGTAGTGCGCTATGGCTGGACCTGAGTCGCAGGACCCACGTTGCAATCCAGGAGCAGGCACTGCTTGTCGCCAACGAACTGTCGTATTTTCCGGAGCCATTTCTGGACACGAATGACATGCTGGCCCAGGCGATTCCCTTCATGCTCCCGGCAAAGCCTTCGACCCAGCAGATTGAGGTGGCAACAACCTTGGCGTCCTACTTCGGAACCATGGCTCGATGGCGAGACGTTCAGTTTCCGGTAACGTTTGACGAGCTCCCCAGAAAGGATCACGCAATCGTCTTTGCCACCAACGATCAGAGACCCGGGTTTCTCAAAGACTATCCACCCGTTGAGCAGGCAACCGTTGACATCATCAGCGCTCCGGACAATCCCTTCCAGAAGCTGCTGCTGATTCTGGGACGCAATGACCATGACCTTAAAACTGCTGTCCAGGCCCTCACGCTGGGTGGATCACTGTTTCGTGGGCAGAGTGTGCAAGTTGATGCGGTCGACCACCTGGCACCCCGCAAACCCTATGACGCACCTAACTGGATCCCGACAACCCGGCCTGTCTACTTTTCCGAGCTGGTGGACTATCCCGGTCAGCTCGAGGTCTCCGGACTCAGGCCGCGTCCTCTGCGCCTGAATGTCAATGTGCCACCGGACCTGTTTGTCTGGCGCAGCAATGGCATCCCGCTCGATCTCTTGTACCGGTATACCTCACCGGTGCGTGCCGATGAGTCGCGCCTGACTCTGACTCTGAACAACCGCTTTGTTTCCAGCTATTCCCTGCGACCCGCCGATGACAAGTCGACGCTGGCCCAGATGAGACTGCAAGTCATCGGAAATGATGCCGTCTCCGACAGCGCCAGTCTGACAGTGCCGGCGTTCAAAATTGGCGCACAGAACCAGCTTGGCATGGATTTTTCCTTTGTGACAACCGGCAGTGGTGCACAGGCTGGAACCTGCCAGACGGTGCTTCCGGTGGATGTGCGTGCAGCGATTGATTCAAATTCCAGTATCGACTTTTCTGGCTATGCACACTACGTCGAGCTGCCCAACCTGAGGCTATTTGCCAATAGCGGATTTCCGTTTAGCCGCATGGCCGATCTCTCAGATACCGTCGCTGTCCTGCCCGAGGTCCTCGAACCCACGCATATCAGTACCTTGCTCAAGGTCATGGGACAGATTGGTGCGCAGACCGGCTACCCCGCTTACAGGCTACGCATCGTTCAGGACTGGGCGTCAGCACGCTCGGCTGATGCCGATCTGCTCTGGATCGGCGCCTCGCCAGAGCAGTTCCGTGACCGCCCTGATGCAAACCTTCTGCTAAACCACACCACGGCCAGACTGACCAGGCCATTAAGACCGGCTGACGGCAAACCGGGGCTTGATGACCTACGTTACATCCCGGATGTCGACTCTGGCAGCGCCCTGAACGTTGCGGTGCGTTCGGTTGCACCCATCGCCGCGATCGTCGGCATGCAGTCACCGTTTTTTCCCGGACGCAGCATGGTCGGTCTACTGGCAACCACACCAGCCGATTTCCGGCTTCTGAACGACGCGCTCAACGATGTGGGCAAGCGCAATTTCATGGAGGGTTCAGTGGTCATCATCAGGACCTCCGGCGTTGAGTCCCATCGGGTCGGACCGCGATACTTTATCGGTGATCTGGCGTGGTGGCAAAGGATGTGGTTCCACTTCTCCGAACGTCCGTTCCTTCTGGCGACGATCGCTGTCATCGGTTCACTGCTGACCGCCTGGCTATTCTGGATGGCACTGGGCTGGGTGGCTCGTCGACGACTCAGAAAAGATGCGTAAAGTCCTGTTACCGCTGATCTGGATGGCACTGGCTGGCTGGGGCACCTTGGCTGGCGCCTCCTCATGCGAACAGATCCGCAGCTGGCCCGCATGGGTTGACACCCAGCAACGCATGCTCTCGGCCCAAGGTCGGATCATTGACCATTCCGATCCGCGTCTGATCACGACCTCAGAAGGGCAAAGCTATGCCATGTTCTTTGCGCTGGTTCACAACGATCGTGAGCTCTTCCAGCGCCTGGTGCAGTGGACCCAGGACAATCTGGCCAGCGGTGACCTGAGCTCAAACCTGCCAGCCTGGCTGTGGGGTCGTCAATCTGACGGGCAATGGGGTGTGCTGGACCCGAACTCGGCCTCTGACTCGGATCTCTGGATTGCTTACAGTCTTCTGGAGGCTGGGCGGCTCTGGAAAGAGCGCGGCTATACGACCATGGGCAACCAGTTACTGGCGCAGATGGGTGCGCGCGAGATCTTTGATCTGCCTGGGTTTGGGGCCATGATGCTGCCGGCTCCCATCGGATTCACAGAGAAGGGATACTGGCGACTCAACCCGAGCTACCTGCCCCCTCAACTCGTGCAAAGAGCGGCCATCGAGCGCAACCATCCGTGGCAGGCGCTCGCACGCGATACACCCCGGTTTCTCATCGAAACCGCCCCCAAAGGCATTTCGCCCGACTGGATCTCGTGGACTGATCAGAAGCGATTCGAGCCTACCGACGAGCGCCAGACCATTGGCAGTTACGATGCTATTCGTGTCTATCTCTGGATCGGCATGCTGGCCAAAGATGCCCCGCAAGCCGATAAGCTTCGCGCTCACTTTGCGCGCATTGGAGACTTCGTCAACGAACAAGGGCAGGTCGCAGAAAAAATCTCGTTGGTAAATGCCACGGGTTCATCGTGGGCAGGTCCCGGTTTCTCGGCGGCACTGCTGCCCCTTTTACAGGGACATGCGCTTGAGGCGCAGCTACTTGCGAACGTTGAGCGTGGTCTTGAATCAAAAATGGGTTACTACAACCAGATGCTGACGCTGTTTGGTCATGGATGGTTCGAACAGCGTTACCGGTTCGACGCCGATGGACGTCTTCAGCCTGCATGGGTCGACTGCCAATGAACAAATTTCGGCTGCTGCTGCTACTGATTCTGACCCAGTTCACAGTGTGGTCGCTGGCATCAACCTTGCCGGATCTGCAGGCTGACGCACGAGCAAGACTGCTCGAGCAGATCCGTTACGGCGAAACCATCTACCGTGACGATCTGGTGCAAGATGCCGTCGATCGACTGCTCAGAATTGACCCCAATGCTCAGGAAGCCTTACTGGCACAGATATACCTCGCCACACGGCGCGCCCAGATGGATCAGGCAAAGCAGTATTTGCAAAGGCTGGCAACCATCGCGCCGGCTTCACCGGCGTACGTCCAGGGCAAAGCACTGATTGATCTCACATCAGAGGATTCTCAGCGAGCGCTGACCCAGGCAAGGCTGTTTTCTGCGGTTGGGCGAGTCGAAGAGGCCCGAAAGGCCTATGACGACGTTCTGAAGGGCGCTTATCCAACCGCAGATCTTGCGCTGGAGTACTGGCAGCTGCGGTCGCGCGAAGCCGCCAGTCGCGAGCTTGCGATTCGGGAACTGACCCAGCTTAACAAGCGGTATCCTCGTCATCCGGGTACTTTGCTTGCCTTGGCCAATTTGAGCTTTTCAGATGGCAAGCCCGAGCAGGCCATGGCATACCTGAACGCCCTGGGAAAAATTTCCAGCCAGCGTGAAACCGCCTCGGCCAGAGAATACGAGTATCTGGTAAGCCTGCCGATCACCGACAAGACGCAAGCGTTGTGGAGTGACTTTGTATCGCGTTACTCGGGCACACGGCTCGAGCCAGATGCGCGCGCCATTCTTGAACGCCAGCGTCGTCTCCTGGCTGATCCCGTCTGGCGCGGCGGCAAAGAAGGCGTTGCGCTGACTGATGCCGGAGAAGGTACGACAGCCATGATTCGCCTTCAGGCCGCGGTGCGAGCCTATCCGACCGATCCGGAGTTTCTTGGTGCACTGGGTCTTGCCTATATGCGATCGGGTGACAGGGCACAGGCTCTCAAATATTTTGAGCTTGCCAAAGACAACGAACCACGCGTCGACGCTGTCTCGCGCTGGATCAGTCTGATCGACGCCACGGGATACTGGATACTGCTCGAGAAGGCCAGTCAGGCCATGGAGCGCGCTGACTGGGTGCGAGCGCAACAACTCTACGAGCAAGCCCACCAGCAAGACCCGGGCAATCTTTTTGCCGTGGTGGGTCTGGGCGATGTTGCTCTGGCACAAAAGCGCAACGATCAGGCATGGAAGTTTTACCGGCAAGCCTTTGACCTTGATCCGTCTGACCCAGGCGCCCAGCGCGGTTTGCAACGTTATCTGGCGACACTGACCCCGGAACTTGCACTCGCCCGTCTGAACCAGTTCCCACCCTCACAACAGCGCTATTTGTCAGAACTCAAACGGGTTTTCAAGATCGCAGAACTGGAGAACAAAGCACTGGCTGCCCAGGCGCAGGGAAACTGGCAAGAAGCCGCTCAATGGCTCACCCAGGCGCAAGCACTGGACCTGAACGACCCGTGGCTGAGCTACCGACTCGCCAGCAGCCTGCAAATGGCGGGTCAGCCCCAGGCAGCGCTCTCTGCATACCAGCGACACCTGAACAAGTATCCCACCGATCCCACCAGTGTTTATGCCTACGGTTTGCTGCTCGAATCGCAAGATCGCTGGGCGCAGGGCATGACCGCGCTGGATGCTGTGGCGCCAAAGCAGTGGACACCCGAAATGCATGCCTTGTCCGAGCGACTGCAGACCCGGATGCGGGTAGCCCAGGCCCAGACGCTCTATGACAGCGGAGACGTCGACGGCGCAATCGCCTTGCTTGAGCAGCCTCCTGGCAGCATCGCGCTCGAACTTCAGGTTGCTGAATGGTCCCTGCTGCAGGGCCGCTATCAAAAGGCGCTCGATACCTATCAGGCGATACTGACACGCGAGCCTGGCAACACGGACGCCCGGCTCGGTGAACTTGAAACCTGGGCGGCCCAGGGGGACCTTGCAAAAGTCCGGCAGCAACTGAGCCAGACCCCTCTCAAGATTCCCGTCGAAGACGTCAACGCACAGCGTCGTCTTGCCATGCTGTGGGCAGCGGCTGGAGATCGGGAGCAGGCCATCGCCATTCTCAACGAGCTCACCCAACGCCCGGGGCCTGTCAGTCCACTGGCCTACCGTGACTATGCTCGCCTCAGTGCA
>CAZBIN010000026.1:8667-21123 GCA_964491995.1 uncultured Orrella sp.
TGCAGCCGAGAATCCGCAGTTCGCGCTGGAGAACTATCGCAAAGCGATGATAGGCTCAGGCCTGCTGATGCCTGATTCGCCAGATCAGACACCGGACGATGCGAGCTTCACGCGTGCCATGCGCACCCCCGATGCGCCGCTGGACTGGTTGCAAAGCAGCATTCGCGCCGACGCCTCGGCGCTGTACAGGCGAACCAATCCCACATTGACGCTCAGTGCAGACAACTGGTTCAGAAACGATGGCACGCCCGGTTTGTCACAGCTGCGGGCAACCACCACCATGATGCAGATGGACTATCCAATTGCAAGTGGTGTGGGATTTCTGCGTGCCGACTACATTCAAATGAATGCCGGAAGCTTCGGCACGACATCAACCGGTGAGATCGATGAACGCTTTGGCACCTGTATCTTTAATGGTCAGACAGCCGCAGGCACTTCCGTCTCTTTGCCGGGATGCCGCGACGTGCCAACGCAAAAGGTCGATGGTACGGCCTTTGCGCTCGGTTGGCAGGATAGCCGCTGGGGATTTGATCTGGGGCGCACACCCTCATCGTTTCCGGTTTCAAACTGGACCGGCGGCGTCAACGTACTGGGTGATCTGGGTGACCTGGGCTGGCGTCTGACGGTGTCACGTCGTCCGATGGCCAACTCGTTGCTTTCTCTGGCAGGTGCCACAGACCCCAGAACAGGCATCGTCTGGGGCGGTGTGGTGTCCACTGGTGCCACGCTGAGCCTGAGCTGGGACAAAGGGCTCGCTGACGGTGTCTGGGCAAACATTGGATACCACAAACTCACGGGCACCAACGTTGCAGACAACACGCGGTTTCGGGCCATGGCGGGCTACTATCGGCGCATCATCAACACGCCCAATGAATTGCTGACAGTGGGCGTGAACGCGATGTACTGGAGTTATGCACAAAACCTGGGCAATTTCACATTCGGTCAGGGTGGCTACTACAGTCCGCAGATGTACGCATCCATCGGGTTGCCCGTTGGCTATGCGAGACGCTGGGACGACTGGGCGCTGATGTTGCAAGGTTCGGTATCCGTGTCGGTGGCAAGCACCAATGACCAGACGTACTATCCGCTCATGGGAGCCATGCCGGGACCCGTCAACGCGCTCCTCAATCAAGGTGCAACCCCGGCCAGCCTGTTGACATCCAACACCAGCACGGGTGGCACCAGCACTGGTTTTGGGTATACGCTTCGCGGGGCACTCGAGCGCCGCGTCGGCAATCACTGGGTTCTCGGAGCAGCGTTTGACCTGCAGCGTGGTCAGGATTTCATGCCAAGCCGATTCATGGTGTATCTGCGCTATTTCTTCAAACCCTGGGCCGGCGACCTGCAATTGCAACCCGGTGGGCTGACGCCATACGTTGATTTCAACTAATCGCTTGAACCGAGCATTGTGGCTGAGCTGGATTTGCTCTGCCACAGCCTGATCCGGACTGGAGATGTGCCAGTCGGCTTCCCAGGGTGCCGGTCATTATCGTGTCCATGTCGGTACTGTTGGTCCCAGTCGCGTTGCCAATAGCACCAGACGAAATCCGCTGCCTGCCGGTTCAAGACGGGCGACTCTCCATGTGCCTCGGAATATCTTCGGTGTTGGCCATACTGGCCTCGGGGTACAAGTTCGGCAACAAAAAGTGCAGATGCTTGTGAGGCAGTCCAAACGCGAGAGGTGCATTGTGCGCAGAACTCGTCACGAGCCCTTCTTTAAGCAACGCCGAAATTAAATAGCGTGCAGAGCGCTCTCCAAGCCCGGTCATCTGGGCGAACTGACTTCGCATCAGCGGACCGGCAGCAAAAAGGTGGTATAGCGGCAAAGCCGCTTCTTGACGAATGTTCCTGGATTGGGATTGGCAAAAGAATACCAGCGCCTCGATGCGAGCTTTCATTGTGTCGAAATCCAGCATCTTGCGCTGAAAGGCAACCTGATCACGGCATGTGTCAATAAACATCTGCGCCCAGTTAACAAATGCCTTTTCTGAAAGGTTGCCTCGACCATCGTAATCGCCCTGACGAAGCGTGTCCGCAGAGGCCATGGCGTGGTAATACCCGTTTTCTTTGGTAAGGTTTCTGGCCAACCCGCGATTCACTGACCAAAGGCCCTGGGTAACTGGAAATAATGCGAGGTACGTTTGCAAACGAGCTGCCCGACCGTTGCCGTCAACAAAAGGATGGAGCCAGGCCAGTCGATGATGCGCTAACGCCGCCACAACAACACGTTGCGCATCACTCCAAGGGCGGTCATATTGCTTTTGCCACGCCTCCAAGAATGCCTCAATGCTGCCATGCACGGGTGCCAGATGTCGCCCGACCTGTACATCACGATCCCGTATCGCACCACCGACCACAAGGCAATTATCCTCGGCGAGTCGATCACCCCCCTCCAGCTTGTCATAAATAGCCTGGTGACAAGCTTTCACTATCTCAATCGAAAACGGGTGACTAAACGCCAAAGGGTGCGCCTGCATCTGTTGCTCGGCATAAATGTGCGCCAGCGCAATCCGCTGCTTTCTGGCAATGTCTGGATCTGCAGAAAAGTCATCGCGCAAAGCCCTTTCAATATTTGCCGGATGGGTACTTTGTCCTTCGATCAGATTGCTGTAATAAGAGTTCATTGATCGCACAAGAGCGCGAATTCGATCGAGCGTCGAAGGATGCGCCGCTTGCGTCAGCGCGTAAGACTGCGCCACCACATCAGAAGCGTTGTCGACCAAACGATCAAAAGCGGCCTGCCCAGGGATGAGCGGTGTGAACTGGGAGGGATGGTTGTACACGATATTCCCGAGAAAATTTTTGCCGGTTAATACGCTACGCTTCAAAGACTCTGTTAAGCCTCAAAATGAATACTTAAGATTTTGATAAATTTATACTATTTATCAAAAATGCAAAAGCTTACAGTGAAATTATCACAGATTTCTGCCAGTTATTCTGCCGGTCATTCTGCCGGTTCATTTATCACCTGCCTCAGCACAAGCCGCATGATCGCACCGAAAGCACATCCCGATGTTCACAACAGATAGTTCTCAACGGGCAGTCCCCAGAGCATCACTTTGTGCCTTCGCCTGCAGCCAACCCTTCACGCTGGAATGCAAACAGCCCCGATTGCTATCAATGCAAACCGGGGCTGTGCTGCACGGTGGTACGAGCGCTTTTCAGCACTCGACTCCGCAAGGTGCTTTAAACGACTGCGCGCGGTCTGAATGACCGTTGTTGCGATCTGCCGGCCGGGGCAGCAGGCCTGGCTGCCGGTTTTGCGTCATTGCGCGCACGACCACCACCCGGACTCTGTCTTTGCTGCTGCCTGACAGGCGGCCGAGGTGACGCGACATCAGCGCTAGCCGCAGAGGGTTTCCAGTCATCAGGCAAAGCCGTTTGCGAAATCGACTGCTTGATCAGACGCTCGATGGCTTTGAGGTACTTGATCTCTTCTTTATCCACCAGCGACAGCGCCTGACCTTGAGCACCTGCACGGCCTGTGCGCCCGATTCTGTGCACGTAATCTTCAGGCACATTGGGCAGCTCGAAGTTCACAACCTGAGGTAACTGCTCGATGTCCAGGCCACGGGCGGCAATGTCGGTTGCCACCAGTACAGCCACTTTGCCGGCTTTGAAGCCCTCAAGTGCTTTGGTGCGCGCACTCTGGCTCTTATTGCCATGAATGGCAGCCGCAGACAGCCCGTCCTTGACCAGTTTTTCTGCGAGCCGGTTGGCACCGTGCTTGGTGCGGGTAAAAACCAGCACCTGATGCCATCCGCTTTCGCGAATGATGTGACTGAGCAGATCACGCTTGTAGGCCTGATCAACCATGTGAACTTCCTGCTGAACCCTGTCCGCTGTCGCATTGCGCGCAGCAACCGAAACTTCCACAGGGTTCTTCAGAATGCCTTTGGAAAGCTCGCGGATTTCGTCCGAGAACGTGGCAGAAAACAACAGATTCTGGCGCTGGCGCGGCAACAGCATCATGATCTTGCGAATGTCGCGGATGAACCCCATGTCAAGCATGCGGTCAGCCTCGTCAAGCACCAGAATTTCGAGACGTGAAAGATCCAGCGTCTTCTGACCGACGTGATCGAGCAGACGCCCCGGGGTGGCCACCAGCACATCAACACGCTTTCTGAGCGCGGTGATTTGCGGGTTGATATTGACACCCCCGAACATGACCAGTGAAGACACCGATCCATGACGTCCATAGGTGACAATCGACTCATGAACCTGCGCGGCAAGTTCGCGCGTCGGGGTCAGAATCAGCACACGAGGTGAACCTGGCGCGCTCGCTGCAGCGGGCGAATTCATCAACCGATGCAGAATCGGCAAAGCAAACCCTGCCGTCTTGCCAGTGCCGGTTTGAGCGGCAGCCAGCAAATCACGTCCAGCGAGAACCTCAGGAATCGCCTGGGTCTGGATAGGTGTGGGATTTTCGTAGCCTTCTTCACGCAACGCGCGAACAAGACGATCATCCAGCCCGAGGCCGGAAAACGTTTGAATAGTGGACAAGCAATAACTCCGATCGCAGTGCCGGTCGACCTTGCGATCAACTCCAATCAGGACATGCGAACTTTAGATGAAACTCATCGTTTTTAGATGAGCTGCTGGCGCGAAAGGCCAGAAACGCCGCGGGGACTGGTACAAGCGGCTACAGCATCAGTGTAACCGCTTTTGCACCGATTTGTTTTGCAGTGCATCATTAAGCAGCCTGGCGATACTGTCGACAAGCATCTGACGCTGCGCACTGTCCGGCTTTGGTCGCTTGAGCGCGCACCACTGATCATGACGACGGGCGGCGGCAAGCTGCGTGACCAGATCTGCCTGTGACAGCGACTTGGCGGACCACTGTGGCTCCAGACGCACCGGGCCTTGTGCCGCATGTCCTCGGCGCTCGAGCGCATCAAGCAACTGCAGTTGGCGCATGGCTAAAACCACCACCACCTGATCACTGACCCGCACGGACCTTTCCCCCTTGACCTTGGCCAGCAGATCATGACCCCAGCGCTCGAGACCCTGCCAGGCAGTGCCTGCAGCAGCACCAATCAGCGTACCCGTGCCCAGCGTCAGGCCCGCACTCATGACATCGATCGCTGCGCCTGCCAATGCGCCTGCAGCCGCTCCCTTTCCAAGATGAGCACCAACGTCGCGCATCGCATCGGCGCTAAACAGATCCGTCTGCCAGCGTCCGTCGGACCAGGCCAGGCGAGCCGGCAGGTAATCGTCACGTCCAAACTGAAACAACACCAGCAACGCATCGACACACTGCTGTTCTGCCACCCGGACATCACTTTGCTGCTGCTCGACGACGCGCTGGAGTGTCTCGCTGTCGGAGTCGCTATAGGCATGTGCACAGGCCACATTGACCAGCATCTCGGCGATCAGTGCCAGCGCCTCCTCGCGCCTTTGCATACGGGCTTTCTGCGCATCGCTGGCCAGACGCTGCAGCACTGGCTGGTGCGGCAACAGCAGCAGGCCCAGCGTCTCGAACACGAGTGCCTCACCATCAAGGGGCGGTGAAACCGTGTCGAATCGCAAATAAACATGCAGTCCCAAACGGGCCAAAGCCTGCACCCACGGCTCAGGCTCAGCGTGCGGACTGGCAATGAAGTTCAACACCGGCAATACCGGTTTGGCGCAGGCGCTCAGTAAATAAAGCTCGTCGCGATGCTTGGGCAGAACCGGATCACGGGTGTCGATCACATACAGAACCGCATCACTTTTGACGACCTGTTGCAGTACCCGGTGTTCCTGCTCAAAGCGCTGCGCTGCCTGATCGTCAGATAGAAAACGTTCGATGCGGTCCGATCTTTCAAGTCGCTGCCCATGCGCCAGACCCTGACTGCCGGGCACAGACTCAATCCAGTCACGCAACGCGATGCTGTCTTCCAGTCCAGGCGTGTCGTGCCATGCGAGTACTGCTTGACCGTCCAGCCAGCACATCGCAGCCTGGACATGACGCGTGGTCCCCGGCGCATCGGCAACCTCGCCAAACAGCCTGTCACGCGTCAGTGTTCGCAGCAAAGAGGTTTTACCGGTGTTGGTATGACCCACGACTGCGATGTGTATCAGTGTGGCATTACCCATGGCTGGCTCCACCCAGCCATTGCGTCGCCTGTTGATGGCTGCGCAAAGGTAACTCCATGCCCGCCTCGATCAGTTTGGCAAGCCACAGATCACTGCGGTCAGCCCCACCCTCCCGGGGTTGCATCACCACCTTGGCCTTGCCTGCAAAAGAGGCAAGTTCGCGTGCGAGAGATATGGAGCCTCTGTCAGGCGTCTGCCCGGCATCGACGACAATCAGCAACCGCTCAGGCGGACGGCCCTTGAGTAAAGCCAGCGCATCGGCCCTTGTCTGGCGATCATCAACGATCCCCAGTCCGGGCCAGGCCTTGCTCCATTCCGGCATCTGTTTCAGATCAAGACCCACCACGGCAATATCGCCCGACTCGCCTTGCCACGGGTTGTGCAAGGGCTGCCACTGATCCTTCGCACCCGGCGGTCCGTCACGCAGTTCAACTGCCGCATCATGCCGGATCTGTGCCAGCACCGCTTTTGCGTAAGCGGTGTTCGGATTGGGGCTATAGCGCCCGTAACAACGCCAGATTGCAAACAAACAACCCATTGCCGCCAGCAGGCGCGGCAAGACCCCCAGCACAAATACCGAACCGACCAGCCAGTTAGCCCACTGCATTCGAACCACAGGGACATCAAGTGCATGGTTGCCGCTGGCTGCAATTGACGCCGCATCGGGTACTGAGAAGCCAAACCAGCTCAAAGGACCACCGATCAAGAGGGCAAGACTGACAAAGGCATCAACCGACAGCCAGGTCGTTTCCCAGACAAAGGTGTAATGCTTCAGGCTGAAGGCCGCCACCATCGCAATCACACCGCCCGACAATAGCGCCAGCCAGATCAGGTGCGACATCAGCGCAAGCCAAAGTGTCAGAGCACCCGCCTGACGGGCAAGCTCCAGCCATGCCTTCCAGGCATCCAGAAGTGAGGACCGCCCCAGCAGGCGCGTTGAAATCTCCTGCCAGACTCTGCCAAACCAGGGTGGGCTCGCCGAATTCAAGGCCAGAGAAACCAGCCACAGGGCCAGTGTGATTGTGGGCATCAAGAGCAGCCCGAGAAGGCTCCAGATCACATTGACGGGGGTATTGCCAGACCCAAGCGCTGTCATTGCTGCACTGCCACCAACACCTAGTGCGATCAGAAACAGGAACAAGATGATTGAGGTCAGATAGCGCTGGATCCGGGTAATCTGCTCCAGACTGCGCTGGTGACTGGCCAGGCGCCAGGCTCGATCAAGCAACTGATCCGCTGAGGACACCTGCTGAGCCGCGACTGCGCGATTGATCTGCGCGTCCTGGAACAATCCATGACGCAACTCAAGTATCGACAGATATTGGTAACACCAGTTTTTAATCAAGGCTTGCATGCTTGTCGTATCAGATAGCGAGAGATTATCACCTCCTCGAGACCTGACTGTCTTGACGCGCCTGCCAGCCCAGCGCCAGGGATGCAATCAGCAAGGCTGCAGCAGCCAGCCACAGCCCTGACTCCAGACGCCCCCGCAGAAGGACGATTGCGGCCGGACCCAGAACCTGTCCCAGTGCGAAGGCTGCTGTCAATCGTGCCATCCAGATCCCCGACTGCGCCTTCGCGCGCCTGTTGGCCTCTTGCATGGCAACCAGCGTGATCACAACAAAAGTGCCCCCGACACAAAGCGAGGCAAACAGAATGCCGGCCATGTTACCCACAGCAATCGGCGTGAGTACCCCGATCAACAACAGTATCTGGGCATACAACCAGGTGGTCAGCAGACCCATCCGTGCCGCCACCACGCTCGCAACCAGCGTCGACAGTGCCGCCGCCACGCCAAACACTGGCCAGGCCAGGCTGTAGGTCCAGCTTTGTTCGAGCAGCAGCCTGGCCTGGGCAGGAAGATAGGTTGCCGGCAAAATATAGCCAAACCCATAGAGTCCATAGCAAACCACCAGCAGCCAGAGCCGCGACTCATTCACTGGCTCAGCGGGCTCACCACCTGAAGACCCCCTGGCTGGCAACCTGACTGCCGATAGATCCCATGTCGATCGAAAAACACCCCACAGCGGTATCCCCAACAGGAGGGATGCCGCCCCTAATGCCATCCAGGCAGTACTCGATGTCAGTTCCAGCAAGACAAAGATCGCGCATAGCGCTCCTGCAATCGCGATGCCCGAACCCACACCAGAATAGACAAGCCCGGGCAGTCTTGGCGAGCCCAGCAGACGAGGCAAGGTGAGCATCGAGACCATGATCATCATCCAGGCACTGCAGACACCGGCGAGCAGGCGCCAGAAGCCCCACAAAAACGGATTGCTGCTCAGCGCCATGCCAAACAGACTCGCGACGATGCACAGAAATGAGAGTCGGGCGTAACGCACCGGATAACCAGTCAGATACTTGCCGCTGAGCCCACCGAGAAGGTAGCCGAACATATTGATCAGAGCCAGCCAGCTGCCTGTCTGCAGAGACATGCCCTGATCAGCCTGCATCATGGGCAGCAACGGCGTATAGGCGAACCTGCCCACGCCCAGCGCCAATGCCAGACCGCACAGCCCGGCACCCGCAATTTTCCAGTCTTTGTCACGCGATCCGGCTTCGATCATTGTCTGGACTTTTTCTCAGACCACGTCTTCTGGCTCGGCATCAACGACCGGCACCAGAAAATGATTGCTGATACCAATACCGAGGTCGTTGACCCGTTCGAGAAACTGCGTCAAAAACGCATGTGTGCCCATTTCAAAAATCTCTTCAATCTCCAGATCCCTGAGCTCTGCGAGCATGCTTCTGGCTTCGTGCTCGGTCGATCCGGACAGCTTGTTTCGCACCCTGGGCAACAGATCGACCACTTGCTCCATGCAGGCCACCAGAGAGCGAGGGTTGTTGGTTTTCAGGATGAGAAGCTCTGCCACGCGTTCGGGCGTAATGACATTGCGATAAACCTTGCGGTAGTTTTCAAATGCAGACACCGAGCGAAGGATGGAGCCCCAGTAATAATACTCATCAACCTCATCGAGCGTCTCGCCAGAGTACTGTTCGACTGCATGGAATTTGACGTCCAGCAATCGGGCAATATTGTCCGCACGCTCGAGAAACACGCCGAGAGAAATGAAATTAAAAACCTCATCACGCAAGAGCGTGCCGGTGTAAACGCCGCGGGATTGGTGGGAGCGAAACTTGACCCACTCAAAAAAGTCCCCCGCAGACAGCTTCAACACACCTTGACCAACCAGGCGCTGCGCCTCAAGCCACGTGGTGTTGATGGTCTCCCACAAGTCCGTGGTGATCGAGCCGCGAACCGCACGTGCATTCTCGCGAGCCGCGCGCAGACACTGCATGATCGAAGAGGGATTGTTGATGTCAACGGTCATGAAAGACAGTACATTCAGCGGCGTGAGTGCGCCGTAGCTTTTATCAAACGACTCGGAAAGTTCTGAAATATCCAGCATGGCTCGCCATGCTGCCGTCGCGGTCTCTTCGGACTGAGGCATCAGTGACATCTGGTAATTGACATCAAGCATGCGGGCCGTGTTCTCGGCCCGCTCAGTGTAACGAGCCATCCAGTACAAATGGTCGGCAGTTCTTGAGAGCATCTCGCCACCTCCAGCTAGTTCAGAATCCAGGTATCTTTAGTACCGCCACCCTGGGATGAATTGACCACCAGAGAACCCTCCTTGAGCGCGACCCGAGTCAAGCCCCCTTTGACCATGCGGACGTGCTTGCCTGAGAGAACGAACGGACGCAGATCGATGTGGCGCGGAGCAATGCCGGCACCGACAAACGTGGGACAGCTTGAGAGCGACAAAGTGGGCTGGGCAATGTAGTTATCCGGTCGCTCGATCAGACGGGCGCGGAAAGCCGAAAGCTCGGCCTTACTTGCCGCAGGTCCGATGAGCATTCCATAGCCACCTGCACCATGAACTTCCTTAACCACAAGGCTGGCCAGGTTCGCCAGAACATAGGAAAGCTCATCGGGCTTGCGGCACATGAAAGTCGGCACGTTCAAGAGAATCGGCTCTTCGCTCAGATAAAAGCGAATCATCTCAGGCACATAGGGGTAAATGGACTTGTCATCCGCAACCCCGGTGCCCACCGCATTGCAGATCGCGACATGACCCGCACGATAGGCACGCAGCAATCCCGGCGGTCCGAGCACAGAATCGGCGCGAAACGCTTGAGGATCAAGAAAATCGTCATCCACCCTGCGATAAATCACGTCGACCTGTCGCGGCCCCTGGGTGGTACGCATGTAAACAACGTCATCCTCGACAAACAGGTCCTTGCCCTCCACCAGTTCGACGCCCATCTGTTGTGCAAGAAATGCATGCTCGAAATACGCGGAGTTGTACATGCCCGGCGTGAGGACAACCACATTACAGTATTTCTTTTGGCCGGGAGCGGCTTGCTGCAATGCATCGAGCAAAAGGTCCGGATAATGCTCGACAGGTGCCACGCGGTGGCTCGAGAACAAATCCGGAAACAGCCGCATCATCATCTTGCGGTTCTCGATCATGTAGGAGACGCCGGAGGGAACCCGCAGGTTGTCTTCCAGCACAAAAAACTCCCCCTCGCCCTGACCATGCGTGGCACGCACAATGTCAATGCCAGCGATATGGGCGTAAACATCCAGAGGGACATCCACACCCTGCATTTCGGGTCGATACTGGCTATTGTCAAGCACCTGCCGAGCCGGTATGACCCCGGCTTTGAGAATGTTCTGATCATGATAGACATCATGCAGAAACAGATTCAACGCTCTGACCCGCTGTTCGAGCCCGGCCTGCAGGCGTTGCCATTCAGAGTGAGGAAAGATCCTCGGCACAATATCAAACGGAATGGTGCGCTCTGTGCCGTCACCATCACCGTATACCGCAAACGTGATGCCGACCCGCTTGAAAAGCAGCTCTGCCTCGTCGTGTCGGGCCCGAAGGTGATCCTTATCCTGCGAGCTCAACCACTGTTGCAATTTCGTGTAATGGGGCCGGACTTGCGACTGAAGGTAGCCATCGGGCGAAGCGGCGGCAATCGAGTCCATCAACATCTCGTCGAAAGGCGTAAAACTTCCTGGCTCGGACATGAAATCAACCCTGCTCTGGCCAGATCCCCGGACGCATCGCTGCTAGAGGGGATCTGGCGGTTCTGAAAAAAGCGCAACCACGCTGGGATTTGTGGTGGTCGCAGCCACTTTGCGAGCAAGTTTTATGCCATTTTCCCTATGGTGCCAAGCATACGCTCACCACGAGAACATGAAACCCAGGTTGGCATACAACTTGCTTCCTAAAGCCTCCTGAAGCCTTTGATCTTGCTGACTTTTCTACAGACCTGCAACATCCGGTCTGCTGCCCTTCACACGACTGGCACCGAGATTGTGCAAGAATGCACCATTACGATGAAGATACCTGCCCGCAAAGTCAATTATCTTTAAACTTCGCGCAACTGTCTGCGTCGCCCGCACGGAAATCAAATGAATCCACCAACCGGTCATTCTGCAATACGGGAACCCAACTCTGACTCGAGTGTGCCTGTCGACCTGTTCGAGGCACTGAACACCCATATTGGTCGGGCCAAGCCTGGTCATTTTGACGAACTAAGAACACCAAAGGGACAGTTACGCGGGCTGTGGAACGAATTTTTTGCGCGCATCGGCCTGGCGGGTTTTGAGAATCTGCCGGAATGCGCCCAGACCATTGACCGGGTCATTCGCCTCAACGGTGTGACCTACAACGTTTACGCTGACACCCAGGATCATGCCAGACCCTGGTCACTCAATCCACTGCCCATGTTGATCGACTCTGCGCAATGGCGCGTCATCAGTCAAGGGCTGGCACAGCGGGCCGAGTTGCTCAACCTCATCCTGAAGGATGTATACAGCGACAGGCATCTTCTCAAAGCCGCCTACCTGCCCAGCGCGCTGGTGCTGGGCAATCCAGGCTATCTGCATGCACTGCACGGAGTCACTCCCCTCAACGGCGCCTACCTTCATGTCGTCGCGTTTGACATCGCGCGTGGACCGGACGGACGCTGGTGGGTCGTCGGACAGCGCACTCAGGCCCCCTCCGGTCTAGGCTACGCGCTGGAGAACCGCCTGATTGTGTCTCGCCTTTTTTCTCAGGCGTACCGCGACATGAAAATCCAGCACATCGGCTCGAGCTATCGCCGACTGCTGGAATCGCTGGAGGCACAGACGGCTTCAATCTCCAACGGAGCGCCCAGGTTTGCCCTGCTTTCATCGGGTGCATTCTCGGAGACCTATTTCGAGCACGCCTACCTGGCCCGCTACCTGGGAATACCGCTGGTCGAAGGCCCTGACCTGACCGTGCGAAACGGACAGGTCTTTCTACGAACCATTAACGGTTTGCAGCGCATACATGGTCTGCTGCGCCGCCTGGATGACGAGTTCTGTGACCCACTGGAGCT